>JBKPNW010000306.1:0-7672 GCA_046732815.1 Actinomycetota bacterium | reverse complement strand
TGACCTTCGTACCCTGGCCGGGTCGGCTCCTAACCTCGATCTCCCCTCCCAGGCCCTCGATACGTTCGCGCATCGCCGAGAGCCCGACTCCCGCCCCGGCCGACCCGGGATCGAATCCCCGGCCGTCGTCGGTGACCTCCGCCACCAGCGTCTCGTCCTCGGCGCGCAGCCCCACTTCGACGTTCCTCGCTCCGGAATGGCGCCGCACGTTCGCGAGGGCCTCCTGTAGTACGCGCAACAACTCCACGCTCTCCTTTGTGGAGAGGCCTACACTGAACCCTTCTTCGACGACCAACCGGATCTCACGCTCGGGCGCCACCTGCTTGTTCAGCTCGACCAACGATTTGACCGACTCCATGAACGGCCGCTCCTTCTCGCGCCTCAGGTCGTAGATGGCGCTGCGCAGGCCCGAGCTCGCCCGCCCGAGCGCCTCGAGCTCTTCCTCGAGATCGAAACTCGGGTCCGATCCCTTGGCCCGCAGGTGGGTGAGCCGCAACGACTGGAGCGCGCCTGAGAGGTCCTGGAGTACTATGTCGTGCAAGTCCCTGGCTATCCTGCGACGTTCGGCCCGGCGGATCTCCGAGAGGATCTCCTCGGTTCTGATGCGCTCGGTAATATCGTTCTGGACTCCGACGAAGTTGATCATACGCCCATCTTCGTCACGAACGGGGTAGATGCTGAGCTCGTTCCAGAACAGGGTCCCGTCCTTGCGGTAGTTCCTGAGCACAGCGGTGCAGTGCCGTCCCTCTTGAATGGCGGCCCTGAGCTCCCCGAGCGCCGGCTGGTCCCGGTCTTTGCCTTGCAGGAAGCGGCAATTGCGTCCCAAGACCTCCTCGGCAGCGTAGCCGGTCGTCCTCTCGAAAGCGGGATTTACGTACACGAGTGGGTCGTCGTGCTGATTGGGGTCAGAGATCACTATGGAATTGGTGCTGGCGGTCACCGCCCTTTCGAGCAAACGTAGTTTGTCAGAACCCTCCATAGGCCACCCTCATCTGCGAACCCAACCTCTACAAGGCGCCTGTCAAACCAACGCACGGTGCCCTCGCTACTTTATACACCTTCGGAGCGGGCACCCGCCGGAGGCAGCGTCACCGGCGCCGCGAACCAGGCGAACGCCGCTCCTCCCACGACGAACTGGGGCGAAGGCCCTGGGCGCTATTACCCGGTCACAGATAGTCGGAAAGTCCGATGTCTCCCGGACGCACCCGGCGCATACTCGTCCTAGTCATACGAGGAAAGGGTCAGCGCGATGTGTGATACGAGGTTCAACATTTCGAGAGGAGAGCACCCATAATGTTCAACTACCACGTCGGGCCCCTTGCGCCTGCTGCGGGTCAACCCCGCCTTTGTCAGGAGGACTTTGCGACGGCGGGCATCAGGGTGGCCGAGCGGCGCTTCGGGGCCAAAGAGATCATCTACGCCCCCGGCGATCCCGATGGTTACCTCTATTTTCTGCTCGAGGGCACGGTGCGGCTGTACAAGATCTACGGCGACTACAAGGAGGCCACGACCGCGCTCCTGACGGAGGGAGACGTCTTCGGCGAGCTCAGCCTCGAAGAGACGCCACACCAGAATGCATTCGCCGAGGCAGTCACCGACGCTCGGGTTGCCATGGTGCGGAAACCCGTCCTCAAGGAGGCCATAAAGCGCCGCCCGGAGTTCGCCTTGAAGCTGTTCTCCTGCTTCTCCGAGCGCTTTAGGCAGTCCGAGGAGACGATCGGAAGTCTCCTGAACAGGGAGGTGTCGGCACGCCTGGCCACGTTACTCTCGCACCTGGGCGAGCGCTTCGGGGAATCCGACGGCCCGTCCACGACCCTCAAGGTGCGTCTCACCCACCAGGACCTGGCGAACATGATCTTCTCCACCAGGGAGGCCGTCTCCAAGGAGATGAGCGAGCTGCAGCGCGCCGGTCTCGTCGAGATGCGAAACCGCAGGATATCCGTCAACCCGCAACCGACGAAGAAGGTCCCTACTCAGCCGCTCTCGAACCCGGTTGAAGCAGCATGAGCGCCAAGGGGGTGATTCGTAATGTGCGGCTAACGGACATGTGAGCTACGAGTGTGCTCGCTCATCGCGGCAGCACAAGAGCATGATCTACAAGGAGGTTAATGTTGAGCAAAATCTTTCGCCGGGTATTCATCTTTGGCTTCGCGCTGCTTGCGGCGCTCGCGTTGGCGGCACCGGCCCTCGCGCAGGGGCGTGGAGAGGCTCAGGTGCGGGTAGCCCACCTCTCGCCCGACGCCCCGAACGTCGACGTCTACGTCAACGGCGAGCCGGCGCTTACCGACGTCCCCTACACCACCGTCTCCTCATACCTGTCGCTCCCGGCCGGTACGCAGCAGGTAACCGTCTACGCCACTGGTGACACCTCGAACCCCGTCATCGACGCGCCAGTGAAGCTCGCCGCCGGCGGCGCTTACACCATAGCGGCCGTGGGCCTGGTCACCGACGGCTCGATAACCGCGCAGGTCTACCAGGACGACCTCAGGGCTCCCTCCGAGGGCAACGCTAAGGTGCGTGTTATCCACGCCTCGCCGGACGCGGGCCCCGTCGACGTGGTGCCCAGGGGTGGCGATCCCTTGGTTACGGACCTCGTCTTCCCAGAGGATACCCCCTACGCCGAGGTGCCCGCCGGGACCTACACGCTCGACGTCAATGCCGCCGGAACAGATCAGACGGTCCTGACGGTCCCGGATGCGAAGCTGGCCTCCGGTGGGGTATACAGCGCCTTCGCGGTCGGCACCGTCTATGCCGACAGCCTGGATGTCCTTCTGGTGCAGGACAACGCTAGCACGGGCGCAACCGCCAGCGCCTCTGCAAGCGCGACGGCTAGCGCTTCCGCACCTTCGCACCAGCTGCCGGACACGGGAGGCAGCGCCTGGCTACCCTTGACCGCTGGCCTGGTGTTGGCGTGCTCCGGAGTCGTAGCGCTGGCTATAGTGCGACGCATCATCTCCGCGTGAGCGCTCCGCACGCAACCTGAAGCGCACCAGCGGTGGAAGGCGCCCACCAGGCGCCTGAGGCCGACGAGGCTGACCGCGTCGCATGTTCGCATCACACCATCGTTAGAAGGCCTGGTACAGGAACCAGGCCTTCTCTTCGTTCCAGGTGACCTCGAAGTGGACAGCGAGACCCAGGAGCGTCCCACAACGCGCTGGTCGTAGCCCCTACCAAACCTGCCAGCGGTCAGGCGTTACGCGCACCGCGATGGAATACTCCCGCGCGAAGCCTTCCGCGTCGAAGCCGATGCGGACTATGCTGTCGCTGTACTTCTCGACGTAGGGTTCGATCTCACCGGCCGGCGGGGCGTCTTCGACGATCCTCGCCCTCCCCTCGAGGCGAACGACGTCGCCGCCCTGATCGTTGGAGTTCAGGTTCAGACCCACGCGCGGATTGCGGGCGATGTTCCTTAGCTTCGGGCGGTTCGGTTGGGAGTAGATCAGGAATCCTTCATCGTCCCACAGGAACCACACGGGCACCGTCTGCGGCTGGCCGTCGGAACGGACGGTGGTCATCCACGCGATCTCCTCCTCGCGCAGCCGCGACTCTGCCCGCTTCCCGGCCTCGGTAGTGGTGTCGAACAAGGAGGCTCCTTTCTGGGACGATTTGCAGGGCAAACCGCCGCGCTGTCAGCTTTTCGGCTTGCAGAACCGGGCACCTCTACTCTGGGGCGAGGCCTTTCTTGCGCAGTTCTTCGAGCGCTCTCTCTGACTTTTTCAGCTCCTGGAGGCCCATGCCCTCGAGGATCTCGGGGGCTTTGGTGAACTGGATCTCGGCGTAGTCCACGACCTGCCAGTGGTTGCCCCACGGGTCGAGGAAATCCAGGCCCCTGCCCGGCATGATCTCCACCCCCATCTCCCTCAAGGCGCGCCGGACCATCCTCCTGTCGTCCACCACCATCCCTATGTGCCTGTGCTTGTCAGGGGAGGGGTTCTCGCCTTCGGCGAGCGCGATAAACTGGTCGCCCGCGTCTATGAACGCCATCCTGGGTCCGCGTCCGCGCAGTTCGATGTCGAAGAGGCGTCCGTAGAACTCGAGTGCCTCCTCTATGTCCCCGACTTCCAGGGCGACGTGGTTGAACCCGACGAGCTTCGCACGCTCTGTCATCGCGCCATTATCTACCCGCCAGGATCGTTCCGCCACCAAAAAGCTGTGATGGTGAAATGCGTGGGCTGTGGGAGGGCAAACCTCCCTAAGCCCGCTTCGAGTTGCGGCAGGACCGAATATGCCATGGCCTCGAGGGCGTCGATATCGTCTACCTCGAGCCACTGCAACATCACCCGTTGCACGCCGGCGTCGGAGAGTTCTCCGAGCCTGTACACGATCCGGTCCTTCGTCCCGGCGAGGACGGCATCCGGGAGGTGGTGCCTCGAACCTCCGTCGAGCTTGTGGTCGACCTCGGCCTCGGTGCGGCCGAAGATGACGCGGGTCATCAGGGTTCTGCGTACCTCATCTGGAGCTCTCCCGGCCTCATGCACCAATGCGTCGAGCCTCGCGTTGAGATCCCTGAAGGCCTCCGTCTTCAGAAAGACGGCGTTCCATTCGTCCGCGTAGCGGGCCGCCAGCGGCAGCGTCCTTTGCACGCCGTTGCCCCCGACGACCACGGGCGTCCCTCCAGGCCGCGGAGAACGTGGCAGGAGCAGGGCGTCGCGAAGGTGGTAGAACTCGCCGTCGAAAGACACCGGCTCGTCGTTGCGGAGCAGCCCGGTCACGACCGCGAGCCCCTCCTCGAAGCGGGCGAAGCGCCGGTCCGTGTCGAGCACGTCGAAACCGAAGGTCCCATGCTCCCACTCGTTCCAGCCAGCGCCGAGGCCGAGCCTGAGCCGTCCACCGGCCAGGTTGTCTACCGATGAGGCCTGCCAGGCGGTGATGACCGGATGCCGGAACGAGACGGGCGAGACCAGGGGTCCGAACTCTATGCGGTCCGTATTCTCCGCCAGCCAGGTTAGTGAAGCCCACAACTCCAGGCTATCCTTGTATGAACCCGTCTGACCGTTGGGGAAGTGGTCGGAGCGGTACAGCCCGGCGTAGCCGAGGTCCTCGACCGCCAGCGCCAGCCGCCGCCAGCGGTCCCAGTCCACGCCCTCCTGACCTTCGATCATGATCGCGACTTCGAGCATCGATAGGCTTTCGTTAGAGTAGCGTTACTGCACGCTCGGAAGGTAGTCCGGGCGCGTCTTCTCGAACGCCTCCAGATCCTCCTCGTGCGTGAGCGTGAGGCTTATGTCGTCGAGGCCTTCCATGATGCGCCGGCGCGTGAAGTCGTCCATCTCGAATGACTCGTGGACGTTGGGTGCGGTGACAGTGAGCTCGTCCAGTTCTATCGTGATCACGGTCTCGGGGTCTTCCCTGACGGCTTCGAGAAGTTGCTCGACGGTCTCCTGTGGCAGGTCGATGGTGAGGAGGCCGTTCTTGGTCGAGTTGTTCTTGAAGATGTCCGCGAAGGAAGGGGCGATCACCGCGTCGAAGCCGTGGTCCTTTATCGCCCAGACCGCGTGTTCGCGGCTGGAACCGGAGCCGAAGTTCTCGCCGGCGATCAGGATCACGGCGTCTTCGTGCTCGTCCCTGTTCATGATGAACTCCTCGTCCTCGCGCCAGCCGGAGAATAGGAACTGTCCGAAGCCGGTGCGCTCGATGCGCTTGAGGGCATCGCTTGGGACGATCTGGTCGGTGTCCACGTCGGAGTAACCGAGCGGAAGCGCCTTCCCCGAGACGCGCTCGACGGGCTCCATCTAACCCACCTCCAGGGGTACGCCGAGTTCGCTCGGCGAGGCGAAGCGGCCCACCACGGCCGTAGCAGCTGCCACCACCGGGCTGACGAGATGCGTCCTGCCACCCTTGCCCTGGCGTCCCTCGAAGTTGCGATTGCTGGTCGAGGCACAACGCTCGCCCGGCTGCAGTATGTCGGGGTTCATGCCGAGGCACATCGAGCACCCCGCGTTGCGCCAGTCGAAGCCCGCTTCTGTAAAGATGTCCGCCAGCCCCTCTTCCTCGGCCTGCTTTTTGACGCGCATGGAACCAGGGACGACCATGGCCCTTATGCCTTCCTTGACCTTGTGGCCCTCGAGTACGCCGGCGGCGGCGCGCAGGTCCTCGATGCGCGCATTGGTGCAGGATCCCAGGAAGACGGTGTCCACCTCTATGTCCCTGATAGCCGTGCCAGGTTCTAGGGCCATGTACTTGAGCGCCCTCTGGTGGCCCTCGTTCTCCGGCTCGGGGACCTCGCCGTCGAGCGGGACGGTCTGTGCCGGGGTCGTACCCCAGGAGACGTAAGGAACCAGTTCCTCGGCCTGGATCACGACCTCTTTGTCGAACTCGGCGCCCTCGTCGGTAGGGAGCTTCTTCCACTCCTCGACTGCCAACTCCCAGGCTTCGCCCTTCGGGGCGTACTCCCTGCCCTCCAGGTACTCGAAGGTCGTCTCGTCCGGGGCTACGAGGCCGGCCCTGGCCCCGCCCTCGATGGACATGTTGCACACGGTCATGCGTCCCTCCATCGAGAGCTGCCTTACGGCCTCGCCCCTGTACTCGATGACGTGCCCGACCCCTCCACCGGTACCGATGCGGTTCAGGATGCCGAGCATGAGGTCCTTGGCCGTAACGTCCGCGGGGAGCTCGCCCTCTACGGTGACGGACATAGTCTTGGGCCGGCTCTGGTGGAGCGTCTGAGTGGCGAGGACGTGCTCGACCTCGCTAGTCCCGATGCCGAAGGCGAGCGCGCCGAAAGCGCCGTGGGTGGCGGTGTGGGAGTCGCCGCAGACGATCACGAGCCCCGGCTGGGTGAGCCCGGTCTCCGGCCCGATAATGTGCACTATGCCCTGCCCGATGGAGCCCCACTCGTTGAGCTCGATGCCGAACTCCTCGCAGTTTTGCCTCAGGGCCTCCATCTGCTTTGCCGAGACTTTGTCTCTTATCGGTGTTTCGAACTCCGACGTGGGGACGTTGTGGTCCATCGTCGCCAGCGTAAGGTCGGGACGGCGCACGCCCCTTCCGGCGAGCCTGAGGCCCTCGAAAGCCTGCGGGCTCGTCACCTCGTGAACCAGGTGCAGGTCCACGTACAACAGGTCGGGCTCACCCTCGGCGCTCCTTACCACGTGCTTGTCCCAGACCTTCTCTACCAGCGTCTTCGGACGACTCATGCTCACTCCTCCGTCTCTGTAATCCTCGGCGGCTCGGCCGCAGGACTCGTAATGTTAGTACCTTCCCCTTCGCAGGACAACGCGGACCTGCGGGCCACGATGTTCAGACGCACGTAATCCAGGGCGGGCGTGCCATCCACGGCCGTTATCTTCTCTGCTACCGCCGCTGCGAAAGGACTGCGTTCCTCCTCAGGCAACCTCTCCATGTGCCCGCCGAGCACGACCGCAGCGAGGAAGCGGGCGAGCTCCTCCACAGAACCGAAGGCCGCGACCTCGTCGTGCAGCCAGGTCTCGATCTCTTCGAACCCTGCGGCCTCCAGGCGCCTCGCTGTAGTCTGGGGATCAGCATAGTATTTATCGTCTTGCCAGCCCTCGAAGTAGTCCCTGAAACGCTCCTCTTCTACAATTTCTTGCGTCGCCCTCGTGGCGCGAGCGATGTTGCCCTCGCCGCCACACTGCGCGACGAGGCGCCCACCCGGCTTCAGAGCCCCCGCCAATCTCTCGAAGAGGCGGTCGTGGTCCGCTATCCAATGGAA
>JBKPNW010000305.1:0-7940 GCA_046732815.1 Actinomycetota bacterium | reverse complement strand
GGTAGCCGGTGATGCCCATCTCCTCGAGCTCGTGTCCGATATTTGACTTCGACTCCAAGGGTTCGGGCGCACCACTAAACTCGCAGGTGGGCTCCTCAGCGTCGCCCGCTACTACGAAGGCATCCTGGATGCCGACTTCGTGTAGCCGCTGCACGATCTCCTCAACTCGAGCACTATCGTCCATCAGTCGGGCCGAAAGGTGTGGCGCCACATGATAGCCCTGAGCCGCCAGCTGCTCGGCGAGCTGCAGCGTCGTTTCCACACCTTTCTGTGGCGAGGCGGTTACCGTAAGCTTCCCTTGCTTGGGGATATGTTCGCGAACTTGCTCTGCGGTGCCCTCTAATGGGCACACCTGCCCTAACCGTCGTCTCTACCACTTGGCGGCTGCGCAGCTCGAGCACGGCCGACTCGATGCCCTGCAGGTGCAGCAAGTGCGAGAGCACCACCGGGCGACGCGGAGAGAGACGCAACCCTCGCTTCTCCCTTCTCGTTCAGGCCGGCTTCTCTACGACCATGGCGATGCCCTGTCCAACCCCTATGCACATCGTCGCCAGGCCGTAGCGGACCTCGTCTCGGCGCTGCATCTCGTGCAGGAGAGTAGTCAGGATGCGCGCCCCCGATGCCCCCAAGGGGTGTCCGAGCGCTATTGCTCCGCCGTTGGGATTCAGCCGTTCATCCTCCGGGTCCATCCTCCACTCGTAGAGCACGGCGAGCGACTGCGCCGCGAAGGCCTCATTGACCTCCACGAGGCCGACGTCCTCCAACGTGATCCCTGCTCTCATCAGGGCCTTCTTCGTCGCCGGGACAGGGCCTATGCCCATCACGCGCGGTGGGACCCCGGCGACGGCGATGCTCCGCACCTTTGCCAGGGGTTTGAGGTTGTGCGCCTCAGCGTACTCCTGCGAGACCATCAGCACGGCCGCGGCGCCGTCGTTGAGTGAGCTGGAGTTGCCTGGCGTGACGCTACCATCACCCTTGAATGCTGGTCTGAGCTTGCCAAGCTTCTCCAGGGAGGTGTCGCGCCTCGGGCCCTCGTCGGCCTCGACGATCGTCTCGCCCTTGCGGGTCTTCACCGTCACGGGGACTATCTCTTCGCGAAAGCGCTTCTCGTCCGTCGCAGCGACGGCCTTCTCGTGGCTGCGGAGGGCGAAGCGGTCCTGGGCCTCGCGCGAGACGTCGTAGGCGGCGGCCAACTCGTCGGGGGCATCCTCGTCTGGCGTGAGTAGGTATCGTTCCTGGGCGAGGTTCTCGGCGGTCATGCCCAGAGAGTCGGTATGGCCCATCTCCTCCATCCTCGGGTTGACGAAGCGCCACCCCAGGGTGGTGTCGTACATCTTGGTGTTGCCGGTGGGGAACGCGCGCTCCGGCTTGGGGACGGCCCAGGGAGCGCGGCTCATGGACTCCACACCCCCGCCAATGAACAAATCGGCCTCACCCAGCATCACGGTGCGCGCGGCCTGGGCGACTGCTTCCAGGCCGGAACCACACAGGCGGTTGACGGTAACCCCGGCGACTCCCTCGGGGAAACCAGCTAGCAGAAGAGACATCCGGGCGACGTTGCGATTGTCTTCGCCGGCCTGGTTGGCGCACCCGAAGTAGACATCCTCGACCTCCGAGGCTGGCACGCCGGTACGCTCCATCAGGGCTTCGAGGGCGACGGCGCCAAGGTCGTCGGGGCGGACGGCGCTCAGAGCGCCACCGTGGCGGCCGATCGGTGTGCGGACCGCACCCACGATCCAAGCTTCGTTGGTCCCGCCGTAGCTCATACTTCTCCCCTCATCTCGAGTCTCAGTTTTCTGGCGCTGCTCCCGGGGACGGGCCCGACCACTGGTCGGTTGTAATGAAGCCCTCCCTAGGCCTTCTTTCGTGACGCCTCGGTCCTCGCCTTGAGGTCGCGCAGGATCTCCAGCTCCCTCTCCGCCGGTGGATCGGTGGTCTCCAGCTCGTCCGCCACCTTGAGGTCCCAACCTGTTGCCTCCTTCGCCTCCTCCACCGTGGCACCGGGGTGCAGGGCGGTCATCGTGAGCTCCCTGGTCTGGGGATCGGGTCTCAAGATGCCAAGATCGGAGATCACCATGGTCGGTCCGGCGCCGCCGTAGCCGAGTTTTCTGCGGGAGTCGCCGCCGAAGCGGTGTCCGACCGAGGTGACGAAGGCGAGCTCCTCGACAAAAGAGCGAGGCATCTGCCTCAGGATTACGACCACCTCTTTGGCCGAAGCCGCGATCTCGGGAGCGCCGCCTGCACCGGGGAGGCGCACCTTGGGACTCTCGTAATGCCCGATGACCGTGGTGTTGATGTTCCCGTATCGGTCCATCTGGGCGGCCCCGAGGAAGCCTACGTCCACGCGACCGGCCTGCAGCCAGTAGTTGAAGATCTCGGGCACCGACACCACCGAGTCGGCGTACTCAGCAAGCACCCCATCGCCAATGGAGAGCGGGAGGACATCGGGTTTGGCACCTATGGTCCCCGACTCGTAGAGCAGCACGCAATTGGGGGCGTGGGTGGCCCGTGCGAGGTTCGTCGCCTCACTCGGCAATCCTATACCCACAAAGCACACCGCGCCGTCACTGAGTTCGCGGGAGGCGGCCACGGTCATCATCTCGTCGGTCGTGTACTCCCGCGCCCCATTATCCTTCACCTGAGCGCCTCCTCTCCCTGGATGCTCCTCGTGTGTTCCGCGAAATCCGCTACGCCCAAGACGTGTTGCTCCATCCAGTCTGTAAAGCGTTCACGATCGCGCGCGATCGCATCCCAAGCCTCGTAGAAAGCGTTGTCGCGGTCGTAGTAGCCGTCGGCGTAGGAGGGATGTGCTCCATGAGGTACGATAGCCACGGCGTCCACCGCCACCGACGGCAGCACGATCTGGAAAGGGCGCGGCTCGAACTCCTCTACCACTTCCTCGACCGTGACGACAGCGCGCTTGGCGGAAAGTACCGCCTCCTTCTGGATGCCGGTGATGCCCCACATCGCTACGTTGCCCCGCCGATCGGCCCGCTGCGCGTGGATGAACGCCACATCGGGATTCAAGGCCGGCACCGCCATCAGTTCCTCCGCCGTGAAGGGGCACGTGATGGGGGCGATAGTGGAGGTGACTTTCGGAAGGTCGGTGCCGACGTAGCCCCTCAAGACGGCGAAGGGGAGGTTGGAGGCTCCAGCGACGTAGCGGTTGGCCATCCCTGCGTGAGAGTGCTCCTCTAACTCCAGCGGACGCGGCCAGCCATTCTCCACGGCGTCGCGGAAGCGGTGCAGGGAGCCCACTCCTGGGTTTCCGCCCCAGGAGAAGATGAGCTCCCTGGCGCATCCCATCCCGATCATCTGGTCGTATATCAGGTCTGGGGTCATCCTGATCAGGGTCAGGTTCCGCCTCTCCTGGCGGATGATCTCGTGGCCGGCGGCGGTCGGAATCAGGTGCGTAAATCCCTCAAGGGCGACAGAGTCGCCGTCGTTGACAAGTTCGGCTACCGCCTCGCGCAAGGTCGTCACTTCGCCCACCTGCTGGCCTCCTTTCTGGGTGCGGCTCCTCGCACGGTCTCCTTAACGACCGCGGCCTCGTCGTTCACGACGTGGTCTATGCCTGGGCAAACTTGACTCTTCGTTGAGCCTGGTGCGGGAGTGAAGATATCCACCTCCTATGCCTCGCAGCACTGCTGTTTCTCCACGACTTCCCGGTAGCGACGTTCTACGCGACCCAGCACTCGTACCACATTCTCGGGTTTCTCCTGTATGCATCTTCCTCCATCCCACCTGCAACTTCGCAGTGACCACATTCTGTGATCCTGCGCCCGATATGTCCAATACCAATTCCTTGACCCTGCCATACGTTCTTGTATGTCGCACTGGAAGTGTACGACGCGCCGATGGACCTGCAGCGGCTTCGCTACAGTTGGAACAAACCGCCAGCATGGTCGAGCGAGTCGGACGGCTTCACTCCGAGGGCGGTGCAGAAAGACGTATGGCTCATGCAGACCATCGTCAGCCTCGTCGCCAGCGGTATAGGGGTAGCGCTGATCCCCACCCCCCTACGGAACTATCGCAGAAAGGGAGTCCTGTAAAGGACGGTACGTGGCCTTTCGCCCACGATGGAGATGGGAGTAGTATGGCGACGCGGCGACTCTTATGCAGTTCTGAGCGCGTTCCTCGAGGTCGTGGGAGGTCTGCAGCTACGAGCACCCCGAAGCGAGGAGGCGGGCCCTTTCTCAGGCATTCTCCCGCCAGCTGTGTTGCGGGATGAAGCCGAGCAGTCTGCGGGCTTTCTCGGTGGACCACGCGCTGCCGGTGGCCTCGATGGGGTGTCGGATCTCCACGTTAGGCAGGTGGGTTTGGATCAGGTCTTCCGTCGGCGTCTCGCTCAGCGTGTCGGCCGCCGCGATGTTGAAAACTTCGAAGTCGAGCCCTTCCGACTCGAGCCCCAGCCGGCAGGCCCGTGCGGCGTCCCTGACGTCCACATACCCCCACAGCTCGCGGACCCCTTCCCCGGGTCTATGACGCAACGCCGCCGCCCTTCCGGCTGCCTCTTCGGGGAGCGTGATCCAGTGGAAGCGGTAGGCGAGAACCGAGATACCGGTGCGCCGGTTGAACATGGCGCAGGTCCGCTCGTCCACCTCCTTGGAGAGGCCGTAAGGGTCCTGGGCGAGCAGAGGATGATCCTCGTCCACCGGGACGTAGAGCGGCGGGAAGGGCCGCGGGGCCCAGGCCATGCCCAGCGCCGATCCGCTGGAGGCCACCACCGCCCTGCTCACGCCGAGCAGGCTCGCCGCTTGGAGCACGGCGAAGGTGGAGAGCGTGTTGTTGCTGAAGACCACCTCGTCGGGGAGCCCGCCCGGCGCGAGGATAGCCCCAAGGTGCACGACCGCGTCGCAACCGGACATCGCACCCGCCACCTGCCCCACGTCCGTGAGGTCCACCGTGCGGTGCCTGGCGTCCTCGTCGTCCTGGGGCGGTTGGCGGTCGGCGCCGACCACCTCGTGCCCCGCCTCCGACAGCCCACGCACCACCCATCGCCCCAACCTGCCACTCGATCCCGTAACCAGGATTCTCAAAGCCGGATCACGGTCCCATCGCGAATTTGGGACCGAACCGGCCCGAAAGGGTAAGGGAATCGATCGAGACAATGGGCAGTGCGTTGCGAGGGTGGGGGCCAGCGCCCATTCTGAAGCCGCGATACCCGGGTTCGTGTGGCGCGAAGACAGTGCGGACGGCTGGATGCTCTGCCATGATTCGCATTCTAAGGCACAATGATGCAGTATGTGGCCCCGGTATCGATCAGCGCATCTAGGTGATGCTCTGTAGTCAAGGTACCTAGAGTTGCGTTGCGGAGGTAGTATGTCACAGGAAGACGTTTCTTCTCCGATTCGGGGGAGCGGCGGCTGCCTTTGCGGCGCCGTCCGCTACGAAATTCGTGGACCCCTACGTCCCGTGGTCGCTTGCCACTGCACGATGTGCCGCCGTAGCAGCGGCCATTTCGCGGCGTTCACAGCGACGCGCCCGGAAGCTTTGGTCTTGATCGAGTCGGAAGGGCTGCGCTGGTACCGATCGTCAGCGACGGCCCGACGAGGGTTTTGTGGAGTGTGCGGATCTAGCCTGTTCTGGGAGCCCGACTCCGGCGAGCGGGTCTCGATCGCTGCTGGCACGTTGGATCTCCCGACGGGGCTCGAGACGGTTGTTCACGTGTTCGTCGGGGATGCGGGCGACTACTACGAGATCGACGAAGGTCTACCTCAGAGGGCGGATGGAGATCACGGCGTCGTGATCCCCGCCGATTGATCCTCCACGCAGCAAACCTGGCAACGAAGTGCGCGACCCGAAGCGGGACTTGGGCGCGTGTCATCCGCACCTGTCGGAAGGAGGTCGGAGCACCGGAACTCTGTTCCGGCCACGGCGATCGAGAAAATCCTCCGAAGCTGTCACAACCGATTCCCGGCTGGTGTCTCTATGTCGAAGCCAATAGAGACCCTGGAGGAGAAATGACCAACAACACCCGGATTCCGAAGGCAGAGTTGACCGGCATCTACGGCGCTATGGTCGAGCGGATGTCCCGCAAGATGTTCGGCGAGGTGCCCGAACCGGTCGAGGTGGCATGGCACAACCGGAAGGTGCTGAACTTCTCCTTCAGCATCGGCCGCAAGGCACAGAAGTGGGACCAGTGTGACGAGAATCTGAAGTCGTTCGCCCACATGGCGGTGGCCAGCCTGGTCGGCTGCAGCTTCTGCCTAGACCTCGGCTACTTCCAGGCCCACAACGAGGGGCTCGACCTGACCAGGGCGCGTGAGGTGCCCCGGTGGCGCGAGTCCGACGTCTTCACGCCGCTGGAGCGCGACGTGATGGAGTACGCCGAGGCGATGAGCCAGACCCCGCCCACGGTGACCGACGAGTTGTCGGACCGGCTGCTGGAGGCGCTCGGCCCGGCCGCGCTGGTGGAGCTCACCGCGTTCATCGGGCTGGCGAACCTCTACACTCGCACCAACACCGCGTTCGGCATCGAGTCGCAGGAGTTCTCGGCGTCCTGCGACCTGAAGCCGTTGGCCAGTCAGAGCGGCGAGGTAAGCTCGCCGGCATGAGCGACGACCCGTTCGTCAGCCACCGCAGCCTGCTGTTCACGGTCGCCTACGAGATGCTAGGCTCGGCCGTCGACGCCGAGGACGTGGTCCAGGAGACCTGGCTGCGGTGGGCCGACGTCGACCGCGCCGAGGTGCGGGACCCGCGGGCCTACCTGGTCCGAATCGTCACCCGGCAGGCGCTCAACCGGCTGCGGACGCTGGCGCGGCGGCGCGAGGAGTACGTCGGGGAGTGGCTACCCGAGCCGCTGCCCACCTCTCCCGACGTGGCCGAGGACGTCGAGTTCGCCGAGAGCGTCTCGATCGCGATGCTGACCGTGCTGGAGACCCTCGCGCCCGCCGAACGGGCGGTCTTCGTCCTGCGTGAGGTCTTCGAGGTGCCCTACGCCGACATCGCTCAAGCGGTCGACAAGACGCCCGCTGCGGTCCGGCAGATCGCCCACCGGGCCAGGGAGCACGTGGCCGCGCGGCGGCCGCGGATACGGGTCGATCGGGCTGAGCATCAGCAGGTGGTCGAGCGGTTTCTGGCGGCGCTGCGGACCGGCGATCTCCAGGTGCTGCTCGACGTGCTCGCACCCGACGTGGTGCTGGTCGCCGACGGCGGCGGCGAGGTGGCCGCCGTCCGGCGTCCGGTGGTGGGCCGCGACCAGGTGGCGACCCTCCTCTCCCGCTTCAGGACGATCGCGCCGGATGCGGCGGTCCGCACTGTATGGCTGAACGGCGCGCCCGCCGTCCGGATCGAGCTCGCCGGCGAGCTCGACACGGCGGTCAGCCTGGTGGTCGCGGACGGCCGGATCACGCGCATCTACGCGATCCGCAACCCGCACAAGCTCTCCCGACTGGACGAAGAGGCCACGCTCAGCCGCTGACCGCCATGCCACACTTTTCTCCGAACACAAACCAGGCTGCGGCTTCGCCAGCGCGTTACGGCAACCGTTAAGGCTGGATGCGCTACGGATGGGAAGGCCGACCTTCCCCCGACCATGACCTATCCGCGCAACCTCAGTAGCTGATCACAGGCGTCTTGTGCACGTATGTGTCGTCGGTCAACTGCGCGAGCATAAAGTTCGCAACATCCGCACGCGATATCTTCGTCGCGGCGTACGAACCCCCGAGATAAACGCTGTATTTGCCCCTGGCAGGTTCGTCGGTGAGCTGCGCCGGACGCACGATTACCCACTCTAGATCGCTCTGTTTGATAGCTACCTCCTGGCGTTCCTTGTCTTCGTAGATGTTCTTCACGACGAAAGGCCTGATGATCCTATCGTAGAGAAAACCGACGTGACCCTTGCTGTCGCCGACTCCAACGCCGGTTATGCACACCAGGCGGGGCACCCCGTGCTTGTTCATCGCGCTGATCAGGTTGTGCGTACTCTCCGAGAAAAG
>JBKPNW010000304.1:0-10359 GCA_046732815.1 Actinomycetota bacterium | reverse complement strand
AGGTCGGCGAACACCGCCGAGGTGAAGCCCGAGCAGTCCATGCCCCAGGCGCCATAGGACGTGCCGATGTAAGACCGGGCGTCTTCCACGACCGCCTGCCCCGAGACATCGGCGTGCGCCTCAGAAGGCGCGCTCGTCAGTAACACGGCCGAAAACAGGGCACAGAAAAGCAGGACAGCAGCGAGTTGCCGCACGATAATATCCCCCTCCGATTGTTTTGCTTGCACAACGGCGGTCGATGCTACCAGAGAAATACGCAGTTTCAATGCATAATTCGATGCAATATGGACCTCTCACAGTGCGAAGAGGCCCGGTATTACGAGGGTATTAGACCCCCGCGCCGCGAGGGCCGCACGCCAGATGCAGACCGTTTCCCGACAAACCTCGACCAGTAAGTCGAGCAGTTCCAGGACGCCCGAAAACCATCCCCGGTATTAGCACTTCAGCGAGTCAACGAAGGCTCGCGCAAGCAAAAGCTGACCGGCTGACATGCTCCCCTTCAATGTCCCCACAGCGGGCCTCGTCTGGCCCTCCGCCTTCTCTCCTGCCAGAACCTGATCTGCGCGGCTAGCCTGTCCCCGTCGAGGTCGAGATAGTTGGCGTAAGCCTTGACGAAACCCCGCACGTAGATGGGCTCTGGCATCGTGGAGTGGTCATCGCTCTCTAGCTTCTCCAGGTAGTCTCTGCGGATTCTGGTGGCCCGTTCGGCCTCCTCCAACGATACGCCCCGGCTGCGTCTGGCCCGTTCGAGGAGGGGCCCTATACCCGGCCTCTCGGCCTCCTGCGCGTAGTGTCTATCGATCTCTCTCACCCTTAGTCCTCCTTTTTATGTGTCGCCTGCCGGTGCTCGGCTGGGGCGAGGGACAGGGCGGCGAAAAGGCGGTTCTTGCCACGCCTCTTGGCCTTGTACATGGCTTCATCCGCGGCGTCGAGAAGGGTCACAGGGTCGCAGGAGTTATCGGGGCATTGGACCGCACCCGCGCTGAGACGCAGGTCCAGGCCCAGCGTACCGCTCGAGCGTTCGGCCACCTGCCTGCGTATCCGTTCGAAGAAACGGTGGGCCTCGGGGAGGGAGGCTCCGGACAGGATCACCATGAACTCATCGCCCCCGTGACGCGCGACCACGTCGATGCGTCGGGAGCAGGACTGCAGGATCTCGGCTATCAGCTTCAGGGCGTCGTCACCCTTGCGGTGCCCGTGGTTGTCGTTCACCTCCTTGAAGTCATCGACGTCCAAAAAGAGCACGATGAACTGCTCACCATCACGCTTCGTCCTCTCGAACTCCTCGTGGAAGCGCACCTCGAAACGGCTGCGGTTGTAGAGGCCGGTAAGAGTGTCGAGCGAAGCCTCCTGCCACAGACGCTGCTTGAGGTCTTCGATCTCCTCTGAGTCGTGTTCGAACTGCAGGCTCGTGCGTTCCCACAGGGTGTACCTGCAAGCCAGCGTCAGCCCGATATAGGTAGGGGCCTGGACGATCAAGTGCTGTATCAGACGCGCCGAGTCGGGGGTGTACAGTTGCGGGCTCAGGCTGACCAGCAGCGTGGCGGCCACGCAGAGCGTCGCTAATCCTGCGGAGAAGTATCCTGCGCAGAAGACCACCACGAGGAGGTAGAGCACGGAGAGCGGGCTGCGCCAACCGCCCGAGAAGTACACGGCAGACGTCGTCAGGGCGAGGCAGGCGGATGCGGGGATGAGCAACACGTTGCGTCCGAAGCGGTGCCAGGGGAAGATCCACAGGGTCAAGACCAGGACCGCGCCCGCGAACACTATCCTATCGAGCGCCTGTACATCGGCCTCGGGCAGTCGGAACCACCCGCCATACACGAACAACAGGGTGGCCAGCGCGCCAACCACGTAGAGTAGGGTCGCCAGCGTCTTCGAGCGGGTACTGAAGTGTGGGGCTACCGCCGTGGTAACTTCACGTGACGGACCCCTTTCGGGGGAACTTCTCGAAGAGGTCGACGGATGTGCGTGGACCGGCACGCGGTGGTCGTCGAGCCCGCTCTCATCATTAGACAGTCTATTGCGCTTCAACCATGCGTTCATGTTCTCTCCTCGCTCTGCGTTGAGCCTGGATGTCGGAGTTAACACCTAGCGGCGTCTGTCCGACGTACGATCTCGGGAGCGCACAGAACGCTCCCCGAGCAAGGAGGATCAGCCGGGGCGTTCGAGCGCCGGCTGCGGAACCGTTCTTGGAGGGAGAAAATTAGACGCGAAACTCGAGCGCCCCCGGTAGAGGAGGGCGATAAAGCAGGAGACTATAACGGCGAGCAAAGGTGCTGCGCCGGCGCTCGAAGATCCAGCGGTCCCTGTGGCGGCCCCACCCATCATCGGAACAAAGCCGAAGAAGGGCGAAGGGACATCCAGCGGAGGACCGCGCGGTGCGATGCTGTCTTTGAGGAAAGCACTCTTGGAGAGGGCGCGCGGATCGACGGGGCCCGAGCGAAGGGTCTCCTGGGCCAGGTCGACCAGGGAACCTCTCTCCTCCCACAGGGGATCGGCCAGGAACTTAGCCGATCCGAAGGGCGTCACCGGCGCTACCTGCGCCCGCACTCCCACCGGTCTTCGATTCCCGCCCGGTGGCGCGTCTGGAACGGCGGCCCTGATCGTTTCCACGGTCGGACGTTCTGTCGCTGGGGCGGGCGAGGACCCCGCGACCCTGGTGGGCTCGTCACTACTCAGATCCGCAAGACTATCTCCGGAGATCCCAGTCTGACGCTGGGACGGATCTGCTCCTGACGACGCACCGGTCTCGTCTGCGGCCAACGTCAGTGCGGGTGATCGGCGGTGGGGAATATCCGTCCCCACGACGCGCCTACTGGCGGGCCTGCCGTCCGGCGCGCCCGTCGATGCGCCAGTATGGTCGGGGTGCCCGAAGACGGGGCTTTCCTCCTCGGAAGCGTCCGGCTTGTAGGCACCGTTGCCTGCCGTCTTATCTGGTTTGGGCCCTGCGGCCACGACGTGCCCGGGAGGTCGTGGTGATCGTTCGGGCGGCCCCGCGGAACTCTTTCCCCCGGGATGGATATTACCCGGCAGAATCGCTGGTTTGACCTGCTGCCCGGGAGATCCAGCACCCTCCTCCTGCCGGCCGCTACTCTCGTTTCCGTAGGAGTTGTGGGTCTTCTGCGGCGCAGGCTGCTCGTGGACGGGACGCGACGCGTGATCCTTATCGGAATTCTGTGGCTGGGGACTCTGGTGCTCGGGATCCTGCCCCACGGGCTCTCGGGGACCCTGACCCCGGCCGTGCTCCCGCGGCGGCTCATGTGCAGGTTTAGCTTCGTGCGCGGCTTTCTGCTCGCGCACAGGCTTCCCCTGCCCAGCAACCTGCCTACCGGGCGGATCTGCGTTACGCCCCTGCGCATCCCTTCCAGCGGAAGCTGGGCGCTCTTCGGGCCGCTGGTGGACCGGACGGGCAGGGTCCGGCCCCACAGTCTTCCGGGGCCCGTGCTCCCGCAACCCCGGTGGCTCATGCGCTGGTTTCTCCCGCGGAGCAACCTGCCTACCGGGCGCATCCTTGGTACGCCTCTGCTCAGGGACGGTCCGCCCGTTGGGGGGCTCGTGGGCCGGACGCGTTGCAGGACCCCGGTGCACCGGCTCCTGCTGCGCCGCGCGCTGGTCGGCTATCGGCGCGCGCGGCGGATCATGGCCCGCCGGCCTCTGAGAAACCGCGGAACCACCAGGCTCAGGCGCCCGGGCGGGCGGTTTCGCCTGCGACTCTTTCCCGACGCACAGCAGCGACCCCAGCGTGACCAGAACGCAACCCAGAACCAGAACGCCCCGGCTCCGCATGGCATAATTCACCAAGCCACTTCCGGATTCAGTGGCGGGAAGTAGCCTGTTGTGATCCTCCATCATCGCCAACGCTGTCCTAAGCTCCAGAGACCAGCAGACCACCCGGCCGTTATCGCGGTCTTTCCAACCACCTTTCTGAGGGTCATTACAGGGTTCCGGGACGGCTTTGTCAACCTATTTTCGGATCACCATGGTCTTCCTTGCACCCGCCGACGCCCTTTTATTGTACTTGGTATTGAAACCTAAAACTAACATCCCAGATCAGGCCGGCCCGCGACGGGGGTGGTAGGTAGGCGGTTCCGGTCTGCAGGGAGCTCATGGGTGGGATGAGGAACAGGAGCGCGCTCGCGATAGAGAAGGTCGTAGCCGTAGATCGGGCCGATGATCGCGGCCGTAATGGCGATGAGGACGTTGAGCCTCGAAACGCTCTGCCCCACTTTCCCCGGGGGTCCCATCAGAGATGCGGGCATAGTAGCATAGTGGATAAGGACAGAGGGGAGTCTACGCAACGCCGAAACGAGAGCGTGACCTGAGAGCGTGAAACGTTTGCACGTCTACAGTGACCCGGCCTCGGAGCGCCACGTCAACGACCTCGCCAGCGTGGAATCCCCGGAGAGGTTCCCCGCGGCTCTGGCGGGGGTCGACAGGGCGGCACAGAGCGGCGTCCTCGTGGAGTGGCGGCCGTGCGATCCGGCGCAGGAAAAGGCCCTCGCCGCGGTACACGACCCGGCTTACCTCGACGGGCTGCGGGAGATGTCCGCGGCGGGAGGGGGCTACCTCAGCCCGGATACCGCTGTCGGCGTGGGTTCCTGGGAGGCGGCCTCTTTCGCGAGCGGGGCCGCCTGTGCGGCGCTCGAGAGCGCCCTAGCCGGCGCGACGGCCTTCGCCATCGCCCGTCCACCCGGCCACCATGCGGGGAGGGACTACGGGATGGGGTTCTGCCTCACCAACCACGCGGCCGTCGCCGCCGGACACGCCCTCGCGAGGGGCCTCGACCGGGTCGCCATCCTGGACTGGGACGTGCATCACGGCAACGGCACCCAGGACATCTTCTACGGTGACGAAAGCGTCCTCTACCTCTCGGTGCACCAGAATCCCTTCTACCCGGGAACCGGTCGGGCCGGAGAGGTCGGAGAAGGGGAGGGGCTTGGCTTTACGGCGAACGTGCCGCTGCCTGCGGGTTCGGGAGAAGACCTCTACGCCGCGGCTTTCGCCGGCGTTTTCTTGCCCGTGCTGCGGGAGTTCGGAGCCGAGGTGATCCTGGTCTCCGCCGGTTTCGATGCCCACGCGGACGACCTGCTCGGGGGCATGGCGTTAGGAAGCGGAGCGTTCGGACGCTTCGCCGCCCTGGTCTCGGCCCTCTGCCGCGAGCTCCGGGCCGCGCCCCCCGCGTTCATCCTCGAAGGGGGTTACAACCTCGACGCCCTCACCGCGAGCGTCACCGCTACCATGCAAGGGGTGGGGGAGAGGACGCCCGGCTGGGAGTATTCGGGCGGGGTAAGGCAGGTCGAGAAGAGCCGCGAGGCCCTGGCACCGTTCTGGCGGAGCCTCGGCTAGTGCCATGAGGATCTTCGGTTTTCCGCCTTTCGAGGACCGCAGGGACGCGGGCCGCCGGCTCGCAGGAAAGCTGTCCCGCTTCCAGAGTGAGCGGCCCGTCGTCTTCGCCCTGCCAAGAGGAGGAGTACCCGTAGGGTATGAGATCTCACGCACCCTCAGCGCGCCGCTCGACGTTTTCGTCTCGCGCAAGCTCGGGGCGCCGGACCAGCCCGAGTTCGGTATCGGGGCCGTCGCCGCAGGCGGTGTGCGCGTTCTGAACGAGGATGTGGTCAGGCGTCTGGGCATCCCCGATGCCTACATCGAGCGGATAACGGCCAGGGAGACCGCGGAGGTAAGCCGGAGACTGCGCTACTTCAGGGGCGAGAGGCCAGAGCCGGACGTCGCCGAAAGAACCGCGATCCTGGTCGACGACGGGCTCGCTACCGGGGTGACGGCCCGCGCCGCCGTGGAAGCCCTGCGCTTGAGGGGGCCGAAACGGCTGGTCCTGGCCGCACCCGTGTGCGCGGCCCAGACGGCCCGGCTCTTGAGGCCCGCGGTGGACGAGCTGGTCTGCCTGCAATCTCCTTCGGACCTCGGGGCCATAGGCTTCTGGTACAGGAACTTCGAACAGACATCCGACGAGGAGGTCGTAGAACTGCTCGCAAGTGCCAGGAGCGAGCGCGGCACAAACGGGGGCCCGTAGAGACCGACCGGTGGGAGACGGGACTCGGGCCGGTACAATTACAGGAGGATTCCGAGTTCTTGGAGAGGTGAGAGATATGTGCGGCAGGTACACGCTTTCTACCCCGGCCGGCAGGCTGGCCGAGGAGTTTCAGCTGGACGAAGGTTCGGTCGACCTTACGCCGAGCTACAACGTCGCCCCGACACAGCAGGTCGCCGCGGTTCTGGAGGAAGAAGGGGGGCGGCATCTGGAGATGCTCAGGTGGGGGCTCGTCCCTTCCTGGGCCGAGGACCCCGAGATCGGGGCGCGCATGATCAACGCCCGCAGCGAGACGGCCGCCGAGAAGCCATCCTTCCGCAGCGCCTTCCGCAGGCGGCGGTGCCTGATCGCGGCCGACGGCTTCTACGAGTGGAAGCGCGAGAACGGGGGCAAGCAGCCCTACTACTTCCGCATGCAAGAAGGCCGTCCCTTCGCCTTCGCCGGACTCTGGGAGAGCTGGGAGAAGGGCGGCGACGGGGCGCTGCGCACCTGCGCCATACTGACCACCAGGGCCAACTCAGTGCTCGAAGGGATCCACGACAGGATGCCCGTAATACTGCCCTCCGGCGTTTACGACCTCTGGCTGGATCCCGACGCTGACAGGGAGCAGCTCGCCGACTTGCTCATACCCTATCCCGGCGACGACCTCGAGACCTACCCGGTGAGCCGCTACGTCAACAGCCCGAGCAACAACGACGAGCACTGCATAGAACCGGCCGCCTGATACCAAGTCCGCCCGGAAGGTCGCGCTTTCGGGCTGCGGGACGCCGAGCCTCTCTTGTACGTCATTCCCGCGAAAGCGGGAATCCACGAGTAGCCCGAGAGGTAGGATCTCTCGCTGTGACGTGGCCATTCACCCTGACCTGGTATGAGCCAGGAGGAAAGTACGGCAGGGCGTTACAGCGATGCGGCGGCCTCGCAGCGCGCCATCGCTTCTCCCCGAGTGCAGTCCAAGCTCCTACGCCGCGGGCTCATGCTCGGGACAGTCGGTCCTGAGGTCGGCCCCCGAGAGTGGCTGGTCCAACAGCGCGCAGTGGTGCGGCGAGGCGCTCCCCGGACGGGCGTCGGGCCTGAAGAACCGGCAGCTCACGCACATCCTCGCGACGGTGATCACGCCCTCCTCCTGCAGCGCCAGGATGAGGCGCATGAGGAAGCGCATCACTGCTTCCTTTTCTTCGGGAGCGAACGATTCCAGCTGCTCTTCGACGACGTCCGCCCAGCCGGAGAGCCCGGCGGCGGCCTCCTCCCCTGCGGGGGTAAGCCTCAGAGTCGCCACTCGCCCGTCGCCGGGCCACAGCTCCTTGCGCACGAGGCCCTTGGACTCGAGGGTCCTCACCGCGTCGCTCACGGTCGCCCGGCTCAGGCCGAACTCTTCGGCCAGGCGCCCGACCCGCCCCAGCTCGCCCGGATGGTGGAGCAGGTGCACCAAAAAGCGGGCCTGTATGGGGCTAAGGCCTCGTCCCTGCGCCTCTTGCTGCAAGAGCACGCGGTAGGCCTGCGAGATGCGCTCGAGGGCGGCGACGATCTTCTTGTCGACGTCCCCGTGCTGGGAGGAGGGGTCGAAGGCGCCGTCGTCCAAAATGCTAGAAGTTCCCGTCCTTGGCGTATGGTTGGCTCCACAAGGTCACCTGCAATACGACCGACTTGAACCACGCGTCGTGCATCTTGTCGACCTCTTCGGGGCTGTGGCCCCCGTTCGCGAGAAACGGCTTGATGGTCGCCGTTATCGGGTAGATGAACGCCACCAGGTACCTGAGCGGGATGTAGTCCGGCGTTTCGAAGGCCCCGTCGGTCTCGTTCTTCTTCGCGCGGGTGTGACGCAGGGCGATCTCGTTCTGGTAGTCGAGCCACTCCTGATCGTACGGTCGTCGGCAAGTGTCGAGGATCCACTGACCAAACCGCCCGCGCACGCGCGCCAGATACTCGGAGTTCGGCTCTCCATTTTCAGCGTCGGAGAAGTAGTAGAGCAAATGCGTGTTGTCCCCCACAAAGCCGTACCACAGGTCCAGAACCTGCTCGGTCTGGCCTTCGAGGACGTCACCCGCCATTTGTAGATACCTCTCGTCCTCCTCGGTGAACAGGACCGTCCGCTTGAGGAGGCCCAAATCCTCAACAGCGATCGGCGAACGCGCCACCTCCCCCGTCCCGTAAGTGTAGCCCGGTATACCAGCCTGTCCCTCGCTCATCCTCGTCCCTTTCCCGTCGGACCAATATTGTCAGGAGTCCTAACTTTAGGGGGAGATGGAGTGGTTTGTCAACAAGAAGTTCGGAAAAAGCTACTGGCGGGGGAGGTGGCCGAGGCCATTACCGCGGAGGGCGGCGGGTGGGAACTGCCCGAGCGCATCGAGGACCCGGACGCCTACGAGGCGGCCCGCGCCGATTCGCTCACCGAGATGCGACCCACCCGCCGGCCGGCCTGAGCGTACAACCACTCCGCTTAGATTGTTCTGGGAGGAAGCCATGAGCAGTAGCGGTCCGGGCGCATCGGAGCTGATTCCTTCGAGGAAATCTCTTGGAGAGGGTTCCGTTCTCCCCAATTTGCGGATAAGGTTTGTAGGTGGCAGTATCCCGAACTCGCAGGCGGACAAAGGAGGACGTGTGATGAGAAGGACGAAGACGAATCGGGAGGGTGCGTACTTGCCTCGGGACGACCGTAAGCTCGCTGAGGAAGGGGGGCCGATAGTTCTCGACCCCCGGATCAGCCGTCGCAGGTTCCTTCAGATGGGCGCGGGAGCCGCGGCCGGCGCGCTTCTGCTGCCGGTTCTTCCGGAGATTGCCGAGGCGGAGACGCTAGTGGATCCTTACAGCGGGTCGATCCCGCTCGTCTTCCCGCTCGTCAACGGCACCTACAAGACGCCCGTGCAAGACAACTGGCACGCCAACAGGGAGGGACAGACCTACACCTGGAATCACAGGAACAGCACGTCGCAACGCGCCCACGATGGGGTAGATATCTTTCCTGCAAGTCGCCGCAAGCTGCCCCGGGTCTATGCGCCGCTCTCAGGCAAGGTCGCGGCGGTCTGCACGCGCTCGTCCAACAATGTCAATGCGACCGTGACCTACGAGGTAAGCAGCAAGACGCCTCCACCCTGGGACTACAGCCGGGCGATCGACAACGTCATCAACCTGCCACTCTACGGCAACTTCGTCTGGATCTACAGCACCGATGCCAGCAGCCTCGGGTACTTCGTCTTCTTCTGCCACCTCAAGAACGAGACGACGATCCAGTCGCTCTTTCCCGAAAAGTTGGTCACGGCGAGCACGCCTCTCGGGGTGATGGGTGATACGGGCAACGCTGCGGGGACCCCGCAATTGCACGCCGAGATCCACTATCCGGCTGGCTCCAGCTATACGTGCAGCCACTGCACGCGGAACTGGGCGCTCACCGCGATAGACTCCAAGGCATCACTGGTTGGTGCGACTGAGCGGAAGTAACAAGAGACGAGTCGAGTAGGGTCGCTCTTACAGAGATCGTGGCTAGATCCGAAGTAACTTCAGGTCCGTAGATACCTTTGCTGTAAGAGTAGAGGGCCCGCATCCCTTGAGCATCGAGAGCCCGGAAACAGAGTTCGGAGCTAGTCTCCGCCCAGCGAATCTGGGCCTCATGCTTCTGCTCGGCATCGTCGCTCTCCTCACGGCCGCATGCGGCGGGCAAGTGTCGAACGATCCCTCCCAAGCTTCAGGGAGCCACAAGCAGAGCGCCGGCGACGCTTCGTCGGAGGAGGGTACCACTGAAGAGACCACGGTGGCGAAGTCTGGTACCTCTGGCGAGGCGGCCGAGCTTGCGAGGGCCGAGGTGGGGAAGCGGGAGATCACCAACATGCTCCCTGCCGACGGAATGAAACCAGACGCGGCGCGACCCCTGCCCGAGGACCCGCCAAGAGGGATTGAAGTCTACCCGGCCACCACCAACGCCTCCGTCGAGGGTCCCATAAACTACGACCGTCACCCGCCGACCAACGGAAACCACGCCCCGATCTGGCAGAACTGCGGCTTCTACGAGAAGCCCATAGAGGACAGGCACGCCGTCCACAGCCTCGACCACGGCGTGGTCTGGATCTCCTACCGCCCCGATCTACCTGAGCAGCAAGTAAGAGCCTTACGCCCTTACGGCGACGAAAGCTATGTCATAGCGAGCCCATATCCCGGCCAGTACGCACCCGTAGTCGCCACCTCATGGAGGGTCCAGCTCGAACTTAATGGCGCGAATGATCCGCGCCTCAAACGCTTCGTAGACGAATTCCGTATCTCCGAGCTAGCACCCCTTTCCGGCAACCGCTGCGAGTTGGGCGTGGGCAATCCCGACGGCT
>JBKPNW010000303.1:0-22422 GCA_046732815.1 Actinomycetota bacterium | reverse complement strand
GCATAGAGACGCTGCAAGTCCATATGGCTATTCTAGATCAGCATTTCAGCATTTCAGCATTTCAGCATTTCAGCATTTCAGCATTTCAGCATTTCAGCATTTCAGCATTCGCGAATTTGGACCTGACTGGCTGAAGTGCTGACCAGCTGACTAGCGCGGGTTTGGGAAGGGAAACCTTCCTAAACCCGCTAGAAGCCGCTCGACGTGCTGCGGTCGAGGAGATAGAGGTCGTCCGTATCGGCCTCGGGGAAGTCGAGTTCGAGGTCACCGGCGGTGGCAATGGCCATGTAATCGGACCAGATATCCATGGGCAGGGTCTCTCCGTTCGGCTCCTGAATACCGTGGACGCCCACGAGGGAGCGCCGTCCTTCGGCGTAGCCAACCCAGACCGAGGTGCAGAGTCGGGGTGTGTAGCCGACGTACCAAGCGTCGGCGAAATTATCCGTGGTACCCGTCTTGCCCGCGGAGGGGTGCCCTATCTCCTCGTCGAGGTCGTGGAACATGGTTGCCGTGCCGTCCTCCACCACGCCCCTGAGGACCTGGGTTTCGATCGCCGCCTGGTTGCCCGTGAGAACGCGCTGACCGCCGATCCGATGGTCGTAGACCGTCTCTTCGTGGCCGTAGCTGTTCCTGTCGATGCTCTCAATGGAGTATGGCTCGCGGTGGATGCCGCCTCCGGCGAAGGTCGAGTAGGCGGAGACCATGTCGAGTGGGCTCACGCCCGTACCCAGGCCGCCTATCGCGGTCGACGGGTAGGGATCGACGGGCGTGGTAATACCGAGGTCTTCGGCGGTCTCGACGACGTTCTTCAATCCGACGTCGACGGCGAGTTGCACGAAGACCGTATTGTCTGACTCCGCCATGGCGTCGGAGACGGAGATCTCTCCCCTCTCTACGTAGTCGTAGTTGTGTATCTCGTAGTACTCGTCGTTGAAGTCGAAGGTCAACTCTTGCGAGATGTAGGTGCTCTCCGGGGAGATGTCTTTCTTCAGTGCCGCGGCGAGCACGATGGGCTTGAAGGAGCTGCCGGGCTGTCTTCTGGCGTCGAGTGCGAGGTTGAAGTCCCCTTCCTTTCCTGCCAGGGCGCGGATGGCGCCGCTCTGGGGTTCTACGCTCACGACGGCCGCAGAAGGGTCATCGGGCTCCGAGAGCACCTCATCCGAGGTCTCGACGGCGGCATGCTGCAGCTCGGGGTCCATGGTGGTGTGGATTCTCAGTCCCCCGAGACGCAGGGCCCGTGGCCCGAGCTCCTCCTCCACTTCCCGCCCCACCTTCTCGAGGAAAGCCGTGTCGGAGGGATCCTCGGGCGAGGGCTCGGGGGCGAACTCTATTGGCTCGGCCTCGGCCTCCTCGCGCTCCTCACGGGAGATCCTACCCTGTTGCTGCATCAGCCGCAGCACCTCGTCTCGGCGCCTGCGGGCGGGTCCCTCGATAACGTCGCCCTCCCAGGTCGTGTAGGTCGAAGGGGCGTGGAGCAAGCCGGCGAGCAGCGCCGCCTCCGATAGGTCGAGATCCCTCGCGCTCTTGCCGAAGTAACGTTGCGCCGCCTCCTCGGCGCCGTAGGCGCCATCGCCGAAGTAGACGGTGTTCAGATAGGCGGTAAGGACCTCGTTCTTGGTGTGCTTGCGTTCGTAGGCGAAGGCGAGCGCGGACTGCACAAAGCGCCGGCGAAAAGAGGTGTCCAGGCGCTCGTCCTCGGGAACGTAGAGGTTCTTCATGAGCTGCTCTGTTATCGTGGAGCCGCCCTCCTGGATCTCCAGGGACCTCAGGTCCGTCACGGCCGCGCGGGCGAGCCCTTCGAAGTCGACGCCGAAGTGGTTGTAGAAGCGGCGGTCCTCGACGGCGACTACGGCCTCGGGGAGGTACTCGCCGAGACTCTCGAAACCGACGGTCTCACGGCTCTGGGCGACGGGGATCTCGCCTATCTTGTTGCCGTCCACGTCGTAGACGTAGGAATTCTCGGCGAGCTCGGGATAGGTCCGATCGAGGTCGCCCTCGTACTCCCTCAGGACGAACAGGTACAGACACGTAATGCCCACCATGACGGCCAGGCCGAGGACCAGACCGAGGTTGAAGAGGACGCGCAGGCCCCGCTGTACCGAGCGTCCGAGCTTCCGCCCCCGCGACTTCTTTTTGCTGGTTTCGAAGAAGTTGTCCACGGCCCTCCGGCCGTAGTCTACCCCACTCGGACCAGGGGCGGTCGATCACACAGATGGTAGGATTCGTGCATGCCCCAGCTGAGTTGCACGGTCAGACGCATCGGCGACCACGAGAGCCGTACGGAGGAATACGAGGTCGCCTACGCGGTAGGGCAATCGACGCAGCGCAGATTGCGCGTCGGCTACCAGGCAGCGCGGGCTTACGAGATAAACGCCGCCATCGACGCAGCCGTGGAGGTGGCCAGAGAAGCCATCCCCGACCGCAGAGGCCCCACAGACGAAGTCCTCGCCAAGTTCTCCTGGCGTGCGATCCAATCAGCCAAATACGAACGTGGCGAGCCCCAAACGTCCACCCTCGATTATTGAATGCAGGGCGCTTCGCTAAGCGCCCCTACCTCAGGTTGCAGGGAGATTATCGTGAGGAGCCCTGGCGCCCGCGACCAGCTCTCGGAGGGTGACCCTGCCCTCGTAGAGGGCGGTGCCTACCACCACGCCGGCGACGCCGGGCGTTCTGGACAGCACGACCACATCGTCGGTACCCCGGACGCCGCCGCTTGCGATGGTGGGGATTATCTTCGCGACGGCTCCGGTTCCCCGGAGGGCCGCACCCGCGTCCATGCCGTCGCGCGCCACATCGGTGTAGAGGACGGAGGTGACACCGTCGGCGACCAACTCCCTGGCGAGGTCGAAGACGGAGAGTCCGCTCGACCTCTGCCAGCCGTGCGTCGCGACGACCCCCTCGCGCGCGTCGACGGCCACGACGAGGGCAGCTCCGGCCTCCTCGATCGCCCTGAGCCGCACGTCGCGATCTACGGCAGCGGCTGTCCCCATCACCACGCGCCTGGCGCCGGCCTCCCGCGCGGCGCGCAGGTCTTCTATGGTGCGCACGCCCCCTCCCACCTGGAGCGGGACGCCGACCGCCCCTGCGATACGGCGGATCAGCTCGATCTGGACGGGCCTGCCCTCTTTCGCCCCGTCGAGGTCGACGACGTGGATCGCCTGCGCCCCCTGGCGCTCCCACTCGCGGGCGCGCTCGACGGGGTCGGCATCGTACTCTTTGGCCCGACCGAAGTCCCCCTGCCTGAGACGCACGCATCGTCCGCCGCGCACGTCGATAGCAGGATAGACGGTGAAGCCACTCAAGCAGATCCCGCCCAGTCCAGGAAGTTCTCGTACAACATCAGGCCAGCCCCGCTGCTCTTCTCCGGATGGAACTGCACGGCGACGAGATTCTCTCTACCGGCCGCAGAGCAGAAGCGCGTGCCGTAATCCGTCTCGCCGATGAGGTCGTGAGTCTCCTCCGGCTCGGGGTAGTAAGAATGGACGAAGTAGAAAGCCTCCCCATCGAGACCTCTGAGGACGGGGTGGTCTCTTACCAGAGTCAACTCGTTCCATCCGATGTGCGGGACCTTGAGATCTTCACCCACAAAGCGCACCACGCTCCCCGAAAGAAGCCCTAGCCCCTCCACCTCCGGCGACTCTTCGGAGCCCTCGAAGACGATTTGCAACGCGACGCAGACCCCGAGGAAAGGCTGCCCTGACCGGAACGCTTCACGGCACGCCTCGTCTATCCCACGCTCCCTAAGCTTCCTCATGCAGTCCCCGAAAGCCCCCACCCCCGGAAGCACAACCGCGTCAGCCGCGAGAACCTTCTCCGGGTCGGGCGTGAGGTCCACCTTCGCGCCAACCTTCTCTAGCGCCCGGATGACGGAGAGGGTGTTACCCGCATCATAGTCGACGACGGCTACGTTCAAACTAGTAGGCATTTTAACTCGCGCACGCGAAAGTCCTGGCTTACAAGCTCAATCAACAACACCTTTGGAGGATGCGCTGCCTGACGCACGCGGGGCGATGCCCTCTTTCAGGGCGACGGCCAGCGCCTTGACGCCCGACTCTATCTTGTGGTGCGCGTTCTCGCCGTAGTGGCAGTTGAGATGGAGCGTGAAGCGTCCATACTGGGTGAAGGCACGCAGGAATTCGGGGAACAGCTCGACGTCGAAGGTTCCTACTTTCTCTGGCATCGGGCCGAGGTTGCAGGTGAGATGCGGACGTCCGCCGAGGTCGACGACTACCGTGGAGAGCGCTTCGATGAGCGGCGCGCTCGCGTCGGCGAAGCGTACGATGTTAGTCCTGTCGCCGAGCGCTTCGTCGAGGGCGCGTCCCAGCACGAGCCCCGTATCTTCGACGGTGTGGTGGTCATCCACCCACGTGTCGCCCTTCGCCTCCACATCGAGGTTCATGCCGGAGTGGTGGGCGAGCAGGTGCAGAAGATGGTCCAGGAATCCAACACCGGTAGCCACCTCGGCATCTCCTTCGCCGTCGAGCTCGAGGCTCACCCTGACGAACGTCTCGACCGTCTTGCGCTCCGTAGTACCCTTGCGCGACATCTCCCTCCTGGATCTCTAGAGCCAAAGCATTCTACAACGGTTCTCCCATACCTCTATCCCATCCGAGTTCTCACGCTGGCGGCGTGGTTTTCGAAGCCCTCCAACCGGGCCAGGCGTTCGACGTGCGGTCCGAGGTCTCGCAGCGCGTCCTGGGTGAAGTGGATGTAGTTGGTCCTGGTGAGGAAGTCGTGGGTGCCGAGGGCCGAGGCCCAGGTCGCCGCCCCCCCAGAAGGGAGGGCGTGGGAAGGACCGGCCGCGTAGTCGCCCAGCGCGACGGGGCTGAAGTCCCCCACAGCGACCATGCCAACTGCGTAGAGGTCCTGCAGCACGGCCTCGGGGTCCTCTGAGATTACGTGCGCATGCTCGGGAGCGTAGAGGTTGCTGATCCCAACCGCCTGCGTCAGATCCTCGACGCGCACGAGCGTCACGTGCTCCGCCAGCTCGCCACCGAAGAGCGGCTCGACGTCCTCTATGAGGCGCTCCTCGGGTGTTAGCAGCACGGCCGAAGCCCCGGAGAGGTGCTCGGCCTGGGCCATGAGATCGCTGGCGACCCGTTCGGGGAACGCGCTCGCATCGGCGATCACGAGCACCTCGCTCGGCCCCTGCGGTGCGTCGATACCAACGGTCCCGAAGACCTCGAGCTTCGCCGCCGTCACGTAATCGTTGCCAGGACCCACGATCTTGTCGACGGCGGCCACGCTCGCTGTACCGTAGGCCAGGGCCCCTACCGCCTGCGCGCCACCCACAGCGTACATCTCGCGTAGTCCGAGCAAGCCAGCGACGGCGAGCACGTCGGAGTCGGGCAGCCCTTCCGGGCCGGGAGGAGTGCAAATCCTGATCTCGCGCACCCCGGCCACACTGGCCGGGACGGCGGACATGAGGAGCGTGCTAGGGTAGGCGGCATGCCCCCCGGGGACGTAGATGCCGACGCGTCGGATAGGTCGTACGCGCTGGCCGGTTGTGGCTCCCGCGCGGCTCCGCTCCCACGAGCGGTCCATCTCGCGCTCGTGGAAGGCGCGAACGTTATCTATGGCCACCGCGAAGCTGTCCTTCAGGTCGAGAGAGAGCGACTCGACGGCGCGGTCTATCTCGCGCTGTGGAACCCGGATCTCCTGCGGCCGCACCCCGTCGAAGCGTTCGCTGTATTCGAGGAGGGCCGCATCTCCCCTGTCGCGCACGTCTTCGACGATCCGGCGCGCCGCACTGCGGACCTCCTCGGAGAGAAAGCCACCAGGACGGCGCAGCTCGCTTACTACTTCACCGGACCCCCTGCCTCTCGCGTCTAACTTCCTAACCAACCGGTTCCCCCCTCCATAGCGTCGGCCAGGGCCACGACCTCGCGATGGCGCAGACGGTAGGCGCCGCGGTTGGAGATAAGGCGCGCCGTCGAAGTGGAGATCTCATCTAGCACCACCAGCTCGTTCTCGCGCAGGGTCGTGCCCGTGGCGGTGAGGTCGACGATGCACTCAGCCAACCCGACCAGGGGCGCGAGCTCTATGGAGCCGTGCAGTTCAATTATCTCGGCCTGGCGGCCCATAAGCTCGAAGTAGCGCCTCGCCGTGCCGGGGAACTTGGTCGCCACCCTGACCACCTCGGCGTGGCGGATGGCGCGCCGTACCTCCTCGGCCTTGCCCTCGGGGGCGGCCAGGATCATACGGCACCGCCCGGTGCCGAGGTCCTTCAGCTCCACGACGTTCGGCCTCTGTTCGTCGAGCACGTCCTTGCCGACGATACCGATGTCGGCGGCGCCGTACTCGACGAAGACGGGCACGTCGGAGGGCCTGCTGACGATAAACTCGGTTTCCGCTGCTGCGTATACGAGCCTGCGTCCGTTCTCCCTGAGGACGGCCGTCGGGAGCCCGGCCCTCTCGAGCGCGGCGAGCGCGTCGGCGAAGATGGCGCCCTTGGGCACGGCGACCCGCAGCCGGCTCAAGGGAGTACCGTCCTGGCGACAGACTCGGGACTCATGAAGACGAACTCTCCGGCAGGGTCCGCGGTTGCGAGCTTGACGCCTCCTGGGGCCGGGTAGGAGATCCAGGCAGCATCGACGCTCCTCGCGTACTCGAGGGCGGCCTCGGGTGGAGACTCCTCGGGGAGATGCAACACGGGCACGCCGAGCTTCCGCAGCGCGGCCGCAGTCTCGATGCCACCGACGTCTCCTCCGACGAGGACGAGCAGCGGCCTCTGACCCTCCTCGGGGAGCACGGAGAGCAGCCTCTCCAGGTAGATCGCGAACCCGGTAGCCGGCAGCTCCTTCCCGAAACGCCTGAGGAGGTTGTCGTAGCGCCCCCCGTTGGCGACGGTGAATCCGAGGCCCGAGGCGTAGGCCTCGTAGACGGCACCCGTGTAGTAGTCGTGACGCCCGGAGAGACCGAGGTCCAGGATGACCGCCCCCAGCGCCCCGTGCGCTTCGAGGTGACGTAGTATCTCCCGCAGGTTTTCGAGGGCCCCTTCTGCCTCTTCCCCCACGGCGAAACGTCCGGCCTCCTGGAGAATGGAATCGTCCGTCGCGGGACCGACGATACGCGGGATGCCACACACGCCGGAGGCGGCATCGGCCGGCAGCTCCTCCGCGATGGCATCGACGGTGACGAGATCCTTGGCGGCCAGGGCGGCCTTTACGGCCGCCGCGGCCTCGGGCGCGGAATGGTTCAGATAGCCGGCATAGAAGGCCGACTGGCCGAGCACGACGGCGAAGTCCGCAGGGGCGCTCAGGCCGAGGCTTTGCAGCACGTCGACGAGGAGCGCGACGGTGGAGGCATCCTCCCTCGGGCTCGCGGAGCCGACGACCTCGACGCCGGCCTGGTAGAGCTCGGCGCTCTGCCCGCGGCCGACGCTCGCGCGGCGGTAGGCGGGAAGGACGTAGGAGAGCTTGTGCGGCGGTGGGCCGCCTGCCAGGCGCTGGGAGATGAGGCGGGCAATTGGGGTGGTCATCTCGGGTCTGAGGAGTAGCATCTGGTTGTCCTGGTCGAAGAGCTTGTACGAGACGTCCCTGAGGCCGTGCTCTTCGATCACCTCCGAGTACTCCAGGGCGGGCGTGAGGACCTCCCTGAACCCGAACAGCCTGAAGCGGTCCCTGATCCTGGCCTGCACGTCCAGCAACCGCGTGGACTCCGGGGGCAGTACGTCGCGCGTGCCCGGCGTAGTGGCGAACTTCCTGGGCGTCTCACGATCCATAAGAGAGGCTATCTTAACCGATGGGCCTCATCTTGACTGCCCCACGAAAGACGGCAGATGTTCGAGAGGTCGTACGGAGGGTGGATCACACGCCCCGATTCCCGCTAGACTAGTCTCTGCATGCGGAAAGAGAGGAGTACGAGGTGCTCGAGATCTGGGGCCGGAAGAACTCGATGAACGTACAGAAGGTGCTGTGGTGCTGCGAGGAGCTCGGGCTCCCGTTCCGGCGCCACGACGCGGGCGGGCTGTTCGGTGGCACCGACGAAGCCGAGTATCTCGCCCGCAACCCGACCGGGCTCGTTCCTACGATCACCGACGGCGACTTCGCCCTTTGGGAGTCGAACGCCATCGTACGCTACCTCTCGGCGAAACACGAAAGCGGCACACTCTGGCCCGAGGACTCCGAAGAGCGTGCCCTCGCGGACAAGTGGATGGATTTCCAGCTGGGTACTCTCGCGCCCGCCTTCAGGGACGCCGTTGTCGGCCTGATACGCACCGCTCCGGAGCAGAGGGATCAGGCCAAGATAGAGACCTCCGTCCGCGGCACGGCCGAGGTTTTGGCCATACTGGACGCGCACCTGAGAAACCACGAGTTCGTCGCGGGTCCATCGCTCACCATGGGAGATATCTCCCTCGGATCGAGCATCTACCGTTGGCTCGCGTTGGATATAAAGAGGCCGGATCTGCCAGCCATCGAGGCCTGGCACGCGCGCCTCGAAGGCCGCCCCGCCTACCAGAGCACGGTCATGGTCTCCTTCGCGAAAGAAGACCCGCCGCACTCCGAGGTCTGATGGCGGGTTCAGGAAGGGCTGTCCTTCCTGAACCCGCCATCAGACCTACTGCCCGTTCTCGGGGGCCCGGCAACCCATTCCGGCGCAGGTCTTAAGCACGTGCAGGCGCGAGACTAGTCCGGAAGAAGGCCTGCTAGCAGGATACCTGTTGTCAGCTCGTGGGGGTCGCGCCCGAGGTCGTAGAGCTCCCTTGGGCCGCTCAAATACTCTACGTACTTGCGCTTGGTGGTGTTATTAGTGTTGACCGTGCTGATGCCGCGGTAGGCAGGAGCAGTGGGCCTGTTGACCTTATTTCGTGCTGCCTCGAGCAGAATGGCGCTCCTCCAAGCGGGGCGAGAGGGGAGGGAATAGCAGTCAGACTCCTCCCCACTTGATGCAACTAGGGCAGCTTAACAGAAAGTCAACGAGACCACCGCAGCCTGGTGAACGCCGTCGAGGCCATCCGTCGGAACGCCTGGCCCCACGTCTATGGCCCAGAGTACTTGTCTTCCAGCAACTCGTCCACCCCTGCGAATTGCCGCCCCGTTTTTTCGTAGTGGTCGATGATTCGGGGCAGCGCCTCCATCGTTTGCCTGTGGGTATCATGCAAGAGCAGCACCTGGTCTTTCGCCTGCTTTCTCCCCTTTGCATCGGAGCGCGCCACGCTTTGCACCACACCCTGGGGGAAGCCGTCGTACAGGTAGTCGCTCGGGTCCTGGGTCCACAGTACGGGGAAGAGCCTCTCCTGGCGGACTACGTTCTGGAAAAGGGGGAGTGACCCTGATCCGCCGAAATAAGGATCCCCGTAAGGTGGCCGCATCAGCACCATCGGATAGTGGTACCCGAGGGCATCGTCCACTGCTTCCTGGGTGCTACGCAGCTCCCGCCGCATCTGCTCTTCGTTTAGGGCGGACAGATCGGCGTGGTCGTAGGTATGGTTGCCGATGGTGTGGCCCTCCGCCACGATCCTTCGCAGGAGGTCGGGGTTCTTCTTGACCTGGCTTCCCAAGACGAAGAAGGTCGCCTCTATGTCGTGCTTGCGCAACTCGTCGAGGATCGGTGGGGTGGTCTGCCGGTCGGGCCCGTCGTCGAAGGTCAGGGCGATTCTTCCTCCCGAGGTCCCGATCCTGCTGTGGGTGGCCAGACCGGGCGTGGGATCCTTGGCTATCGCGTCATCCCAGACTCGTTCCATGTCGGGCTGCTGCGCAAGGGTGGGCATGTTGGGAGGATTGGGAAGGGTCCTGGCCTCAACGGGCACCAGGGCAGGGGTGTCTCCCCTTTCCGAGGAGGAACCGGATAGCATCATCCCGAAAGAGAGGAGCAATACGACGAAGAGAAGCACGATGACGAACGAGACACGCCGGGTCCTAAAGCGCCGCCGCCGGGCACGCTTGACGGCGGCGGAGGCTACCGGCCGTCGACGGGAACGTACCCTGTATGTCCTAGTGACCATACACGAGAATGTTATCTGCTCGCGGGGGAGAATGCGACACGTCCCCAGATAAGGTACCCCCTTGGCCAGGGGGCAAGATATAGTGTGCACGGAGACCACCCGCAGACGAAGGTCCCGTCACTCGGCGAGGGTCCCGCGGCTAGCGCCGGATCTGGGTGACGGTCGGATCATAGAAGAGGTCGAGGAGCCAGTCGGCGGCGATCCTGGCCCTGCTCTGCGGGCTCTCCAGCTTGTAGAGGTAGGTCATGCGCCAGAAAAGGGCCGCCAGCTGCCCGCTGAACTTGACGCCCATGACCTCATTGACGGCAAACTCGCTGCCCAATTCCACGAGCTGCCCGAGCGACTTGTAGCGGAAGGGCTCGGGCTCCTCGCCGTCTATAGCGGCAAGGACGTTTTCGGCGACGGCTTCGCCCTCTTGCACGGCGGCCTGGGCATTGGGGGGCACCGGCTTGCCGTCCGCGTCCACCGTGGCCGCGCAGTCGCCGATCCCCCACACGTTGTCGTGGCCGACGACCCGCATAAAGCGGTCGACCGTAAGACCTCCGCGTTCGTCGTGCGGGAAGGGGAGATCGTCGAGCGTCCTGCTCGCGCGGGCGCCGGCGGTCCAGATCACGTTCTCGGCAGCGATCTCGCGTCCGTCCGTGAGGACGACCCTGTCGGCCCTCACCTCCCTGGCCTTGACGTTGTTGATGATCTCTATCCTGAGGTCGTGAAGCCTCATGTGCGCCACCCTGCGGAGCGCGGGGTCAAGCTCTTTCAAGATCTCCTTGTTGGCGTCGATGAGGATTATCTTCGGGCGATCCGGGTCTATGTTGGGGTAGTCGGGGACGAGGAGTTCCTGCAGGAGGTTGTGCAGCTCGGCGGCGACCTCGACCCCGGTCGAGCCGCCCCCGATGATGACGAAGGTGAGCTTGGAGTCAGGGACGGCGCCGCCGGCCAGCGTCGTCTCCTCGTAGCGCTCGATGACGCGGTCGCAGATTTCCTCACCCGCCCCTATCCCCTTGATGCTGATGGCGTGCTCTTCGACGCCGGGGATCCCGAAGTAGGCAGGTTGCGCCCCGAGGGAGAGCACCAGGTGGTCGTAGGGAAACTCCCTGCCCGCGGCCACGACTACCCGCCTCTCGGTATCCACGCTCTCGAGATCCGCCCGCCGGAAGCTGGCGCCGAGCCGAATGAGCGTCCGGCGCAAGGGCTGCGCCACGTTGTGCGTCTCGACGTCGCCCCCTATGACGCTCGCCAGCATGGGCCAGAAGGTAAAGTAGTTCTCCCTGGAGATGAGCATGACGCCCACATCGTCGCGCTCCCTGGCCAGCCTGCAGAGCTTCGCGACCGCGTTGTAGCCGGCGAAACCTCCACCCACGACGAGCACCTTGTTGGGGAAGTCCTTGTAGGGCGCCCTCTCCCAGGACTTGTATCTCCGCCGCGCCCCGGGGAAAATCGCCCGCCGCAACACCTCGACGCCGACCGCCCCGCCACCGACGGCGAGCGCCCCCTTGAGCAAACCGTTCATCTCGCCCTCCCCACTCTCGAAAGTCCACAGACCATAAACCCAGCTATACCCATCCCCCCGATACTATACGCTGGAAGGACCGCGTCAGCCGATGCTAGTATTGCGCGCGTGATCGCCGACGCTCGGAACGACGCCTTCCAGAGACTACGGGACCGCCTGGCGACGATCAGCGACATATCCGCGGCCGCCGCGGTGCTGGCGTGGGACAGGCAGACCTACATGCCGGAGGGCGGCGTCGGCGGCCGCGCCGAACAACTCGCGACCCTGAGCCGCCTCGCCCACGAGATGCTCGTCTCGCCCGAGACCGGAGACCTGCTCGAGCGTTCCGGCGAGCGCGAGCCAGGCTCTGATGAGGCCGCCTTCCTGCGCCTCGCCAGACGAGAGTACAACCGGGCGAGCAGGCTGCCGGCCCGGCTGGTGGCCGAGACCTCGCGCGCGACAGCGCTCGCCGAGCCGGCCTGGATCCAGGCCCGCGAAAGCTCCGAGTGGTCCCTGTTCGTGCCGCACATGGAGCGGGTACTTGCCCTCAAGCAGGAGGAAGCAAGCTATCTGGATGGCGAGCATCCCTACGACACGATGCTCGACCGCTACGATCCTGGCTCGAGTACGCGGCGACTCCGAGACATGTTCGACGCGCTGAAAGCAGGGATCGTCCCGCTCGTGCGCGACGTCTCGGCGAGGCTCGGGGGAGACCGCACCGCGCCGCTCAGGGGCGACTTCGCCGAGGCCGCCCAGGAGGCGTTCGGGCGCGACGTCATTACGAGCTTCGGCTACGACTGGAGCAAGGGCCGTCAGGACAGGGCGGTCCACCCTTTCTGCGTCGACTTCGGCGGTCCCGGTGACGTGAGGATCACCACCCGCCTGGACCCTGGGCTGCTCTCGATCGGGCTCTTCGGTACCTGCCACGAAGCCGGCCACGCCCTCTACGAACAGGGCGTGGACCCCTCCTACTCTCGCACGCCTCTCGCCGGAGGCGTCTCGATGGGCGTCCACGAGTCCCAGTCGCGCCTGTGGGAGAACCTGGTCGCCCGCTCCAGGCCCTTCTGGTCCTACTTCCATCCCCGGTTGCGGGAGGCGTTCCCCGACGTCTCGGGGGATCTCGAGACCCTCTACAGGGCCGTGAACGCCGTGAGGCCCTCGGAGATCAGGACGGAGGCCGACGAGCTCACCTACGACCTCCACGTCCTCCTGCGTTTCGAGCTCGAGCTGGCGCTATTCGAGGAAGGTATAACCGTCGCCGATCTCCCTGCAGCGTGGAACGCGAAGATGGAAGAGTACCTCGGCATCGTCCCCGAGACCGACGCGCTCGGCGTTCTACAGGACACCCACTGGGCCATCGGACTCTTCGGCTACTTCCCGTCCTACACCGTCGGTAACGTGCTCTCGGTACAGCTCTTCGAGGCGGCCGTCGCAGGACGGCCCGAGATCCTACCCGAGATGGAGCGCGGCGAGTTCGGAACGCTCCTCGGTTGGCTGCGGGAGAACGTCCACCGTCACGGGAAGAGGTACGAACCGGACGACCTGATCGCACGCGCCACAGGCCGTCCTCCGGACACAGACCCCTACCTCCGCTACCTCGCGTCCAAGTTCGGCGAACTGTACGACGTCTAGGGGGCTCGAGTCCCCTAGGCGTCGAGCAGGTCAGCATTTCAGCAAGAAACAATAAGCTGACTTGCTGAAGTGCTGACAAGCCGCCAAAGGCGGCGTGCTGACATGCTGTATCACTCCTGGGCCTGCGGAGGTTCCCTGTCCAGGCTTCTCTTTACCAGTACGTTCACGCCGTAGAGGACGAGGCCGATTCCCAACAACAAGCCTGCCAGTCCGAGTACGGTCCAGTCGTTTATGGCGGTGTATATCAGGAGGGAAGCACCGACCACGATACCAAGGATGGGGAACGCGCTCGGGGTGCGAAAGTGTTCGTGCTCCACCTCATCGCCCCGCAGCACGAGCACGGAGATGTTCACCATTATGAACGCCAGAAGCAGGAGCACCACGGTGGTGGTGGAGAGGGTGTCGAGCGCGTCGGGGTTGCGGCCGATCGTGACGAGGAGCGTCAAGACCACGAGGGTGGCGAACAGGATGGCCACCCACGGCGTACGACGGCCAGGGTGGACCCTGGAGAACACCGCCGGCATCACGTCCTGGTCGGCCATGCCGTAGATGACCCGGGAGGCCATAATCAGGTTGATCAGCGCCCCGTTGGAGACCGCGATGAGCGCGATGAGCGCGAACAGCCTCGGCGGGATCGTCAGAGGTGATCTCTCCACTACCTCGAGCAGGGGTCCGCTGGATGCGGCGAGCTGGGCCGTAGGCACCACCATCGAGGCGGTAAACGTCACGAACAGGTAGATAATGCCGGCGGCGAGAAGGCCGCCGAAGATCCCGCGGGGGTAGATCCTGCTGGGATGGCGTACCTCTTCCGCCACGTTGACCGAGTCGTCGAAGCCGATCAGGGCGTAGAACGCGAGGACCGTTCCGGCCAGAACGGCGGGAAGAGGGCTCACGTCCTCCTTGAACTCGAAGGCCCTGGCCGGCTCGCCCGTGCCAGCGCCGAGTGCCACGATCCCGATCACGACGATCAGCAACAGGCCGGTGATCTCGACGCACGTGAAAACCAGGTTGAGCCTGACCGACTCGGAGATCCCATAGAAGTTGATGAACCCGATCACAACCACGAATACGAGCGCAGCGAGAACGCTCGATACGTTTATGAACTGTAGGAGGTAGTCTCCGGAGAAGGCCAGACTGAGAACGCTCGCCGAGGTGAGGCTGGACGCTGCCACGGCGAAGGCCACCATAAAGCTTACAAACGGGTTCCTGAAGGCGTTGTTGACGTAGGTGGCAGACCCGCCAGCCCGAGGATACTTGGTGACCAGCTCAGCGTAGGAGGCGGCCGTGAAGATCGCAAGAACGAAGGCGCACAAAAACGCAGTCCAGATCGCGCCGCCTACCGTCGCGCCGACCTCTCCGACCAGCGCGTAGATCCCCGCCCCCACGATGTCGCCCAAGACGAAGAAAAACAGCAACCACGGACCGATGCCGCGTTTGAGGTCAGCATGCTCGGTAGCGTGAGATACTCGTTCGTCGTCCACCCGACCCACCTCCCTGGCCGCCGGCCGAAGCCGTAAGGCTTCCCCTTGACATTCCATCTTCCATGTTACATGACTGACGTGCAAGATTCAGGCGGGGCCTGTGATCTCCTTTGCCCGGCGTCAGGGCCGGATCGTCCATTGGTAAGAGACCTTCTGTCCAGTACGCTAAGGCGAACCGGACAGGAGGAAGGCGTGGATGTAAGATTGGACCTCGTTGGCATCGTCGCGCACGACATGAAGACCTCGCTGGAGTTCTACCGCCGGCTCGGCCTGGAAATTTCCGAGGGAGCCGAGGACGAGCCGCACGCAGAGGCGACGACACCGTCGGGCCTGCGCGTCGCGTGGGACAGCGCCGAGCTCATACAGCAGATCGACCCCGCCTGGACCGAGCCATCCGGAGGGCACCGTATCGCCCTCGCCTTCCTTTGTTCGAGTCCCGAACAGGTCGATGCCAAGTACGACGAACTCGCCTCTTTGGGCCACGGGCATAAAGAGCCGTGGGACGCGTTCTGGGGGCAGCGGTACGCTTCCGTCAAAGACCCTGACGGCAACCAGGTCGACCTTTTCGCACCGCTCTAGTGAACTTCAGAGCAGGCTCGCCAGGCGCCTCACGCCCTCTTCGATCTGGTCGGGGGTCACGGCGCAGAAGGGCAGGCGCACGAACCTGTCGCCTTCCGTCGCTCCGCCATCGTCGGGATCGGCGAAAAAGTCAGCTCCCGGCGTGAGCACGAGTCCGATGTCCCTGGCGCGGCCCACGAGATCCTCGGTGTTCGCGTCTTCCGGCAGCATCAAGCTCACGAAGAATCCTCCCGAGGGGATGAAAGCCTGGGCACCTGGTAGTTTGCGGCGTACCGCGCCCGTCATCGTCTTCCAGCGGGGCGTGTACAGGTCCTTCAACCGCTCGATGTTGGGTTCCAGGAGTCCGCGCCGCAGGTACTCGGCGACGGCGGCCTGCGTGGGTAGCACTGGCGAGAGGTAGGTATCCTCGCCGAGCGCCGTGACCTCGTCGATAAAGTCCTGGGGGGAGATCATAAACCCCACCCTCATGCCAGGGCTCAGGAGCTTGCTGAAAGAGCTCATCGTGATGACGCTCGAGGGGTCGATCTCCCGCAAGAGCGGAAGGTCCTCGCCCTCGTAGCGCAGCTTGCGGTAAGGCACGTCTTCGATCACCCAGAAACCGTACTCGGAGGCGAGCTCCACGACCCTCCGCCGCTTCTCCAGCGAGAGCGTCGCCCCCGCCGGATTCTGGAAGTCGGGGACGAGGTACAGGAACGCGGGGACCTCCCGCTCTAGCGCCGCCTCCAGACGCTCGATGCTGATGCCGTCCTCTTCCAGCGGGATACCGACCGTACGCGCTCCGCGGCGCCTGAACGTCTTGATCGCCCGGTCGTAGCTAGGCTGTTCCGTATAGACCGCCGCACCGGGACGGATCAGAAAAGACGACACGAGGTCCTGCAACTGCAAGGAGCCGTTGCCGATCAAAACCTCCACCGGCGAGACCCCGTACTCCGCCGCAAGCTCCTCGCGCAGCGGCGCGTAGCCGCGCTGCTGGCCATACTGCAGCACGACCGCGGGATCGTCTTTGACCGCCGCGTCGAAACACGCCCCTAACTCCTCGGTCGGGAACGCCTCTGGCGGCGGTACACCGCGTGTAAAGACTATCTTGTCGCTCGTCGTCACTCGATCAACCCCTCGTTCTCAATCTGCGGGAAAGCCCAATCCTATCTCCTACCCCGCCACGGGCGCAACCGTCGTTGTGCGCTGCGTCTCGTTCGCTTCGACCCGCTCCCAGTTTCTAGGGCAGGCTCACCGTTTGCTCCAAGCGGTGGCGGCGAAGTAGGTATTCATGTTGCGCCTTCGCTGAAAAAGGTAAGGGTTTCTGGCTTCGCCTGAATTGGTCGCGTATACTGCCGTCCAGCCCCCTTCGGTTGGCTGGTGCGTCTAATCATCATGATTGTTCAGTCAGGATGCAAACCGTTGTTCGTCACCGCGCTGCCCCAGGAGGACCGCAAAGATGCACATTCATCCTGTTGGTGCCGAAGGTCTCGACCCGTTCGTCGAGGTGGCCGGCACTTCAGAGCACCATAGAGAAGTCGAGGAGTACCTGGAGAGGATGTTCGCCGCCGGCTCGATGCGCCCGGAGTGGTGCTTTGTCGCCGTAGAGGAAGGAGAGGGAGTCCTCGGACGTGTGGCCTTCTGGACGCTGCCTGGCATGGAGGAGCCCTTCGCCCTCGTGCTCCTCGACGTACCGTGGGACGGCGACCATGTGGGCGTGGGTAAGCGCCTGCTCGGAGAAGTGCTAGAGGAGGCGCGGGCTCTGGGCGCCGGGGAGATCGAGCACGTCCTGGACGATCCGCCGATGCGGCCCCAGTTCCAGTTCCACCCGGAGAAGAGGGTCGAGCTTCTTGAGAGCGTCGGATTCGCCTTCCGCAGGGAGACCGGGCGCTTCGAGTGGCGCGGAGAGGAGTCTCCCACCCCGCCTCAGCGGTTGGTTTTTTGCACCGTGGAGGAGGTCGGCGAGGATGCGTTTGTCGAGGCGATGCGGGAGGTCTCAGAAGGGACGCTCGACCGTGAGATCAGGGGCGAGCGCGAGAAGCTCGGGGCGCAAGAGGCGGCGCGCGAGTTCTTCGAGGACGCGAAGAGGGTGAAGCACGACCCCGCGTGGTGGCGGCTTGCTTACGCGCAGGACGGGGAGCTCGTGGGCCTGGTGATGCCGGCCGAGCCGCCCGGCTTCCTGACCATCTTCTACGTCGGCGTCGTACCAGGGATGAGAGGACGAGGCTACGTCGACGACCTGCTCGCCGCCGGTACCGTAACGCTCCTGGAGGTCAGAGAGAGAAACGGGAAACCCCTGATCACGGACACCGATGTGGCCAATGAGCCCATGGGCGCCGGCTTCGTGCGCGCGGGTTGGACGAGGTTCGCTGGTAGGCGGGAATTCATCCTGGATCTCTCCTCGAACCGGGCGTAGAACGCGACCCACGTTCAGGCCGAGCGAAAAATCATGTTGCCTTGCGCGTGGTTTATAGGCGGTTCGCGGACCTAAAAGGCGAGTTTCAAACCCGCCCCTACAGGTATACCGCTCTAAGAGACCTGCTCCATCTGCGGTTCCGGTGTGCCTTCGGCGGCGGGGGATGTATAGGTGAGACACCTGGGCCCGAGGAGTCGTTTGAGCTCGGCGTGTAGGTCCGAGGTATCCGCGATACCCCCGACCTTCTCTTCCAGCTTCCCGTCGCCGGAGACGAGGAAGACCGGGCTTTCCCCGGGGTGTCGCAGCAGAAGCTCGAACGCTTCCCTGGCCGCCTTCCGCGGGTGTCCCACGAAAGTGCCGGCATCGAGGTAGACGGGATCTGCCCCCGGCTCCAGGTGGAGTTCCTCGATCTCCAGCGCGACGATGCGCGGAACGCCTTCTTTCATCTCGACCTTCCCCTTGACCTTGAGGACGGCGTCCTCGCGCACGCACCCTGCGTACCTGGAGTAGACCCGTGGGAAGACCATGACCTCGGCGAAGCCCCGCGTGTCGTCGAGCTGCAGCATGGCCATCATGTCACCCTTGCGCGTAGTGTTGGTCCGCACCGAGGTCGCCAGCCCCCCGACCCAAACGATGGCCCCATCCCTGTAACCTTCGAGGTCCGAGACCGTCGTGTCCGTATGCTTGCCCAGCTTGTGCAAGACGGGCCGCAACGGATGATCCGAGACGTAGAGACCGAGGGCCTCTTTCTCCCACTCCAGGCTCTCACGCTGGTCTTCCTCGACCTCAGGGAACTCTGGCCTGGGTGGCGCGAGCTCTGAGGCGTCGAACATCGAGAACTGGTCCTCGTGCGCACCTTTCAAGCCTTTTGTAGACCGTTCGACGGCCTTGGCGTGGATGGCGACCATGGCGGCCCGCGACGGGCCAACGTTGTCGAAGGCGCCACACTTTATGAGAGACTCCAGGGTTCGTTTGTTGTAGGTCTTCGGGTCGACGCGCTCGCAGAAGTCGAAGATGTCCTCGAAGGGGCCTTCCTCCCTCGCGGCGATTATAGAATCGACGCAAGAATCCCCCACGTTCTTGACGGCGGAGAGCCCGAAACGGATGGTCTCCCCTACCACGGTAAAGCGGCGTCCGCTCTCGTTTACGTCCGGCGGGAGGACCTGTATCTTCATCGCCCTGGCCTCGGCGACGTACTGGGGCACCCTGTCTTTGGTGTTCATCACGCTGCTCATGAGGGCGGCCATGTACGCCTCGGGGTAGTGGGCTTTGAGGTAGGCGGTCTGGAAGGCGAGGAACGAGTAGCAGGCGCTGTGGCTCTTGTTGAAGGAGTACCCTCCTGCCTTCTCCATCCAGTTCCACAACTCCTCGGCACCTTCCGTAGAGACGCCGCTCTTCGCGCAACCGGCCATAAACTTGTCCTTGAGCGTGGCCAGCATCGCCGCGTTCTTCTTGCCTATGGCCTTGCGCAGCGTGTCGGCCTCGCCCGGGGTGAATCCTCCCAGGGACTTGGAGATCTCCATCAGCTGTTCCTGGTAGGCGGCGACGCCGTAGGTGGGCTCCAGGATCGGCTTGAGGCGCCGGTCTAAATACTTCACGCTCTCGGGGTCGTGCTTGCCGCGCTTGAAGTTGGGGATGTAGTCCATCGGACCAGGCCTGTAGAGAGCGTTCAGGGCGACGAGGTCGTCGAAGCGGTCGGGCCTGACCTCCTGCAGCATCCGCTGCATCCCGCTCGACTCGAACTGGAAGACCCCGAAGGTGTCCCCCCTGGCGAAGAGCCTCAAGGTCTTCTCGTCGTCCAGGGGGATCGAACGTATGTCTGGCTCCTCACCGCCGCCCCAGCGAATAGTTTCGAGGGTCTCTTCGATCACGTCGAGGTTCCTCAATCCGAGGAAGTCTACCTTGAGCAGCCCCAACGCTTCCACATCGGACATGGGATGCTGGACCATGACGGACCCCTCGTCCCTGGCGACGCGCTGCAGCGGCACTATGTCGGTAAGCGGCTCCTCGGAGATGACGACGCCGGCGGCGTGGGTCCCCGCGTGGCGGGCGAACCCCTCTATCTCGAAGGCCGTATCGAGCACCTGCTTCGCTGCCTGATCCTGCCCCACGAACTGTATGATCTCGCGCGCTGGACCAGGGTGTTTGTCCCCGGCGACGTAGGTGCCGTTCTCGGGGCGCAGTACGTCCCTGAGCGTAGTCCCTACGGGCTTCTCGGGGATGAACTTGGCGAGCTTGTCCGTGTCCGAGTAGGGATACTGGTAGATCCGTCCCGAGTCCCTTATGGCCGCCTTCGCGCCGATGGTCCCGAAGGTGATGATCTGGGCGACGTGCTCGATGCCACCGTACTTCTCCGTGACGTAGCGCATCACCTCGGAGCGCCCGGAGACCGAGAAGTCTATGTCCACGTCGGGCATGTTGATGCGGTCAGGGTTCAAGAAGCGCTCGAAGAGCAGAGAGTATTCCAGAGGGTCGAGGTCCGTGATCTCCAGCGCGTAGGCGACGATGGAGCCTGCCGCGGAACCGCGTCCCGGCCCGACCGCGATCTTCCTGTCCTTGGCGTACTTGACGAAGTCCCACACGATCAAGAAGTAGTCGGCGAAGCCCATCTTCCCGATGGTATCGAGCTCGAACTCCAGCCTGCTGAGTACCTCCCGGCTCTTCGCCAGCTCGCCGTAACGCTTCGCCAGGCCTCGCTCACACTGTTCCCTCAAGTACTGGTCTGCGGTGTACCCTTCTGGCTTGGGGAAGTTCGGCAGGCGCGTCTTTCCGAGCTCGATACCAACGTCCTCGACGCTCTCCACGACCTTGATCGTGTTCTCCAAAGCCTCGGGATGGTCGGGGAAGATCCTTGCCATCTCTTCTGCGCTCTTGACGTAAAATTCCTCGCCGGAGAACTTCATCCTGTTCGGGTCGTTGTAGAACTTGCCGGTCCCGATGCAAAGCAGCACGTCGTGCATCCTGGCGTCGTTTTTCGTCGTGTAGTGCGAGTCGTTGGCGGCGACGAGCGGGATGCCCGTGTCCTTGTGCAACTTTACCAGGCCCTCGTTGACCCGCCGCTGCTGCTCGATGCCATGGTCCTGCAGCTCCAGATACACTTCGTCGAAGATCTCCACGTACTCCAGCAGGAGCCTCCTCGCCTCATCGGGACGCCCCTCCAGTATCCTGGTGGGCACCTCCGCCGAGAGGCAGCCGGAGAGGCAGACGATCCCACGCCCGTGCTGCCTGAGCATCTCCATGTCGACGCGCGGCTTATAGTAGAAGCCCTCCAGAAACCCGCAGGTCGAGAGCTTCATGAGGTTCCTGTAACCCTCGGCGGTCCTGGCGATGAGCGTGAGGTGGTAGTAGGGAGCGCGGCTCCGGTCGTTGCGGTCGGCCGTGACGTAGACCTCACAGCCCATCAGGGGCTTTATGCCGGCATCTTTGGCCTCTTTGTAGAACTTGACCGCGCCGTACATCACCCCGTGGTCGGTCAGCGCGAGCCCCGGCATCCCCTGGTCCTTCGCAAACGAAATGAGGTCCTGGACCCGGCTGGCCCCGTCGAGCATCGAGTACTCCGAATGACAGTGCAAATGCGCGAAAGCGCCGCCCGACCTGACCGCCAACCTTCCTCCCTCTAAGTCCCGGGTTTCGGCGACGCCCCAAAAAGAGCGCCGCCGCTCGCCCTGTTCTCCCCGTCGATACCCGACGCGGGCTACTATACGGCACGGGCCTACGGGTTGTCCAGACCACCTGAACCACAAGTTGAGGCATGTTTTGCAGGACTTTTCAGGCCGGCCTTCGGCCGGCCAGCATGCTGGCTACGCCAGCTTGTCAGCATTTCAGCACGCCGCCTTGCAGGCGGCTTGTCAGCTAATCAGCGAGGACTTCGATACGCGAAAGCAGACTAGCTGAAATGCTGACAAGCGCCCGACAGGGCGCGTGCTGACAAGCTGAAGTGCTTACTCTTCGTCGTCCTTCCACAGAAACCAGTTGAGGGCTATCTGGGCGCTGAGGACGGCGAAGAGTAACGCGAAGAGGCCGTGGGAGAAGTCGTGGCGCCAGGCGGTGTAGACGACGAGCGCGCAAGAGACGGCGAGGGCGGAGACGACGAAGAGGAGGGTGATGCCGAGAACGAGGGCGCGGAGTGCCCGTCTGAGGATCCCTTCCTGGCGGCTCTGCGGTAGGCCGGCGCCTCGCGCCACGTGTTCAGTCCTTGTTTCCTGAGCTGGTCGAGGAGCCTGCCGGCTTCTCCTTGCTCTTCTTGTCTTCTTTTGCGCCCTTGTCCCCGTTGGTGCTCTTGGCAGTATCCTTCTGTGCGGCCTCTTTCGGGCCTTTCTTGCTGTAGTCGGTAGAGTAGAAGCCCGAGCCCTTGAACGAGATACCGACGGGATGGAGGACTTTCCTGACCGGGGCGCCGCACTCGATGCAGGACGCAAGGGGATCTTCGGAGAGCTTCTGCATCACGTCGAAGACGTGCCCGTTTTCACACTTGTATTCGTAGATCGGCATCCAGCCTCCAGTTTACGTGCTCGTGAGTACAGATTATACAGGCTGGATAGGCTCTCGGTCCGGTTCTATGCGGCGTTTAGCCGGGACGCCGGCCGGGGTCGAGTTCCCCCGAATCGAAGTCCCGCTTCAGGTACTCGTGGGCGGCCTCGATGAGCCTGGGGTCGGAGCAGATCTCTTCTATCTCCACGGGCGAGGCGTTGCGCCGCACGTACTCCTCCTCCACCACGTCGCCCAGGTGGGCCCCGTCGCCCAGTCGGTGGATGATATACTCGGCCACCCTCTCTTCTCTCTCGGACGGGTGATGGGTGCTAAACAACCTGTCCCAGAAGGATCTCTTCACGTTCTCTTCAGGCACCCGAGTCCTCCTTGTTACTGGTCCGAAGATGGCATCATGGCCCACAGTATACAGCGC
>JBKPNW010000302.1:0-7214 GCA_046732815.1 Actinomycetota bacterium | reverse complement strand
CCCTCACCGACCGCGAGCGAGAGATACTCACCCTTATTGCACAAGGACACCCCAACCCCTCGATCGCCAGGCACCTGACGCTTAGCACCAAGACAGTAGGCAACTACGTCTCAAACATCTTCACCAAGCTCCAGGTTGCCGACCGGGCACAGGCCATCATCCGCGCCAAGGAAGCTGGTTTGGGATAAGACCGAAAAGTGCCGTTGAGGTGATTCGTAAGGCTACACCGCAAGCTCCTCCGACCCTTTTCGGACAGTCTGAGTAGGTAAATTTTAAGAAGTTCGGTGCGAAAGAAGCCGTTGGTCACTCGGAACGACGAAGCGCCTCAGAAAAAGCGAGACAATGAACATAGTGATGGCCTACCACGAACACATGAGGCACTACTACGACCGGTTGGCTCCCGAGCAGGAGGAGAAAGAGGCCTCACGAAGAGATGCAGATGAGGAACTCCCCACTCTCATACGAGCGATCTCGCGATTGCCGCCAACGAGGGTGCTCGACGTGGCCTGCGGGACCGGGTTTCTGACGCGTCATCTCAGGGGTGGAGTGACGGGGCTCGACCAGAGCGAGGCGATGCTGGAGATAGCGCGCCGGCGCGTGCCGTGGGCCGAGTTCGTGCGCGGTGACCCCTTTCGAATGCCGTTCGCGGACGGCTCCTTCGGCAGGGTCTTCGCCTCCTTCTTCTACGGCCTGCTCCCGCTAGAGGACCGGAACAGCTTCCTGGCCGAGGCCAGGAGGGTAGCCGACGGGCGGCTGGTCCTGGTCGAGCCCACCCCCGAGTGGGGGCCGAGCGGCGGAACGGCAGGCTGGGAGGAGCGGGTCCTCTCCGACGGCTCGCGATACCGGATCTACCGCAGGTACTTCACGGCCGAAGCCTTCGCCGAGGAACTCGATGCCCGGATCCTCTTCGCGGGAAGGTGGGTGGTGATGGCCGCCGCTGGCGAGTAACGCTTCGGCCTATTCACCCGAGTGCTTAGAAGCGAGATTCTCCGAGCTTCGTCTTGACAGAAATCTCGGAAGGTCGTGGTTGACCCATCAGGCTGGATAGGTCCGTTCGATCCTCTCCGCTTTGCGCACGACGAGCGCTAGCCACTCAAAGATGGCAACATGTGCACACAAAGCATCGGATGGCCCTCTGGCCAGAACGGGTTAAGAAGGAGGCTCCTTATGGATAACCCACGCAAGAGGACACACGTCCTTCTCATGCCACGCGACCTCATCCACCGCGAGGTCCTCGACCCTAACGACAAGAACATAGGCTTCGTCAGGGACCTCCTGATCGACGAGGTCGACTGGAAGGTTCGCTTCCTGCATGCCACACATGGAGGATTCCTAGGACTCGACGAACACCACTTCCTGATACCGATCGAGGCCGTAAGCTATGTGGGCGGGGGCTTCGTAAAGACCGAGTTGAGCAAGGAGCAGGTACACGGGAGCCCGGAGCTGGATCCCAATATTCGTCTGCACCCTGAACTACGCGCAAAGATCTACGAATACTACGGTTATCCGACTCCCGGGTAGGAGAGGGACTCTCGAACATGCCCGTAGCTAGACTCCTATTCACCGGAGGGCGTGGAAGGCTTATTCTCGGAACTTCGCGTTGAAGGCTTTCCGAGAAGTTGGCCTATTGGGGATTCTCAAAACGTTACTTCAATCGCAGTCACTACTTTTCTCGGGCGACAGGACGACTGCACTCTGTCGCTTCTCTCGCGCGTGGGCAACTTGGGCCAGGGTCCTCTTCAGGGGCTCCTGCCTATGCATCGAACCATCGTGTTCTCCGATGCGTATTACCCTTTGGAAGGGAAAGAGAGTGTAAGGAGGAGTGTTGGCGTTCATCAAGAAAGACCAACAGGTTGAGGCCTCGCTCGACCAACTAGCCATGGATCTGGAGAGCGGCGCCATCACGCGGGGTAGGGCGATAAAGCTTGCTGGCGCTGCCCTTGCGGCCTCCGCCCTTGGGATCTTCGCCTCCCAGGAGGAGGCCGATGCCAGGCGCCGCTGCCGCACGCTAAGCTGTCGAGAGAAGTGCCGGCGTTGTAGACGTTCGATGCGGTGTTGTGACGCGTGCCGCCGGTGCAGAAACATGATGTAAGCGATAACTAGGGTGTCCCGCAAGAGCGCTGGCGATGCTCTGCCCGTGATACCTCTGGCAGGACTGGGAGACGCTGGGAGAGGCCCGAGGACACGGAATAGCGGGATACTTCACCAACGTGCCTAGAAGGTTTATTTCACGTAGACGGCGTTCCCGGAAGAGATGGGAAAGTAGAGAAGGTGCGGAGAAAGAGTCTCTGGGAAGGATGATGTGGACGCTGCTTTGCTCATAGGGCGCTTGCTTCTGGCTGCTGTCTTCGCTCTATCGGGAGTGGCCAAGCTCGCAGACCAAGCAGGCTCCCGGCAAGCGATGATCGCCTTCGGGCTACCACGCTCCTTGGCGACACCGCTTGGCCGCTTACTATCACTGGCCGAGTTGGCCGTGGCTGCGGCACTGGTACCCACAGTAGCCGCGTGGTGGGGCGCCTTGGCAGCACTCGCGCTGTTGCTAGCGTTCGTCGTTGGGATAGGCGCCAACCTCGCCCAGGGCCGCAAGCCAGATTGCCGCTGTTTCGGCCAGCTGCAGTCAACTCCTGTTGGCTGGAAGACGCTGGCGCGCAACGGGCTCTTGATGGCCGTGGCCGCTTTCATCGTCTGGAAAGGTAGCGAGAACGCCGGACCGAGTACGGTGGGATGGGTGGGGGACCTCTCGGCCGTCCAGCTCTTGGTCCTTTTCCTCGGGCTAATCATCGTGGCCCTGGTCGGGATCCAGGGATGGTTTATCTTGCATCTACTTCGCCAGAACGGGCGCATCCTGGTGCGCCTCCAAGCACTAGAAGCAGGGATTGGAGTGGTTCATTCCGGCAACGGGAGCGAGCCAGTTGCAGGTCTTCCGGTAGGGTCTGTGGCTCCGGATTTTAGCCTCCAAGGTTTTCATGGCGAGCAAATTACGCTCGAGAACCTACGTGCGGCCGGCAAACCTGTTGTGCTGATCTTTACCAGCCCGGATTGCGATTCCTGCAACGAACTGTTGCCGGAGATTGCTGGCTGGCAGGAAAAGCACGGCGAGAAGCTCACGATATCCCTGATAGCTGATCTGAGCATTAAGGAGAACCGCGCCAAGGCCTCTGAGCACAAGCTACGGCACGTACTGGTGCAACAAGACGGTGAGGTAGCCGACTCCTATCACGTGGAGGCAACGCCCAGCGCGGCACTCATTACTCCTGAGGGTGCGATCGGCACTCCATTGGCTGAAGGCCCCGAAGCCGTAGAAATCCTCATCGCACAAGCCATTGGAGCCCGCGCTCAGCTGCCGATACTCCATTCAACCGCCACTCACGCCACGCAAGAGAGCAGACCAGCGGCCCTCGAGGTCGGCGATCCATCTCCTGAGGTGAGGCTTTCGGATCTGATGGGAGAGGAAGTGAGTCTGGCTGATCTCGAAGGAAGGAGGACTCTCCTGCTCTTCTGGAGTCCGGAGTGCAGCTTCTGCCAGCAGATGCTTGCCGACCTCAAGGAGCTGGAGGCCAACCCACCCGTGGATGCTCCCGAGATCCTAATAGTCTCGGAGGGCACGGAAGAGGCCAACAGGCAGATGGGGCTACAGTCCCCGGTGGTACTAGATAACGAGTACGCAGTTGAGGACGCCTTTGGGGTAGAAGGCACACCCTCAGCGGTCCTGGTCGATGCAGAGGGGCGCATCGCCTCTGAGATGGCCGTAGGCGCAAAGGAGGTGATCGAGCTAGCCAGAGCAGGCTGAGAACGGAGCATTTCCCTCGAAATAAGGAGCCGAGGTCGGCAGCCGTAGGATTGGATGGAGGAACGCGTGGAAAGCAAAGCCAAGATATTAGGACACCCGATACACCCCATTCTGATTCCATTTCCGCTGGGGCTGCTATCGACGTCGGTTGTATTCGATGTTGTTCACCTACTCACGGGAAACGGGAAGTGGTCGGAGATCTCGTTCTGGATGATAGCCGTCGGGGTCATAGGGGGGCTCCTCGCGGCGGTGTTCGGGCTGATCGACTGGCTCGGGATACCTTCAGGCTCACGTGCGAAGGCGATCGGGCTCGGGCACGGATTGAGCAATGTGGTCATGGTGGGGCTCTTCGCTGTGAGCTGGGTACTGCGCTCTGGCGCGCCCGGCGACCCTGGGGTCTTGCCCGTCATCCTATCGTTCTTGGGCGTGGGTCTCGCTGGGCTCGGAGGCTTTCTCGGGGGCGAGCTGGTCTTCCGGATGGGCATTGGGGTTGCGGAAGGGGCGCACCTTAACGCGTCAAGCTCGCTCTCAGGACGACCGGTTGGCAGGAGTTCGACTGGCGCGCGGGGAGAGGAATAGGAAACACCACCAGTGGTTTGCGAAGGGGTCGGCACGACGAGTGGATCGGCGAGCACGGCCGGGGCTTATGCGGTGGCAGCAAGCAAGACGCGCATGTCCGACGGAGTCGCTCCATCGGATATAACCGGGAGCAGGAGGACGACCTCACCTTCCTGACGCTTCAGAGATCGGTGGTATCGTGTCTGCACCAAGACACTCATACCAAAGGCGGTAGTGCTATGTTCGCGCGGGTAAGCCAGTACTCCGTAGACTCGGAGCGTTTCCAACAGGAGCAACGTGAGGTCGAGGAGCACCTCCTCCCGGCGCTCAGGATGCAAGCTGGTTTCAGTGGCGGCTTGCTCCTCGCCAACCCACAGAAGGGCAAGGTGGTCGCTGTGACTCTGTGGGAGAGCGAGCAACAGATGCACGCCACCGACGAGGCCTCGCACTGGTTTCGAGTCTTCGGTGCCGCAGCCGTCGAAGGCACGGTCACAGACGTCGAGACGTACGAAGTCTACCGGGCACAATTGACGCATCCACAACCGGAATAGCGTTGCGTATGTGATCTGCGAACTACTTCCCTTACTCGTCCTGAGAGCCAAGACGATACGCACTCGCAAGATATACCGCAATTGGGTGATACGCTATACCACCCTTTGTGGTTAGATGAGGCCCGAAGAAACTTCGGGCACGAGGTAGAGGCTTCGACCCCGGTCCTAGGGAAGTTGGGCACTAATGAGGGCCTGGGAAGCCAGTGGTGCAACCGGCTACCGCGCTGAGATCCCCGAGTAGCAAGGGGAAGAAGGTGCGATCATGAGCGAGGAGATCCACAGGTTCGCGGCGGGAGAGAAGATCACCGGCACGAGCATCCCAGGACATGAGGCGTCGGGCATGCACCACACCGAGGTACGGTCGTTGCTCGGTAAAGGCTACCGCTTGGATTTGGTGAGTGTCCCTGGTGCGACAGTGCTGCGCAGAGATGACGGCACGGAGGTCAGCAGGTTCAGAGTAAGGGACGCAACCCGGCAGACTATCGAGCAGGCGGCACGGGAAGACCAGCGCATGATTCAGAGGGAGTAAAGCCTGCTTGTCGTGTGAGGTAGAAGTGTCTTTGCATGAATCGGAGCAGCAGCCTCGCTCCCATGTCTGGCGAGGTCGCAGGTGTAAAGCGGCGTTAAGCATCGCGAAGCCTGTTTAAGTGGGGGTTGTAGGAAGGCTCCAGCAGAGGTACGGTTTGAGAACTCAGAGCCGGTGCCCGTATCAGGGTAATAGGTGGGGAAAGGGAAAGGAGGATATGGGCACCGGTTACCTCTCAATTCATACCGCACAAAGGTGTACCGGTGAAGGCTCTCAGCTGTATTAGGGACAAAATGGCTCGAAAGATGTAGGCCAAACCAAGCATGGACGTGGTTCATCTTCCCTGTAGGGGATCAACGCCATGTTTGGAGTCAGTGAGCCTCCGGTGGCTTGTGTGGATGCTCCCCATCCGGAACCGTATCGGGGCGCAGCCACAAAGAGACGTGGGCTGGCTGCATCGTCTCCCTTACCGCTCCCCCACCAGTTCGTCGCTTAATGACTCCAGATTCATTTCATACGCAGCTGAATCGAGAACCCTTCAAGCGTCTTGGCCGCGTCGTATTTACCGACAGATGCAGTCGACTAACGCTCCCTAAGCTGCGGCGCTGCGTAAGGCGTGGCGCTCGGCGGCCCAGACATGAGCCTCAAAAAGGTTTCGGTGCCCGGAGCCCATGTCGCGCATTCCCTCGGGATGCCACTGAACCCCCACCAGCCACCGCTCGGAGAAGTCGCGCGACTCGAGCGCCTCTATCACCCCATCAGCAGAGCGAGCAGCCACCTTGAGGGCGTCGGCCAGGCACTTGATCCCTTGATGATGGTACGAGTTGGTCTCCACCGTTTGGCGATCCGTGATCTCCGCCAGGTAGGAGTCGTCCAGAAGCTCGACTTCATGAGTGGACTGGCTCTTGGGTGTCGTCTGCCAGTGGTTGAGGACATCGGCGCCGAGTTGCGAGGGCAAATCCTGGTAGAGCGTGCCGCCTAGTGCCACGTTGAGGATCTGCATTCCCCGGCAAATGCCAAAAATAGGCATTCCCTGCTTGAGAGCAAGCCTAAGCAGCGCCATCTCGAGTGCATCCCACTCGGGGATGGTTGTCCCGAGTTCGGGTATCGGTCCTTCGCCGTAGTACCCTGGATCTAGGTCAGGGCCACCACTCAACAGCAGGCCGTCCAATCCGTCGAGGAGCGCCTCAGCCGCCCGAAGGCTGATTGACGGTGGAATTACTACGGGTACGCCTCCGGCTTCGGAGACGCTCTTGACGTAATCCAAGTCTGTTCGCACAAAACGCCCCAATGGATTCAGCGCGATGGACTCTGTTTCTTCTCTTAGAGCAGCTGTAACCCCTATCCTCGGGGAGTTGATAAGCCCCCTCCGGTCGAGTGCTTCCGAGGAGCGCATCGTCCTGTCACCCTTTCCTCGGGCGATTCCGCTGGGGGTTAGTTCTGGCTTTTCTCTTCATACTCCGCGCCTCTTAGATCCTGGCATTTTGCCGGATGCAAGAAGGCTAGCAACGCATCGGAACATCCGCATCCGCCACCTGGCTATTATTCGAAGGCTTTTCAGGGTCGGTGGACATATGCCGGATGACCTACGGAGCAAGGCCACCTAGTAAAGTTGAATGCGAACTTCATAGAACTCCGTAAGGCGGAAGTTCGCCTAAGAAGTCCTCAGGTGGGAGCCTAGCGGGAGGCGCCACCCTCGTCGTCGTCGCAGGGCAACAGCACAGCGCACGCCATCGTAACCCCTCCTAAGGCGGCGTGCGCAAGCCCCACCACCCAATACCTCCCCTCG
>JBKPNW010000301.1:0-7063 GCA_046732815.1 Actinomycetota bacterium | reverse complement strand
GACCACGATCGAGGTCTCTCCAGAGCCGTTGGGGCGGATCTCATCGAGTACCCCGAAGAGGGTCAGCCTGTCTTCGTACTCCGTGCAACTCTCGGCGAGGACGAGGGCGGTGCACTCGATGACCCCCTCGCATTCGCTATTCACCTGGCACCGCCCCGTTGCCGACGGGTTCGGGAAGCCCTGCGGTAGAGGTGCCGGCCTGCCTATCGCCGGAGATCTCATCCAGCGAGAGCTCGTCCGTGGCGCCGTCGGCGTCGGCGGAGCGGGAGGAGATGACCTTGGCTATGGCGCTCACAGAGTCGCCGCTCCTCAGGTTCATCACCCTGACGCCCTGGGCCGCGCGGCCCTGCCGCGAGACCGAGTCGGCGTCCATGCGGATGGTCGTCCCGAAGTTGGAGACGATCATCAGCTCGTGCAGCCCTGGACGTACGACCCGCACGCCGGCCAGTTTGCCGCGCTCCCCGTCGGTCTTCATCGCGATCACACCCCGGCCTCCGCGGCCCTGCGCCCTGTACTGCGAGAGGGCCGTGCGCTTGCCGAAGCCGCGCTCGGTGAGCAGGAACAGGTCGGCCGTGTCTTCGGAGATCACATCCATGCTCAGAACCACGTCGTCCTTGCCGAGCGTGATGCCCTTGACCCCGGCCGTGGCGCGTCCCATCGGTCTTGCGTCGCTCTGGGAGAAGCGGATGCCCTTGCCGTTGCGGCTCACGATGACGACCTCGTCGCCCTCCGAAGCGTAACGGACGGAGATCAGCTCGTCCTCGCCGGCGAGGTTGATAGCGATAATCCCGTCGTTCTTCAAGGGCGTGTTGTACTCGAGGAACTTCGACTTCTTGACGATGCCCTTCTTGGTCGCAAACAGCAGGTACTCGGCCTCGTCGAACTCCTTGGTCGCCAGCACGGAAGCGATGTGCTCGCCCTGCGCGAGGGGGAGCATGTTGGCAATGTGCCGCCCCTTGGCCGCGCGGCCCATGCGCGGGAGCTGGTGGACCTTGAGACGGTAGACCTTGCCCTTGTTCGTAAAGAAGAGCATGTAGTGGTGCGTCGTCGTGATAAAGAGGTGGTCGATGTAGTCGCCCTCTTTGAGCTCCATCCCGGCGACGCCGACCCCGCCGCGGCCCTGCTTGCGGAAGGAGTTGACGGGGACGCTCTTGAGGTAGCCACCGTTGGAGATGGAGATCACCATCTCCTCCTCGGCTATTAGGTCCTCTATCTCGAGGTCGACGCCCTCCTCGGCCGTGATAGCCGTCCTGCGCTCGTCGGCGTAGGCCGCCCTGACCTCGCCGAGCTCTTCCTTGACGATCCCGTAGACCTTGGACTCATCGGCCAGGATGCCCTCGAGGTACTCGATCTTCTCCCGCAGGTCCCTGTGCTCCTGCTCGACCTTCTGGCGCTCCATCGCGGTGAGCCTCTGCAGCCTGAGGTCGAGGATCGCCTGCGCCTGGCGTTCGGAGAGCCCGAACCCCTTCATCAGGTTCTTGCGCGCGGTCTCCACGCTGCGCGAGCGGCGGATGGTCGCCACGACCTCGTCGAGGTTCTTCAGCGCGATTAGCAACCCTTCGAGGATGTGCGCCCGAGCCTTCGCCCGCCCGAGCTCGTAGCGCGTCCTGCGCGTCACCACGTCGAACTGGTGGGCGACGTAGTGCTGTAGGGCCTGCCTGTAGGAGAGCGTCCTCGGCACCCCGTCGACGAGAGCGACCAGGTTAACCCCGAAGCTCTGCTGCATCTGGGTGTGCTTGTAGAGGTTGTTCAGGACGACCTTGGGCACGGCCTCGCGCTTGAGTTCGATCACGATGCGCATGCCGTTCCGGTCCGACTCGTCGCGCAGATCGGAGATGTCCTGCAGCTTGCGGTCCTTGACCAGCTCGGCGATCTTCTGGAGCAAGTAGCTCTTGTTGACCTGGTAGGGGATCTCCGTGACCACGATCTGGGTCCTGTTGCCTTTGATCTGCTCGGTGTGCGCCTTGGCCTGCACGCGCACGGAGCCCCGCCCTGTCTGGATGGCATCGCGGATACCGCGCAGCCCGACGATCACACCCCCCGTCGGGAAGTCGGGGCCCTTGATGTGCTCGGCGATCACCTCGTCGTCGAGCTCAGGGTCTTCTATCAGGGCGACCGTCGCGTCTATGACCTCGCCGAGGTTGTGCGGCGGGATCTTGGTCGCCATGCCGACTGCGATACCGTCAGACCCGTTGACGAGCAGGTTCGGGAAACGCGCCGGCAGGACCTCGGGCTGGCGCTGGCTCTCGTCGAAGTTCGGTACGAAGTCGACGGTATCCGACCCGATGTCCCTCAGCATCTCGGTCGCCATACGCGTGAGACGAGCCTCTGTGTAGCGCATCGCGGCCGGTGGATCTCCGTCTACGCTACCGAAGTTCCCCTGGCCGTCTACTAGCGGGTAGCGCATCGAGAAGTCCTGGGCGAGCCTGGTTAGCGTGTCGTAGACCGCCGAGTCGCCGTGCGGATGGTACTTTCCGATCACCTCCCCCACGACCGTCGCGCTCTTGCGGTAGGGCCTGTTGGGCTGCAGCCCGAGGTCGTGCATCGCGTAGAGGACCCTGCGGTGCACCGGCTTCAGGCCGTCGCGTGCGTCGGGCAGGGCGCGCGAGACGATCACGCTCATCGCGTACGAGAGGAAGGAATCCTTTATCTCGTCTTCTATGGAGTGCGGGCGTATGTTCCCCGAGAAAGTATCAAGCATCCAGGTTCTTCACCTCTCTGGCGTTCTCCTCGATAAAGGCTTTGCGTGGCTCGACCTTGTCGCCCATTAGCGCGGTGAACAGCTCGTCGGCGACCGCCGCAGACTCGACCGTGACCTGAAGCAACGTCCTGTTTTGCGGGTCCATCGTCGTCTCCCAGAGCTGGAGCGGGTTCATCTCACCCAGGCCTTTGAAGCGACCGATGTTGGCGTTGCCGTTGGCGTTCAAGCGCGTCAGGGTCTCCTGCAGCTCGCGCTCGTTGTAGACGTAGTAGTCCTTACGCTGGTGCGTGATCTTGAAGAGCGGAGGCTGGGCTATGTAGACGTAGCCGGCCTCGATCAGCTCGGGCATGTTCCTGTACAGGAAAGTCAGGACCAGCGTCCGGATGTGGCTCCCGTCCACGTCGGCATCGGTCATGATGACGATCTTGTTGTAGCGGGCCTGCTCGACGTCGAAGGACTCCCCCACGCCGGCCCCGATGGCGGAGATCATCGCCTGTATCTCGACGTTGGAGAGGACCTTGTTCATGTTGGCCTTCTCGACGTTCAGGATCTTGCCCCGCAGAGGCAGTATGGCCTGGAAGTTCCGCTCCCTCCCCTGTTTCGCACTTCCCCCCGCCGAATCGCCCTCGACGATGTAGAGCTCGCTCCTGGCGGGGTCCCTGGAAGAACAGTCGGCGAGCTTGCCGGGCAGCGTCGAGCTCTCCAAATAACCCTTGCGGATCTTCTCCCTCACCGTCCTCGCCGCGAGGCGCGCCCGCGCGGCCTGCAACGCTTTGTTGACGATGGCCTTGGCCTCGCCCGGGCGCTCCTCGAGGAACTCGGCAAGAAAACGGTTGGTCGCGCTCTCGACGAGGCCCTTGACCTCGGTGTTGCCGAGCTTGGTCTTGGTCTGCCCCTCGAACTGGGGCTCCTGTAGCTTCACCGAGATGACGGCGGCCAGGCCCTCCCTGATGTCGTCGCCGGTGAGGCTCTCCTCTTTCTCCTTGAGGAGGCCCTTCTGGCGGGCGTAGGCGTTGATCGTGCGCGAGAGCGCCGACCGGAAACCGGAGAGGTGCGCGCCACCTTCATGCGTGTTGATGTTGTTGGCGAACGTGAAGACGGAGTCCTGGAAGCCGCTGTTCCACTGCATGGCGACCTCGACGTCCCCCACCTCCTCCTCGCGCTCGAGATAGAAAACAGTCTTGTGGACGGGGTCCTTGGCCTCGTTGATGTGCTCGACGAAGTCCCTTATTCCGCCCTCGTACCGGTACGTGACGTCCCTGTCTTCTTCCCGCTCGTCGAGCAGCCGGATCTTGAGTCCCTTGTTCAGGAAGGCCGACTCCCGAAAGCGGCGGCTTACGGTGTCGAACGAGAGCTCGACGGTCTCGGTGAAGACCTCGGGGTCTGGCATGAAGCTTATGGTCGTCCCCGTCCCCTCGCCCTTCTTGAGCTTGCGGACCTTGGCCAGCTTGCCCTTGGGGAACCCGCGCTCGTAGCGCTGGCTCCAAAGGTGCCCGTCGCGCCTGACCTCGACCTCCAGCCACTCGGAGAGCGCGTTTACCACGGAGGCGCCCACGCCGTGTAGTCCGCCGGAGACCTTGTAGCCCTGGCCGTCGAACTTACCGCCGGCGTGCAACGTCGTGAGGATGACCTCGGTCGCCGACTTCCCGTACTTTTTCATGGTGCCAACGGGCATCCCGCGCCCGTCGTCGGAGACGGAGACGGAGTTGTCCGGGTGGACGACGACGAGTACCTCAGAGCAGTATCCGGCGAGAGCCTCGTCTATCGAGTTGTCGACGATCTCCCAGACCAGGTGATGAAGGCCCCTCGGCCCCGTCGAGCCGATGTACATGCCGGGCCGCCGCTTGACTGCCTCGAGGCCCTCGAGGACCTGGATCGAACTTGCATCGTAAGCGCTCTTGGCATTCTTGGTTACGGAGTTAGCCGCCAAAGAACCGGACCCTCCTCTTGGTTAGTCCGGCGAAGGCGCCGGAGACGTTCTTTTCATCGTAACTCTGCACCCGATGATTGTAACACACCCGCCGCGCTTTCCCAACGCCTCCAGTGCCTCATAAGTGGCTTAAATAAGCCGGTTTCGCAGGGTCAGGCTACCTCCCGGCACCATCCGTTGCGGTCTCCAGGATCGAACCACCAGATATGCGTATGATACGGGTTCTCTCCAGGATTTCTTCGTCGAAATATTCGAGGTTGGTGGTCGAGATCACGGCCTGCGCGCTCTGTAGAAAATATCCTGCCAGATACTCCCTGCGCCGCTCGTCGAGCTCGCTCATTACGTCGTCGAAGAGCAGGATGGGGTCCTCCCCTACCGCCCCCCTCACGTAGTCCCTCGCCGCGAACTCGAGCGCCAGGGTCGCGACCCGCTGCTGCCCCTGGGACCCGAAGGTGGTCAGGTTCACCCCGTCCAGCAAGACCTCGAAGTCGTCCCTGTGCGGCCCTACCGAGGTCGTCCCGCGCTCGATGTCGGCGCTGTGAGCCTCTGTGAGCGCCTCGGAGTACTCTTCGAGGGTCGACGTATGGGCGTAGCGTAGCGCGGCCTTCTCGGGGCCGTACAGGGCCCTTAGAGAGTCTTTGAAATGATCCTCCAGGACCGGCAGGGCCTCCTCCCTCCCGGCGAGGACGGTTTTTCCGAGTTCTACGACCTTCCTGTCCCACGTGGCGAGGGTCCTCTCGGAGGAGAACCCGTCCCTTATGCGTCTGAGGAGCTGGTTGCGCTGCTGGACGGCCCTGGCATACTCGGCCGCGGCCCGCGCGTAAGAAGGACGCAGCGAGGAGAGCAGGACGTCGAGAAACTCCCTGCGGTCCGCCGGCGCGCCCTTGACGACCCTTATGTCGTCGGGGAAGAACGTGACGACGCGGGCCCCGGCGCCGCCGGCGGCGAAGTTGGTGAGGGATGGAGCGGCGACCCCGTCGACGGTGATTCGCTTCTTCTGCCCTGGGGCGTAGCCGATGGCCACGTCGCGTTCGTCCGCGGAGCCGTCGGTCGCTATGCGGGACTCGGTGCGGGTAAAGTCCGCGCCCCACCGGACGACCTCGTTCTCCTTCGGGGTGCGGGGCGAGGAGCCCGTGACGTTGAAGGCTATGGCCTCGAGCAAATTCGTCTTTCCCTGGGCGTTGTCCCCCACGATTATGTTCAGGCCGGGGGCGAGCAGCGCCGTGGCGTCGACGTAGTTGCGGAAGTTGACCAGGCGCAGGGCCTGCAGGTAGGCGCTCAACCGATCTCCAACCGCTCGTCCCCCACCTCGATCACGTCGCCCTCTTCGAGCCTGCGGCCGCGGCGCGTCTCGACCTCACCGTTCACGCTGACCTCTCCAGCCTGGATCAGGACCTTTGCCTCGCCGCCCGACCCTACGAGGCTCGCCGCCTTCAGCGCCTGGCCCAGCGTCGTGCCGGGTGGGATCCCCAAAGTGATCGCTTTCAGCCGCGGGAAGGGTCGCGCATCGGCATGATCAGGTACAAAAAGTCTGGCTCCTCCCCGTTCTGCTGGGGCACGATGAGCCCGGGCTTGAGCGGCTCGTTGAGCTTGAATACGACGTTATCAGAATCTATCGCCGAGACCCCGTCGAGCAGGTATCCCGGGTTGAAGGAGATCAGGAACTCGTCCTCACTGTCAGCCTCGAGCCTTTCGTGGGCGTCCCCGATCTCACCGTTGCGCACGATCACCTCGACGGAACCTTCTGAGAACGAGAGGCTCACGGGGACGGGCGGCGTCTGGCGGGCGGCGAAGAGGTTGACCCTTCTGAGGGTGCCGATCAGCTCCTCCCTCGAGACGGAGATCTCGCGCTCGAACCCTCCAGGCAAGAGCCGCCTGTACTCGGGGAAGTTGCCGTCTATGAGTCGCGTGCCCAACACGACGTCCCCGATCCTGAACAGCGCCTGGTTCTCCGAGAGCGCCACCTCTACGTCCTCTTCTTCCGAACCGGAGAAGACCCTGGAGACCTCCTGCATCGCCCTTGCCGGTATGATGGCCTCCCTCGATCCCTCGAATGAAGTAGTCGCGAGCTCCGTCTCCTTGATGCTCAGACGGTAGGAGTCTGTGGTGACCATCCTCACGCGCGAGTCCTCGAAGCTGATCAGGATCCCCGTCAATACAGGCCTGGTCTCGTCCCGAGAATAGGAACGCGACACTTTCTCCACGGTCTCCACGAGCGACTCCCCAGACATCCTGAAGGTGCCCTCTTCGGGGAAGGCGGGGAGCTGCGGATAGTCGTCGGCCGCGTAAGCACGTATGCGGTACTCGTTCTCACCCGCCACGAGCCTGACAGTCCCCTCCGAGTCGTCGTGCTCCAGCGTGAAGCTCCCGCCCGGCAGCGACCTCACGATGTCGTTGAAGATGCGGGCCGGTATCACCACGCGCCCTCCGCC
>JBKPNW010000300.1:0-7169 GCA_046732815.1 Actinomycetota bacterium | reverse complement strand
GCCGAGGGCCCTGTAGAGTAGAGCCTGGCGGGCCGTATTGGAGAGATGTTCTTCGCCCCGGATCACGTGCGTTATCCCCAGCTCCAGATCGTCGATGACGACGGCGAAGTTGTACGAAGGGGTGCCATCGGACTTCGTGATCACGAAGTCCTCCACGCTTCCGAACGTCACTTCCCCCCGCAACTCATCGACGAAGCTACCGCTACGCCCGGGAGGACGAAAGTAGAGCGCTAGCCGACCCGACTCGTCCGTGCTCTCGTAGGCGAGATCGGCATCCAGCAGACGTGCGGCGGCCCGCTCGTAGAGTTCTCCGCGCTCACTCTGACGGTAAGGGCCCTCGTCGAAAGAGAGCCCGAGCCAGGCGAGGTCTTCGAGCTGCGCCCGCTCGAACTCGGGTCTGCTTCTCTCCCTATCCGTATCCTCGATACGGAGGATCAAATCCCCGCCGTAATACCTGGCGAAGAGGTAATTGAAGAGCGCGGTGCGCGCACCGCCGAGGTGGAGGAGCCCCGTCGGACTCGGGGCGAAACGAACCCTGACCCCGCTCAACGCCGTTCCAGCAGGCACACCGCCTGGGCGGCTATGCCCTCGTTCCTTCCGGGGAAGCCCAGACGTTCGGTCGTCGTGCCGCGCACGCCGACGCGGGACTCTTCTACCCCGAGGGCGGCCGCAAGGTTCTTCCGCATCGCCTCCCTGTGGTCCCTGATCTTGGGCCGCTCGCAGATTACGACGGCGTCGACGTTGGCTACTTCCCAGGACTCTCCGACGAGAGCGCGGACCTCGCGCAGCAACTCGATAGAGTCGGCGTCCCGATAACGCTCGTCGGTGTCCGGGAAGTAATAGCCGATGTCTTCGAGGCCGGCGGCCCCGAGGAGGGCGTCGGATATGGCGTGGGCGAGCACATCGGCGTCAGAATGTCCTAGGAGGCCACGGTCGGAGGGGATCTCGACCCCCCCGAGGACGAGTCTGCGCCCTCCATCGGTCGCGGCGAAGGCGTGGACGTCGACGCCGAGTCCGACCCGCATCAAGGCAGGGTCTCCCTAACGGCGCCTTCGCGCATGGCGAGTATGGCCTCGGCGAACACGAGATCCTCCGGGGAGGTCAGCTTGATATTGGTCTTTTCTCCAGCGACGATCTCGACCCGGCCTCCCTCCCGCTCGACCAGGTAGGCGTCATCGGTGGCGGCGCGGAGTAATTCCTCCGACGAATCGTGGAGACGGCGCAGCAGGCCGAGACGGAACGCCTGGGGAGTCTGGATCGCCCACAGGTTCGTCCTGTCCAGGGTCTCGGCGACGGTACCCTTCCTGGCGACCTTGATGATGTCCGAGACGGGTATCCCAGGGACGACGCCGTCAGGCTCGCCGTCTCCGCCTGCCGCCCGTATTACGCGCCCTATGAGGTCCGGCGTGACCAGGCAACGAGAACCATCGTGTACGAGTACGATGGTGTCCGGGTCTTCCGGTAGGAGGAGCAGGCCGCTTCTGGTAGACAAGGAACGAGCCTCGCCAGGCTCGGCACAGGCAACGTACTTGGTTATGCCCGCCCCCCGTGCGAGGGCTGCGATCTTCCGCCCGTCGCCGACGGCGTAGATCCTGGCGATCTCCGGGGACTCCTCGAAGGCGAGCAGGGTGTAGTAGAGGGCCGGCATGCCGAGAAGCTCGATAAACTGCTTGGGACGGCCCATCCTGCGGCCTGTTCCGCCGGCGAGCACGAGCGCGATCGCTGACCGCAGGTCCTCTATCTCGGGCCGTCCTCCCGCGCCGGAGTCTCCACCCTCAGGAGACCTCACCCGTGGTCTCCAGGCCGCGCTGACGTTCGAGCCCGCGCTGGATGGTGCGGGCGCGGGCCTGGCCGACCCCCTCTACCTCGTCGAGTTCCTCCTCCGTCGCCTCGAGGAGCTCCTCGAGGGAACCGAACTCCCTGATAAGGCTCTCGGCGACCCTGCGCGGCAGGCGCGGCACACGCTCGAGCTGACGGTACCCGCGGGGCTTGATGAACATCTCCTCCAACTGACCGGTCGTGCCGTATCCCAGAACACCGGCGATCTCGGACTGATCCGAGAGCTGCTCGGCCGAAAGGGTCTTTAGCTCTTTTCTGACCACCCTGTAGTCGGCCCCTTCGGCGACGTAGTCCCTAAGCAGGGCCTCGTATTGCTCGGGAACGCCGTGGACGGCCTGCTCGAGCTGCATCTCGACCAGCCGGCTCTCGCTACCCAGCTCCCTGATGTACGCCTCTATCTCCTCGGCGATCCTGGCCGAGTACTCGAAGGTGCCGACGGCGCCGACGACTTCCCGCAGCGTCACTGCCCCGTCGTACTCGTGCACGGTCAGGTTGCGCGCCTCCTCCCTCAGCCTCCTGGTGAACTTCTCGAGCGTCGCGATCGCCGAGTTCGCCTTGGAGAGGACGACGCCTATGTCCTCGAGGACGTGCGGACCGTAGGAGCCCTGGTAGAGACTGACCACCCTCCTGCGTTCGGAGACCGCTATCACGAGGCTACCCGTCTGCTGCGCGGTGCGGTGCGCCGCCAGATGGCGCATCCCGGTCTCCTCGGACTCGAGGGAGGGATCGGGGCTCAGCTGGACGTTGGCGTAGTGGATGGCGGAGATATCCGGCGAGACGACGATAGCGCCGTCCATCTTGGCAAGCTCGTAGAGGCGCATCGGCGCGAACTCCACCTCGACCTTCATCCCTCCCGAGATTATGCCGAGCCTCTCCAGCTTCTCGGGGTTGTCGAGGACGATCAGAGCCCCGTTGTGCGCCCTGATGACGTTCTCAATGGCGTTCCTGAGGTCCGTGCCAGGGGCCACCAGCTCCAGCGCGCGGGCCAGCTCGGAAGGCAAGTGTCGCCGCTGAGGACTCATAGCAGCGCCACCGCCACGGCCTCCTCCAGGGTGCTCACTTCCACGACGCTTGCCTCCCTACGACTCCAGCCGTCGGTCTGCTCCGGGCCATCCGACATGCTCTCCGGCCTGATTATACGAGAGAAGCCCATCTTGGCCATCTCGGAGGTTCTCCTTGGCCCGCCCGCGACGTAGCGCACGTCGCCCGTGAGCCCGACCTCCCCAAAGCACGCTGTACCCTTGCCCACGGGCTTGTCCCGCATAGCCGAAGCGATGGCGAGCGCCACCCCGAGGTCGGCCGCTGGCTCCTCCACCCTCACACCGCCGGTGACGTTGACGTACACGTCCTGATCCTGGATCGTGAGTCCCGCCCTCCGGCTCAGCACCGCGCACAGCATGTTGACCCTTCCCGTATCCACCCCGTTGGCTATCCGCCGCGGGTTGGCGAGCGGGCTCGGCGCGACGAGGCTCTCTATCTCGACCAGCATCGGTCGCGTCCCCTCCAGAAGGCACACCGTGACGACCCCTGGGGGCACCTCTTCCTCCCTCTTCGACAAGAAGAACGCGGAAGGGTCCTCGACCTCGACCATCCCACGGCCCGTCATCTCGAAGACACCGACCTCGTTGGTAGACCCGAAGCGGTTCTTGAGCGCCCTGAGGACCCGGAAGCTCTGGAACCGGTCACCCTCGAACTGGAGCACCGTGTCGACCATGTGCTCGAGCACGCGCGGGCCTGCTATGGACCCCTCCTTCGTCACGTGCCCCACGAGAATCACGGCGATCCCCTCGCTCTTGGCGAGCCGCATGAGCCTTGCCGCACACTCGCGAACCTGCCCGACACCGCCAGGAGCCCCCGAGAGCTCGGGCGAATAGAGCGTCTGGATCGAATCCACCACCACGGCCCTCGGCCGCTCCTCGAGAATGGTCGCCTCGATGATATCCACATCCGTCTCGGAGAGGACCCTGAAGCCCCTACCCTCGACCCCGAGCCGGCGGGCGCTCAGGGCGACCTGCCGGGGCGATTCCTCGCCGGAGACCATAAGGCAGCCGTCCCCGATGTGTCCCATGACCTGAAGCAACAGCGTGCTCTTGCCTACGCCGGGTTCTCCCCCGACGAGGACCATGGAGCCGGGGACGATCCCACCCCCAAGCACCCTGTTCAACTCTCCCACCCCAGCATCCAACCTGCCCCCACCCTCGACGACGGGAACCACATTCAGGGCCAGCGGTATACCCGCGACCCTGCCCTTCAGCCTCGTCGCCCGCTCCGCGAAGCCGACGACCTTCTTGCTCTCGCGCACCTCCTCCACGAAGGTGCTCCACTCCCCACAATCGGGGCAACGCCCGAGCCACTTGGGCTCGGAGTGCCCGCAGTTGGAGCAGGTGTATAGCGTCTTCGTAGCCACACTCCGATTGTACTGGATCAGCGAAAAAGTACAGCAAACAAAGGGGCGACACCGTCCGGGCAGGCGATGCAGACGCGGCGGACATTGAAGAAGGTTGGCGGGTCGATGATGCTTCCGATCCCCGCGGAGATGTTGGAAAAGATGCGCCTCGCGGCCGGGCAGGACGTGGTGCTGTCCTCCGAGGGAGACGTAATTAAGGTAGAGCCTTAAGGTAGAGCCATCCGCGCCGAGGCCATCGCCGGATGCCGAGGAGTTCGCGGCCTGCTTTACGAAGAAGTACGACGAGGCAATGTGGAACCTGGCCCAGCGATAGTCGGGCAAAGAAAAGGCCGGGATGCCATAGACGCCCCAGCCTTCTTGTGACTACTCGAAGGTTTTCTACTCTGACTCGACCTTGACGATCTCCTTGGGCTGGGTGACCTTGATGTCGACTATGGACTCTTCCTCGTTTATGTCTTCCGAGGTCTTGTCGTTGGTCTCGATTATCACCTTGCAACCGTTGGGTACCTCGCCGCGCAGGATCATCTCGCTCATGGGGTCTTCGATCATGCGCTGCAGCACGCGCTTGAGGGGGCGTGCCCCGAACGCCGGGTCGTAGCCCTCTTCGGCGAGCTTGTTGAGAGCATCGTCGGTGAACTCGATCGTCACGTCGCGCTCGACGAGCTGCTGGCGGAGGCGCTTTATCTGGATCTCGATGATGTGGCGCATGTCCTCGCGCTCGAGCTTGTGGAAGACGATGATCTCGTCGATCCTGTTGAGTAGCTCGGGACGGAAAATCTTGCGCAGCTCGCTCGTTACCCTGCCCTTCATCTCCTTGTAGGAGAGGCCGGCGTCGTCGGAGCCGAAGCCGAGCGACTTGGTCTTGTTGATCGTCTGCGCCCCGACGTTGGAGGTCATGATGAGGACTACGTTCTTGAAGTCCACCGCTCTGCCCTGCGCGTCCGTGAGCTGCCCGTCCTCCAGTATCTGCAACATGATGTTGAAGACGTCAGGGTGGGCCTTCTCGATCTCGTCGAAGAGAACGACGCTGTAGGGACGGCGGCGCACCTGCTCCGTGAGCTGGCCGCCCTCGTCGTAGCCGACGTAGCCAGGGGGCGAACCGACGAGGCGAGAGACCGTGTGGCGCTCCATGTACTCCGACATGTCGAGACGGATCATGGCGTCCTGGTTGCCGAAGAGGTACTCGGCGAGGGTCCTCGCGAGCTCGGTCTTGCCGACCCCGGTTGGCCCGAGGAAGACGAACGAACCGGAAGGCCTGTTCGGGTCCTTTATGCCGGCGAAGGTACGGCGGATCGAACGAGAGACGGCCTTTATGGCCTCGTTCTGGCCGACGATGCGCCCGTGCAAGGCGTCCTCCATCTGCAGGAGCCTCGCGGACTCCTCTTCGGTCATCTTCTTGACCGGGATACCGGTCCACATGGAGACGATCTCGGCGATCTCGTTCTCCCCGATGGAGACGCGCTTCTCCTCGATCTTGCCCTCGCGCCAGGCCTTCTCGAGCTCTCGGCGCTGGGCGACGAGCTTGCGCTCGGAGTCCCTGAAGCGCGCGGCCTTCTCGAACTCCTGGCCGTCGATAGCAGCCTCCTTCTCGGAGCGCACGGCGGCGAGTTCCTCGTCTATCTCCTTGTAGTAGGGCGGCGAGGACATGGTCTTTATCCTCATCTTTGACGCCGCCTCGTCGACGAGGTCGATGGCCTTGTCGGGCAGGAAGCGGTCGGCGATGTAGCGGTCGCCGAGCTGCGAGGCGGCTTTGAGCGCCTCGTCGGTGATGTCTATGTTGTGGTGGGCCTCGTACTTCTCGCGCAGGCCCTTGAGGATGAGCTCGGTCTCCTCGACCGAAGGCTCGCCCACCTGGATGGTCTGGAAGCGCCGCTCCAGGGCCTTGTCCTTCTCCACGTACTTGCGGTACTCGTCGATCGTCGTCGCGCCGATGACCTGGATCTCACCCCGCGCCAGCGCGGGCTTGAGGATGGAGGCGGCGTCTATGGCGCCCTCCGCGGCCCCCGCCCCGACGAGATTGTGGATCTCATCGATAAACAGGATTATGTCGCCGTGGTCGGTGATCTCCTTCATTATCTTCTTGAGGCGTTCCTCGAACTCGCCGCGGTACTTGGAGCCGGCGACGAGGGCGCCGAGGTCGAGCGTGTAGACTTCCTTGTCCCCGAGGATCTCCGGTACCTTGCCCTCCGCGATCTCCTCGGCGAGCCCCTCGACGATGGCGGTCTTGCCGACGCCTGGCTCGCCGATGATTACGGGGTTGTTCTTGGTGCGCCTGACGAGGATCTGCATGATCCTCGCTATCTCCTGGCCCCTCCCGATAACGGGGTCGAGCTTGTCCTCTTCGGCATAGGCCGTGAGGTTCCTGCCGTACTGGTCGAGCTGGCGGGTCTTGGGCCGCTTGGCCTCGGCCCCCCGCCCCCCGCCAGACTCGCCGCCACCCCGGCTGCGACTGCGACCGCCGCCGAGCCTCCTGACGACCTCCCGCCTCACCTTGTCCGGGTCGACGTCGAGGTTGGAGAGTACCCTGGCCGCAACACCCTCGCTCTCCCTCACCAGCCCGAGCAAAATATGCTCCGTGCCGATGTAGTTGTGTCCGAGCTGCAGCGCCTCCCTCAGGGCGAGCTCGAGCACCTTCTTCGAGCGTGGCGTGAACGGCGCCTGCGCGCCCGTGCCCTCCTCGCCGTAGCCGACGATCGACTCGACCTGCTCGCGTACCTCGTCGAGGGCGACGTTCAGGGAGTAGAGCGCCTGGGCTGCGACGCCCTCGTCCTCGCGAAGGAGGCCGAGGAGCAGGTGCTCGGTGCCGATGTAGTTGTGGTTGAAATGACGGGCCTCATCCTGTGCGAGCACCACGACCTTGCGGGCCCGCTCCGTGAAACGTTCGAACATTAGCGGGAATCTCCTCTGCTTCGAGGGTCCTTCA
>JBKPNW010000299.1:0-5601 GCA_046732815.1 Actinomycetota bacterium | reverse complement strand
TCCGGGAGCTTGGGATCCAGGCGTTCGGCCGGCTCGATGCCCGTGCTGCTCTCGGCATCCTCATGCCACCCCTCCCAGCTGTCCCATCTGCGAACGTCCCTCGACTCCCAGGTAAGGGAGCCCGACCTGAAAGGCACCTCGAGGTGCTCGCAGTAGGCGGCGAGCACGCCCGCGGGGTTCTCCGAGAAGGTCATCGCGTCGACGACGGCAACGTCCTCCCCCGCGTCCGTCGCATAACGGAAGAGCCTGTACAGGTCCTCGTAGCCGGTCTCCTCCAGCGTGAAGTCGGGCCACATCTTGTATAGCGACATCAATACGTACTTCGGGTCCCTCACGATAAACGTGTTGACGAACCGCGAGGCGAACGCGGGACTCAGTAAATTCTTGACGTAGTACGCCATGTCCTTGAGGAAGACTCGCTGTTCGCGCGGCCTGAAGACGTCCTCGAGTACCCTCTCGTAGCTGTACTCGGCCTTGGGCTCGGCATCCGCAAAGCGGTCGCTCAGGCGGTCCTCTCCATAATAGTAGGGGGCCGAAAACGGCTCGTGCAGTACCTCGAAGTCGTCCCTCTCCACAAACACCCTCTCGAACGCGGTGGATATGGAACGGGGTACGGCCCACAACGCAACAGGTTTGCTACTGTCTGTCACACGCGCCCTTCTCTCGCACTTTACCGGGTGAACGTCCAGCCTCTCCGATGCCTCGTGGCACGTGGCCAGGCCGAAACGCCATAAGAGCATACCCGCCAGGCCGATTACCTATTTTGCCTACTCAGTTTATAGGCATCGGAAGACTGTAAACCAGCATCCTCTAGAGGTCAAGCGTACAGGCACTTCAGTACGCTCCGGCTTACGCCTTCGCTGGTCAGCACGGCGGCTGCGCCGCCTTGTCAGCATGTCAGCCAGGGCCCGAGGACGCGAAAGCTGAAGTGCTGACAAGCGACAGCCGGAGGCTGGAGCGTGCTGAGATGCTAACTCAGAAATTCGGTAGCCGCCCCGCGGCATCTTTCTGGGCGTACTCCTGGTACATCCTCTCTACCGTCTCGGGCTCGGCTTCGGCCAGGTCCCTCCTCTGCTCCACGTCGTTTATTGCGTCGAAGAGGTGGGCCTGGGTCCCGTCGCTCAGACAGAACATCACCCTGTGTTCGTCCCGGCAGCAGAGGTACCGGTAGTAGCCTTGGGTGATATGGTCTCTGGGTAGCTGTGGATTCTTACCCTGCAGGATGGGCGCAAGGTCCTGCCCGTCCATGGGCATGGGCTGCTCCACGCCGAGGAAGCCGAGGATCGTGGGGGCGACGTCGTGGGTCGAGGCGTAGAAGTCGCTGCTCTTGCCGGCTCCTTCGCCCTTAGGATGCCTCACCATGAGGACGGTATCCGTCAGTTCGGGGTAGAGGGCATAGGGGGGCTTGCCCGTGTAGCCGTGCTCTCCCAGGCAGTGCCCGTGGTCGGAGACGACCACGAACAGGGTCCTCTCCATCACCCCGAGCTCGTGCGCCCTGTTGATAAACTTGCCGAGCCAACGGTCCATCATGGTTACCTCAGCAGCGTAGAGCGCCCTCATCCTGAGGAGCTGGCGGTTGGTGAGGTAGTCGTCGGTGCCGTAGTTGTCGTCCAGGGGCTCCTTACCCTTATATCCTTCGTCGTAGAGACGCACGTACTCTTCGGGTGGGTCCCAGGGTTCGTGGGGATCGTAGCAGTCGGCCACCAGGAAAAAGGACCTGCTTCCTCCTGCCGCACCTTCGAGCACGTCCATGGCATCCGAGAACACCCTGGGGGCGAAGTAGTCTTTCTCGCCCTTGCGGCCCTGCACGTTGGCCAGGTACTGGCGGGCCTTGTTGCCTTCTCCGAGGATGAGGTAGCGGCGTCTCATCTCCTCTTCGGAGATAGAGGAAGGGTCCTTGTAGTGGTCCCTCTCCTGGCCCCGGATCCTGCGGTAGACGTCGAAGCCCCGGCCGAAGTTCATGTGGGTGCGGAACTGGACGTAGGTGTCGGTAACGAGGTAGGTGCCAAGGCCCTTCTCGCTCAATATTTCGGCCAGGGTCCTCTGCTGCCAAGGGATAGGCGTCCACCCGAAGTAGGGCGGGTGGGTTGGCCAAGTCCTCATCCCCGTGTGTATGGCGCGCCTAACCGGCAGGGTCGGCATGGCCTCAGGCTGGGCTCGGGTGAAGAGTAGGCTCTCCTCGGCAAGGGCATCGAGGGTTGGGGTATGTATCCAGTCGTTGCCGTAGACGCCGACATGGTCCCTTCTCAGGCTGTCTATGATCACCAGTATGACGTTGGGTCCGGTCCCCCCACCAGGGAGGTACTCCGCGGGCAGCCGCGGCACTCTGTCGGCGACGCCGGCGCACCCGGCCGCGCCGAGCAGCGAGGCACCGGCCACACCGGCCCCGGCGGCCTTCAAGAAGTCCCTGCGCGTCAACGCCTTTTTGGGTTTGCTGCTCACTCCAGGCCGATCCCCCACAGCATCGCGCGAAATGCTCTAACTCACCTCGCGCAGACGGCCGGTTTCGATCTCGTAGACGAAGCCGCGCACGCTCTCCTTGTTGGGGATAAACGGGCTGGCCTGTATACGGGCGATCGACTGGCGCACGTCCTCCTCCAGGTCGGAGAAGGATTCCATGGAGAAGTGAGGCTTCAAGCCCACCTCTTCGTGAATCTGGGCTTTGAGCTCGTCGTCGGAGAACGTCAGCATGCCGCAATCGGTGTGGTGGATCAGGATGATCTCGCTGGTGCCGAGGAGGCGCTGGGAGATCGCCAGCGACCGGATCTCGTCGTCCGTTATCACGCCACCCGCGTTCCGGATCACGTGCGCATCGCCTGCCTGAAGCCCTAGCATCCCGTAGATGTCGAGCCTGGCATCCATGCAGGCGACTATGGCCACGCCCTTGGCCGGGGGCAGCGGAAGGTCCGCCTCGTCGAAGGCCTCGGCATAATCCTCGTTGTTCCTCAATAACTCGTCGGTTACGCTCATCAGCTTCTCCTCTCTCTTGGAGGCATCAGCTATCGGGAAAACCTGAATCCTTTAGCCTGAAACCTGATGCCTATCAAGCCATATTCGCTCTGAGTGCGTCGGCCAGATGATACACGGGCGTGAGTTTGTCCGGGTTCTCCTTTTCCATGTACTCGACGAATTCCTCCTCCGTGTCGAAGTGCATCTTGGGGTTGCTCTCTTTCTCTTCCTCCAGGGTCGAGTGTTCGCGACCGTTGTAATCGTGTCCGGGATAGACAAGCAGTTCGTCGGGGAGGGCGCGGTAGGTGTAATACAGCGTGTGATACTGCCGGACCGCGTTGCCGTTGGGGAGGTCGGTGCGCCCGCAGGACCCTATGAGCAGGGCGTCGGCGGTGAGGATGCGGTCCGGCATTACGACGGAGACGAGGTCCTTGGCGTGTCCCGGGGTGTGGATGAACTTGATCGAAAGGTCCCCGATACGCAGGCGGTCGCCGTCCTCCACCCTCATGTCTACGCAGCTCGCCGGGGCGCTCTCGTGCATCACGATCTTCGCCGTCGTCTTGGCCTTGAGCTCCCTGGCCCCCGAAACGTGGTCGGCGTGCGTGTGGGTGTCCACTATGTAGGCCGGCTTCAGACCGTGTTCGAAGACGTAGTCGAGCATGGGCTCGACCATCTCCAGCTCGGGGTCGATGATGGCGGCAGAACGGGCGTCGGCGATCACGTACCCGAGGCACCCGCGGTCGACGCGGAACTGCTCGAAGAGATAGTCCTGCTCACTCTCTTTCACGGGCGCTCCTCCTTCCCGGCGCCGAAACGTCTTCATCCTAGAGCACCTCGACAGGATGCCCCATGACGCGGATGCCCCACGACGCCATCGTAGGGGTATCGTAGAGCATTTCTTGCAAGCATGTCAGCATCTCAGCTGGTCAGCACTTCAGCTTTATGTTTTCGGTCGTAGGCGGATGTGCGAAACCCGGAAGAAGGCCGGGTCTGCGGGGAATTCCACGTTTATCCTTCCGCAGGCCCGGTTTGTCTCACAGCAGTAAGTTTTATGCGAACAAGAAGCTGACCAGCTGAATTGCTGACCAGCGCGGGTTTGGGAAGGGGCCCTTCCCAAACCCGCTTTCACGCCGACTTTTCGACCACCCTCCAACGGTCGAGCGCCTCGTAGCGGGGGGCTAGGTACTCTTCGGGCGTGCGGACGCCTTCCAGGAAGGAGAGGGCCTGCTCGGCGAGGAGTGTGCCTTCGGGGCCTTCGCCCCACGTGTTCTCCCGCTCTTGCGGGTCGTGGGCGAGGTCGTAGAGCTCGGGCTCGTCGTCCGGTCCGCCCAGGATCAGGGACCGCTCATGCGTGGTGACTGTGAGCGGCATGTAGTTGTCGATCCTGCGCGCCTTGGAGTCCACGGCGGTGATGATCTCACCCTTCGCGAGGTACAGCGGCCAGGAACTGACGACGAGCGGCCTGTGCTCCTCCCTGCTCCCGTCGAGGACGCCGCCGAAGGAGTCGCCTGTCATGGTCGTCGGCACGCCGCCGAGGCCAACGAGGTCCATGATCGTCGGCGCGATGTCGGGGGCTGTCGTCATGGCTTGCGTGCGCCCCGCCTCGAGGCCGGGTCCGCTGACCATCAGGGGGATGTTGGTGAGCTCCTTGTAGAGCGGCGACCGCTCGACGGTAAGGAGCCAGGATTCCTGCAGCCACTCGGGGAGCGAGGAGTCCTCGCTGATCACGGCCTCCGGGTCGTGCACCCACTCGGCCTTGCCGAAATAGTCGTGCTCCCCAAAGTAGAAGCCGTGGTCGGAGGTGAAGAGCACGATGGTGTTCTCGCGCAAGCCCAGAGCGTCGAGCTTGGCGAGGAACCTGCCGATCCAGAAGTCCACCATGGTGACCTCGCCGCAGTAGGTGGCGTGCCCGAGGTCCACGTCGTCTTGTTCCAGGCCGGCCTTCTTCCAGTTGCCGTAGGCGGGGTAGATCTGCTCCCCCGCGTATCCCTCCCTGTACTTCCTGGTGTAATAATCCGGCGCATCCCACGGCTCGTGCGGATCCCACGTATCTATGTAGAGGAAGAACTGCTCGTCGTGGTGCCGCTCCACCCACCGCTCGGCCTGCGTGATGGTCCGGGCCACCATCCGATCCTCCTCCGACCTCCACGTCGAACGCGCGTCGGCCCGCTCGTGCGGCCTGGTGTCGTCCCCCTGGCCCCTCACCCAGATGAAGTCGTCGAAGCCCCGATCGTACCCGAAGCCGTTGCGGATAAAGAAAGGCGTGTCGACGACGCCCATGGTGTGGTAGCCGGCCCTGGAGAGGGCATCCGCCAACGTCGTCAGATGCCGAGGCAAGGGCTCCCAACCCATGTGCGTGTACGAGAAAGTCCCCGTAAGCATGTCGGCCCGCGCCGGCATGGTGGGAAAGGAGGAGACCACGTGCCGGTCGAAAACCACGGAAGAACGCGCGAACTCGTCTATGTGCGGCGTGCTGATGAACGGGTTGCCGTATGCCCCCAGATGATCCCTGCGAAACGTGTCAGCCACGATCATCACCACGTTGGGACGTTCCATCTTCTCTCCCCTCTTGCTACTTTTGTCTACTAAGTTTCTTAACAATAGCGAGGGGACTCTAAAATAGCCTGGGCGGCACGTCAAGAGTAATTGCGA
>JBKPNW010000298.1:0-8455 GCA_046732815.1 Actinomycetota bacterium | reverse complement strand
ATCCATCCAGATTCCAGGGTGTTGGTAGCGTAAGTCCTGGAGCCCACCTGCCGCAGCCCATACGCGTAACCAGCTTCGACAATCGCGTCTCGAACCTCGTCGGCGTACTCCCAGGGACCGAACAATTCGTAACCTAGTTGTCCTGCCATGCCATGTCGCAAGGCCCGGGTAGCTCGGCTCGCTATGGTGAATTCGGTCATGTTGAAGAACTTGATCTCCGGTAATGGCCCTCCCGTTACCTCCTCTAGGAGATCGAGCGCGTTGGGGCCCTGGACCTGGTACCTGAATAGTTTTCGTCGTCCGGTAGGATTGGCAGCGAGTCTCTCATCTCTCTCTAGCGTTACATCGTACCCACCGGTCTCGGCTTGATACTGCACCCAGTTATGAGCGGTGGGCCGCCCGACGAGATCGAACCTATCCTCGTCCAGATAGAAGAGAATCGCATCACCGATCACGTATCCATCATGATTGCATGCGACAAACTGCTTGGCCTTGTTGACTTCGAAAGTCTCGAAGTTGTTTACGCCGAAATCGGAGAGCAACCTGAGTGCGTCGGGACCTTCGATATAGAGATCCGTCATATGAAACGATTGTTCGAAGAGGACGCAGGTCTCCCGCCAGGCACGCTGCTCATCCCTCCAGTTCGTGAACTCGGCGGTCCCCGGAAAGGCATAGGGTCCTATCTGCGAGTTACGCAACATTTCGACGGGGCTTTCGGCAGCTTGCAGTGCTTCTTCCAGGTTTTGATGGGCCATAGTTGCTCGAAACCTCCTCCTACCCGCAGAATACATTATCTCCTTTGTAGCGGAATCTACATGTGACTTGAGGCAGACGCAAGGTGCCGTCCTGGGCCCTTCCTCTTCTGGACCAGATGCGGATGACGTGCCGTTCACCCAGGCTGGCCGAAGTTGCGGCCGCGGCGGCGTTCCTGGCCTCCGAGAAGGCCGACGCCATCACCGGCACGTTCGTCAACGTCACCAGCGGGACGTTCCCTAGCTAGATCGCGTCACCCGCGTCTCCGTTGCGCCGGTCGATCCCAACTTCGCGAACAAGGAGGGGACGCATCTCGATCCCGCCGCGATGGATATGCTTCCTGGGGTCCCGAGTGCCGCACGTGGTGCTCTTCGAAGCCGCGGGCGACGACACGACGGAGATGACCGTCACGGAGTATGGCTACACGACCGAGGAGCACGCTGATCGCCCCGGAGATCGTTGCTCGTGCGTATATTCGGGCCGGCTTCGTTCGAGGAATCCCCTAGGGGAAACATCCCGCTGGGTGATGAAGCGCCTGGATCGGTGAGGGTACATTGCCTTGCACGAAATACGGGTGGAGGCGGGCCACGCGGCCAGCCAAGACGCAGGCCGCCGCGGGCTCTCGCTGGTCTTCGAAGAAGGAGTGGTAAGTGAAGTTTCTGGCGCGGAGGGAGGAGAACAGCCTGGTGAGCACGGTCGCGTTCTGCCGCGTGCCCGGGGCCTTGTTCCCGATCTTGGGACCGGGACGTCTCCGACCATGGTCTTTGCCGTGGTTTCGACCTCGGCGGTTTCCGTAGGGGACCGAGCTGATGGACGACATCCAGCGCATGCGCGACGCCGTGTTCTTCGAAGGTCCCGACGTCCGCGGGCGGTTGAGCCGGTTCTGGATCCTTATCGTGCTGGCCTCGATCATCGCCGCGGGCGGGATCGCCGCGGACTCCACAGCGACCGTCATCGGGGCCATGATCGTCGCGCCCCTGATGACCCCGATCCTCGGCACCATGCTTTCGGTCGTGCTCGCCGATAGGTCGAACCTGATCCGTTCGCTCCTCCTCGTCGCGTGCGGCGGCCTCACCGCGATCGCCATCGGGTGGTTGGTCGGTCTCATCGTCGTCAACGACGTCGTCGCCGGGACCAACTCCCAGGTCGCCGGTCGTGTCCATCCGAGACTCGTAGACCTGCTCGCGGCGCTCGCCACCGGCGCGGTAGGCTCCGTCGCCCTCGTGCGACGCGACATCTCCGACACGTTGCCCGGCGTCGCCATCGCCATCTCGCTCGTGCCCCCGCTTGGCGTTGTCGGCTTCACCCTCGAGGCCGGCAAGTTGGATCAAGCGCTCGGGGCGTTTCTCCTCTTCCTGACGAACGTCGCCGCGATTCTCGGGAGCGGCACGGTCGTGATGGCGCTCTACGGCTACTTCCGCCCGGCGACTCGCGCTGCCGGCTCCGAGCGACGAGCCGTCAACCGCCGCTACGCGGTCGTCGTCATAGCCGCGATGGTAATCGTCGTCAGCGTGCCTTTGACCGCAACATCCGTGAAACTCGCCCGAGATACTTCGCGCGAGGCCAAGACGCTGGCGGCAGCACGTGAGTTCGGCGACGCGGTCGGCTGGAGTACGGGAAACGTCACGACACACAACGGCGTGATCCTCGTCCACATGGAAGGGCCGCCTCCGTTGCCCAAAACACACCGGCTGCGGAGCGAGCTCGAGAAGCGTGGCGTCGATCCCTCAGAGGTGCAAGTAGAGCTCGTCCCAGCCAGACTCGTCACCTTCGATTAATCGGCTGCGATCGAAGGCCGGATACCTCGCTACACCCATTTCCCCACACCGGTCGTACCACACGGTGAGGCTGTTGGACTGGTGCACCGCCTCTTCTACTTGCCGTCAGTCTCGTCCTCGGGCGCAGCTTCGCGGTCGGCCCCGTCCCTGGCCGCCATCCCAGCGGCTCGACCGGGCGCGAGCGTGGTCAAGCTTCGGTAGGATCTAGAACGAGGCTGTTGACGAAGTATTCAGGGTGTCTGTGAGCCCAGGAGGCTAGACCCCGGTGCGGTGTGCACCAGACCGTGCGATCTTCTGCCAGGACACGAACCGCCTCGAGCGCTGTGCGCATGACCTCGAACCGATCTTCCTGTTCCCCCAGGAACGGATGGAAGACCAGGGTCAGGCATTCGCCATCTCGGACAACGCCCTCCAGCGCTGCGCTGATCGTCTCCCTGAAGCGAACCGGGGACAGCGGTTCGCTCGATCCCGTGGCACTCTCTCGAAGATCGCCGAAGCGCGGCAGGTAGTAGTAGGCGTCGAGGAGCCGCCACTCGAAAGGGAGGACGACCAGCTCGCCGAGGAAGCCGATCCCGCGTCCCGCCGGGGAGCAGTGGGTAAAACCGAGATCGAAGAGCAGTTCCTGCGACGACGGGGTCAACCTTCCTCCCGGCGGCCGAAAGCCGCGCGGCCGGACTCCGAGCTCATCCATCTTGTGGACGCCCCGTTCCAGCGCACGGGCCTCCTCGGAGGGGCTGAGACCCGGCCAGTATTCGTGGCGCCAGCCGTGGAGGCCGAGTTCGTGGCCGGCGTTGGCAATCTCGAGCAGCGCCTCGGGATAGAGTTCGGCGTTGAGCCCTTCGACGAAGAATGTCGACCGGAAGCCCAGTTCCTCCAGCATATCCAGGATGCGCGGTAGCATCCGCTCTATGGAGAAATGACGGCCCAGGGGCTCGTTTTCGGGCCACAGTCCCCTTTCGAGGTCGGCCGCCTCCCCAAGGTTATCGAAGGTCACGCTGACCGCCGCGCGGCAGCGGTCGGGTCCCCAGGCAGAGGGGGGCTGCTCTCGCGCTTCAGCCATGTGCCCTCCTGTTCCATGTACGTCCTGCCATCACTCCAGTGTATTGGACTTATCCCTCTGCCGCCGTCAAAATGATGCGCCGGGAAATGGTAGAAGGAGGAACCACATGATGGCGAACGTACCCGATCGCCCGCGCAGCCATGCCACACATCGAGACCGACCCACGGGGCAGACCCGATGAAGCTCGTCACCTACCTGGATGGCCACCTGCGGGTAGGCGCTGTCGTCGACGGCAGGGTGGCCGACCTGAGCGCGAGGTTCGACTCTATGCAGGCACTCATCGAGGAAGAAAAATCCACCCTCGAGGAGGCTCGCTCCCTCGTCGAAAAGGTCGATCCAGAGGCCGACGTCGCCGAGATCGACTTGCGGGCCCCGATCCCGCACCCGAGAAGGAACGTATTCTGCATGGGATGGAATTACCAGACGCATTTCGAGGAGGGACAGGGACGGCGCGGAGACGATCAGGAGGAGTTGCCCGAGTACCCGACCTTCTTCGACAAGCCGACGACGGCGGTGATCGGCCCGTACGACGACATCCCCTTCGACAGGGCTTTCTCGGAGAAGATGGACTACGAGGCCGAGCTCGCGGTCGTGATAGGACGCGCCGGGAGGAGCATACCGGCCGCGGAGGCCACAAACCATATCTTCGGCTACACGATCGCGAACGACGTCACGGCCAGGGACGTACAGCGGCGCCACGGTGGCCAGTGGCTCAAAGGCAAGGGCATGGACGGAAGCTGCCCGCTGGGACCCTGGATCGTCACCCCAGACGAGATACCGGACCCGCAGAACCTGCCGATCCAATGTCACGTGAACGGGGTGCAAAAGCAGAATTCCAATACCAGCTTCATGGTCTTCCCTATCTCCAGGCTCATAGAGGAACTCTCTCTTGCTATGACCCTATTGCCCGGTGACATACTTCTAACGGGCACCCCAGAAGGCGTCGGGTACGCCAGAACCCCGCCCGAATACCTGGCACCGGGAGACGAGGTCACCGTTACCGTTGGAGTCATCGGAAGCATCACGAACAGGGTCGTGGACCGCTCGCTAATCCGCCGGGAGTAGTATCAAGACCGCTCGAACAGGGCAGCATGCCGGTAGGCCGAGTCCATCCCATGGCTGTCATTCCCGCTCGCTCCTGGTACGTCATTCCCGCGAAAGCGGGAATCCACGGGTAGGAGAGATTTGCCTTACTTCGCCGGTCTCTGGCAGTGGACACTCTAGATTGCGGGCACCATAATGGACGATGAGTAGTCAGGCAAAGGAGAAGATACGGCGCGATGGTTCGACGTTTCGTCCTGCGGTGGGTTTGCGAACCTGGCATGTTAGGTATTCAGGGAAGGAGTATCGGTAGCGGTGGCTGATGTAGCGAAGAAGGTGGACGACGAGAGGCTAGAGCAGATTCTTCCCGAGGCACTTCGGGCGATACATGGGGTGATCGAACGCCACGGGGTGACCGCAGAAGAATGGATGGCGGTGCTCGGCTTTCTCACCGAGGTCGGCAAGCAAGACGAGTTCGTCCTGCTCTCCGACGTCACCAAGACCTCGGTCCTGGTAGATGCCATCTCCCACGAAGGCGAGAGCGGCGTTACCCCCAGCGACGTGGAAGGCCCTCTCTATCGGGAGGACCCGCCCTGGCGGGAGAAGCCGGTAAAGATCTACGAAGAGTACGAGGGCGTCGAGAACGGAGACGTACTCTTCGTCTACGGCACGGTCGCCTCCTCGGACGGCACCCCCCTGGGTGGCGCGACACTCGACATCTGGCAGACGGGACCGGATGGCGGCTACGACATCTGGGATGAGAGGCAGCCTGACTTCAACTTCAGGGGGAAGTTCGGCGCCGGCGAGGATGGCGGCTACGAGTTCCAGACGATGGTGCCCAAACCGTACACGGTCCCCACGAATGGGCCGGTCGGCAGGTTCCTGGAGGTCACAGGACAGCACCCCTGGCGTCCGGCGCACATCCACTTCAAGGTGGAGGCAGAGGGGTACGAGCCGCTCATCACCCAGGTCTTCTTCCCGGACGATCCCTACCTGGACAACGACACCATAGGGGCGGTCAAGACGGACCTCGTCAGGCCACTGACCAGGCACGAGGACGAAGAAGAGCTGGCGCAGCGGGGCCTCGATGCCCCGTTCTACACCTGCGAGTTCGACATAATGCTGAATCCGGCGATGTCCGCTGCGCGGGCGTGAGGCCATGTCAATCGAGACCAGCCCGGTCGTAACAAAGACGAAAGGCCAGGACAAAGATGCCTGAACGAACCCTGCTCCGCGGCGGCCACATCATCAGCATGGATCCGGAGATAGGAGACATCGCGGGTGGGGATGTGCTCGTCGAGGGCGAAGATATCGTGGCGGTCGCCCCGTCCCTGGACGCGTCCGACTGCGAGGTCGTCGATGCCTCGGGCGCGATCATCATCCCTGGTTTTGTCGACTCGCACCGGCACACCTGGGAGACCGTGGTCCGCGGCATCGCGCCGGACGTAACGCTCGACGGATACTTCGCGCTGGTCCTCGATGCCCTGGCCCCGGCCTTCCGCCCCGAGGACGTCTACGCAGGCAACCTTCTCGGCACGCTCGAGGCCATCGACTCCGGCGTGACGACGCTCCTCGACTGGTCGCACATCAACAACACGCCCGACCACGCCGACGAGGCGATCCGGGCCCTCGCTGAGCTCGGGACCAGGGCCGTGTACTGCTACGGCAACCCCAACACCTCGCTCGCCGACTGGTGGTTCAATAGCGTCCTTGAGTCGCCCGAGGACATCCGCCGCGTGAGGGACAGGTACTTCTCGTCCGACGACGGGCTTATGACCCTCGCCATGGGTACCCGCGGTCCCGGGTTCTGCGTGCCCGAGGTGGTCAGGCACGACTGGGAACTCGCCAGGGACATCGGCGTGCCCATCAGCGTGCACGTCGGGATGGGCAACGTCGCTGGCCGCTTCAGGATGGTCGAGCAGCTTCACGATCTCGACCTGCTCGGCCCCGACACCACCTACATCCACTGCAACCATCTAACCGACAGGGAGTTCCAGCTCATCGCTGACACCGGCGGCACGACCTCGATCGCCCCGATGGTCGAGATGACGATGGGGCACGGCATGCCGCCGACCGGAGAGCTGCTCGAGCACGGCCTGCGTCCCAGCCTCAGTTGTGACGTCGTGACCACTGTGCCCGGCGACCCGTTCACGCAGATGAGATTCCTGTTCGCCGCGGAGCGGGTGCGGGTCCACGAGCACGTCTTCGACGAGGAACTGGAAGAGGTCCCCCCACTACTCTCTTCGCGGGACGTCCTGGAGTTCGCCACCATCGAGGGTGCTCGCGTTTGCGGGCTCGCCGACAGGACCGGCTCGCTCACGCCAGGCAAGAAGGCGGACATAGTGATGCTCGACATCGAGCGCGTCAACGCTGCTCCCGTCGTCGATCCGGTGGGGACGGTCGTCTGCAGCATGGATACGTCGAACGTAAACTCCGTGTGGGTAAACGGCCGCGCCTTGAAGCGCGACGGGCGGCTCGCCGGCTTTGATCTCGAGCGAGCACGTCGGCTGGCCGAAGACTCGCGGGATTTCCTCGTGACCCATGCCGAGCGCCCCGCGCACTGGGCCACGCCGCGAACCACATGATACCGAATCCGCCTGAACGGAATCCCTATACGGCTTATGGCGCGCCGGACCTTCTCTCATCCGTCATTCCCGCCCTTCCCATCCGTCATTCCCGCGAAAGCGGGAATCCACGCCTGGCACCAGAGGTGGACCTGCGCGCTGACGGCCCGCTTTGCAGTCGCCATTTCGGCATGACCCCTCTTGACTCGACGTAGCGGAACGGGGGCTTCTGAATAGAAATGCGGGCCATCCTGATCGAAAACTTCGGGGAGCCGTCGGAGCTTCGGCCATCGGAGGTCTCGAGGCCAGAGCCGGGGGAAGGTGAGATCCTGGTCGAGGTTCACGCCGCCGCCGTAAACCGCAGCGACGTGCTGAACGCGCGAGGCTCGTTCCCTTTCACCACCCTGCCCCGCATACCGGGACGCGACTTCGCCGGGGTCGTGGTCGAAGGGCCGCAGGAGCTCCTGGGAAAAGAGGTCTGGGGCACGGGCGGCGGGGAACTCGGGTTCGTCCGCGATGGGTCCCATGCCCGCTACCTCGCTGTCTCCAGGAACGCCGTAGCGCCGAAATCCGACACGCTCTCCCTGGAAGAAGCGGGTGCGTGTGGTCTCGCCTACGTCACCGCCGGGTCGGCGTTCATCGAGTTGGGAGATGTCTCGGCGGGGGAAACGCTCCTCGTTACCGGCGCGGCCGGCGGTGTGGGGAGCGCGGCGGCGATGATCGCCCGCTGGAAGGGTGCCCGTGTCATCGGGGCTATCAAGGACCGGTCGGAGCGTGCCAGGGCAGAGCGGGCTGGCGTCGAGGTCATCATCGACACCTCCAGGGATCGGGTGAAGGACTCTGTCCTGGCGGCCACGGAGGGACGGGGAGTGGATCTCGCGCTCGACGCCGTCGGGGGATCTCTGTTCGAACCAGCCCTGAATAGCCTCGTCGAGAAGGGGCGAATGGTCACCATTACGACGCCACCCGATGAACAGCGCGTCTCCTTCAACCTGTTCGACTTCTACCGCAAGGGAATTCGGCTCGCCGGTCTGATGACGTCTTTCCTCAACGCAGAAGGGAGCGCTGCCGTCCTCAGAGAACTGGGCCCGGGCTTCGACGAAGGCGCCCTGCGCGCGCCGGCGATCGCGGAACGTTACCCGCTAGAGCAAGCAGGAAAGGCCTACGCGCAGGTGGGGAGCGGTGAGGTGGCCGGTAGGGTGCTTCTCCTCATGGACTGAACGCCCGCTATCAGAGAAACCGGGCAACGAACTTTCGCC
>JBKPNW010000297.1:0-4155 GCA_046732815.1 Actinomycetota bacterium | reverse complement strand
GCTCTCTTTCGCGCTGTGTTCGCCGGAGCGGGTTGAGAAGTTAGTCTTGGTAGCCAGCTACGGGCTTGGCAAGGATATCCCTCACGGAAGGCTCGGGTACTTCCTCGTGCATGCTCCGTTGGCTGCGGATCTGGTCTACGCGCTCTTACGCCGGAGCCGACGCGCGCTACGTTCTGGGTTGCGTAGAATGGTTGGCGACCCGCGGGTGGTGGGCGACGAACTCGTCGATGAAGCCCGCTGTCTTCTGAACCAGCCCGCATCGGGTCGGGCTTTTCGCTCATTTCGCAAGAGCGAGGTAGGGTGGAGCGGGCTGAAAACCGACCTTTCGGATCGCTTGGGCGAAGTAGCCGCGCCAACCCTCTTGGTTCACGGCGATCGTGACCGCGTGGTGCCTGTAGAGTGGGCACGACGAGCGCACGAACGACTTCCAGACTCGGAACTGCGCGTTCTGCGGGGCTGTGGCCATTGGCCGCCTCGCGAGTGTCCGGACGAGTTCAACCGAGTGGTTACTGACTTTCTGGCTCGCTGAACGGGGAATGGTTTCCGGCAGCGGCCGGGGTTGCTTCGACGCGGAAAGGGTCGGGGCGCGTCACAGCCGCCAATGAAAACCGGTAACCTTGATGTCCAGCGCTGGAGTTAACTTCCCCGCGAGCGCGCCGCCAAGGTCATCCGTATACCTTCCTTCGGTCTTAGTGTGATAGAGGCGTAAGGCTCCACCCTTTGGCCAGGAACGAGCTCCATCCTGAACCGCTGGGCCACCGTGGCCAGAACCAGGCGAGCTTCGGTCATCGCGAAGCCCGCGCCGATGCACTGTCTGGGTCCCCCGCCGAACGGGAAGTACGCGAAGCGCAGCATCTCCTTCTCGTACTCCGCGGTCCAGCGGTCCGGGTCGAACCTCTGTGGGTCGCGGTGGTAGCGCCGGTCGCGGTGCACTACCCACTGGCTCATCAGCGCGGTGGTGCCTGCGGGCATCCGGTAACCGCCGACCTCGAACTCCCTGATAGACTCCCTACCCATCACCCAAGCAGGTGGATAGAGGCGCATCGATTCCTTTATGACGCGCTCCACGTAGGGCAGCCGAGGCAGGTCAGCCATGGTTGGGCTCCTGCTGCCGAGCACGCGTTCGAGCTCTTCGGCCAACTTGGCTTCGGCCGCGGCATTCGAGGATAGAAGATAGAAGGTCCAGGCGAGGGCGTTGGCGGTGGTCTCGTGGCCGGCCAGGAACAAGGTCATAACTTCGTCCCTGAGCTGCTTGTCCGTCATCCGCTCACCGCTCTCGTCTTCGGCCAGTATCAGCAAAGAGAGGAGGTCACCCCTATCCTCCTCTCGGCTCTTGCGGCGCTCCTCGATGATATCGTGGACGATCGCGTCGAGCCTGCGGGCTGCCCTCTCGAAGCGGAGGTTGTGCGGGGTGGGGATGCTCTTGGGGATCCGGATAAGGCGCCGCTGCGAAGAGAAATCCTCTAGGGCCACCTTCATCGCTCTCCCCACGTCCTTGGCCTCCGCCCCGACGTCGGCATCGAAGAGGCACTTGGCCACTATCTCTAGCGTTAAGCGCGTAATCTCTTCGTGGACGTCGATGGTTTGGCCATCTCGCCAGCCTTCGAGCGAGCGCTCGGCGAAGTTGGCCATCACCTCTCCGTAAGCGGTTATTCTCTTGCGGTGGAAGGCCGGCTGGGCGAGCCGGCGCTGGCGTCGCCAGAACTCGCCCTGGCTCGTCAAGAGCCCCTCGCCGAGCAGGCGGCCGTTCCTCTTGAGGATTTTGGTCTTGGTGAAGTTACGGTTGTTCTCGACGAGCACGTACTCGATTAGGTCCGGACGTGAGAGCAGGTAGAACGTCTGACCCATGAAGCGCAGCTGTGCTATGTCCCCGTACTCTCGGGCACATTGAGAAAGAAAGCCTAAAGGGTCCCTCGCGTACTCGCGCAGATTATCCCCGAGGAGGTGACCCTTGGGGCCGGGTGGAGCGTCGAGTGTCCTCACCGGTTCATTTCCTCCCAAGAGTTGTAGGGATTCATCAGTCAGGGTGATGCTTCCGAAGGTCGGCTCATCACCGAGTATACCGTGCCGAGTTGACGGAAAAGGGCATGCAGGTGCCCTTCTATGGCTGGCACCGCCTTGGCCCGAACTGTCCAATCGCCACAATAGTCCCACCAGCGCCTCCCCGCGTACCCACGGTGCGCTGTGTAGGCGGGCGGAGTTATCGAGGACGCGTGAGTCCCAAATCACCCAGCCTGTAGGACTACGCTTCCGCGCCACGCTGGGGCAGGAGGTCGAGGTGCTGCTAGTCTAGCGCTTACGCGCTCGTAACTTGCTAACAGAACCGCTTGCAATACGAGTTCTCCTAAGCTCGCTAGTCCGCCGACGATGCCTCCCTTCCCGTACGCTTTGCGAGGGTGGCAATCTTCTCGGCTCGCAGTTCGAGCGCGTCCCTAAGCTCGGCCGGGCGCCGCACGACGAAGGAGCAGTCGAGACCGGCAAGCAAGCGCGCCGGCCACTCCAGGCTCCAGGTCGAACACCGCAGGAGCGTCCCTCCTTCCGTTTGCTCCAGGGAGAGCCCCACTGATGGTAGCTGTCCTTGCATCTCCTCCACCCTGGCCTCCAGCAGCACCTCTACCGACCACCGGTCGCCCGGCGTATTGGCCACTGCGCTTAGCACCGCACCCGGGGAATCGAGGGCCACCGGACGCGCAAAAGCCTCCTCGAGTATCTCGGCCTCGAGGACCCTGTCCAACCGGAACAGCCGCATGCCCCCGCGCAGGCGGCAGTGGCCGACCGCGTACCAGTAACCCTCCCGGTGCATCACGCCGTAGGGCTCCACCTCCCGCTCGGTTTCCCTCGACAACCCGGAGCGGTAGCGCAGCCGCACCCTCCTCTGTTCGCCCACGGCGGCAGCGAGGGTAAGGAGTGCTTCGCTCCTCGCGGGCGCCTGAGGCCGCGCAGCAGCAATGGAGACCGTCTCCTGCAGGGCCCGAACTCGTCCACGCAGAGCCTCCGACATTACCCTCTCCAGCTTCGCCAGAGCACCCTCGACAGCCGGCGCCACCCCCGCCAGTCCGAGGTGACGGGCGGCCAGGAGCCCAAGGGTCAGCCCCAGTGCCTCCTCATCCGTGAACATCATCGGCGGCAGCCTGTATCCGGACCTCAAGGAGTAGGCCCCGTAGCGGCCCAGTTCGGCCTCGACGGGTATGCCCATTTCCCGGAGCATGGACGCGTAGCGACGCACTGTCCGCTCCCCGACCTCGAGCCTTCTCGCAAGCTCCGGGACACCGATCCTATCGCGTGACTGCAACAGCTCAAGCATCGAAAGCAGCCTCGTCGTGGGTCGATTACCGTACACGCTAACCGCCTTTCTCAATTCTTTCAAAAGCCACGATCAAGCAGGAAAGATTCTGGCCTCCTTTGGCGATACGATCAAGCGCACCGGAAACCAGACGAGAAGGAGGTGCTAGTCCGAGATGAGCGTGCAACCTTTCCAAGTGAGTATTCCGAAGGCTGATCTGGAGGATCTGCAAGAGCGTTTGGTCCGCACCCGCTGGCCTGATGAGCCGGTTGGCGTCGGATGGAGCCGCGGCGTGCCGCTGGGCCACCTCAAGGAGCTAACCGAGTACTGGCAGGACGGATACGACTGGCGCAAGTGGGAGGCGAGGCTCAACGAGTTTCCGCAGTTCACCACTACCATCGACGGTCAGAGAATCCACTTTGTGCACGTCCGCTCCCCTGAGGCTGGTGCGCTCCCACTTATCATCAGCCACGGCTACCCCAGCTCGGTTGTGGAGTTTCTGAGCATCATCGGACCGCTAACCGACCCGCGCGCCCACGGCGGCGACCCGGCGGACGCCTTCCACGTCGTCGCGCCATCGCTGCCGGGCTACGGGTTCTCGGTTCCGGTGTGGCAAACGGGCTGGGACATGCCGCGCATCACCAGGGCATGGGCCGAACTTATGCACAGCCTCGGCTATGAGCGCTACGGTGCCCACGGTGGCGATATCGGCGCCGGCATCACCGGGATGCTGGCCAGCACCGAACCCGAGCACGTCCTCGGTGCGCATGTGAACTCTGACCCGACGTCCTTCATCATCCTCGGCGCCGAAATCCCAATCGATACCTCCGGTCTCACCGATGTCGAGCGGGATCACGTCGAGCGCCTGCAGC
>JBKPNW010000296.1:0-2606 GCA_046732815.1 Actinomycetota bacterium | reverse complement strand
CCGCCTCTCATCGGGTGGCTGCCCTATAAGAGTACGGCCGCGCCGGCGAACCTACCACACAAAGATCGTGGCTGAAAGCAAGCCTTGGTTGCCTATTCACCGAATAGCCTAGAAGCGCTTTTCTGCGAACTTCCACTTTGCGGAGTTCCGAGAAGTTCGACGCTTCTTTAACGCACTCTTGAGGGTCGCTCGCTCCTTCGTCCCGCAGCTAGGAACACAGCACAGCCAACCACTATCCAAGATCCTGCCAGAAGCCATATTACGATGCTGAAGTAAGGTGAATCTGCGTAGATGAGGATGGGGAGAACTGCCCAGAGGGGATTTCCAGTTATAAGCGCCACACCGCCCCACCGTGGCACCACCCCCACGGCTAGGGTGCCTATTGCGAGTCCAAGGAGCCCTAGGGCTGCTACCAACAGACCCAAAAGTGGCCACTCGAAGGAGAAGATGTATAGAGTAAGGCCCCCTACAGCGAGAGCCAGGCCCACGATGACCACATAGGCGAAAACTATCCCTCCCGCTGAGCGGTAGCGCTCCTTTTCCCTTTGCAGGAGGTGCACGGCGACTATGACCGCTAGCACGCTCAGAAGGAACACGACGGTGCGCACTGTACCTGGGAAGGTGGGGTTCCTGCCCATAAGCCTTCCACTCGAACCGTAAATAACGCCACCTACTATGGGTGCCAGTCCGCCCAACCGGATGAGATTCGAAGACGAAATAGGCGCTCACCCAGCGCTCAAGACGGACGACCATTATTATCGAGACTCGCGGGCGGCGCGCCAAACGAATCGTCTAAGAAGAGTTTTGCGAAGAGGAGTGGTGAGTATCGGGGCTATCCGTGGAGCGCCCTGGCCACCAGGCCTCTGCGCGTCCTCCTGCGCTCCTTCTGCAGCTGACCGAAGCTCTGCGGATTTTCGTCCAATCGGGCTTCCGCGAAGTTCGTCCTGAGCCGTTACAAAGGGTCGCTGCTCATCTGTGGCTACTTGTAGTGCCTAACCAAGCGCAGGTACCTGGCCTTGTCGAAGCGAGGACCCGGACACTTTGTAGCCACCCCGGGCACACTGCGGTGGCCCCTGATGTATCGACGCCATGGGGGTATGTTGAAGCGCCTGCAGAGGTACGCCGCAAGCTTTGCCGAGGAGTGGTACGTGCGATCCGTCCACCGCTGGCTCGCGTAGCCCGCGTGCTCTATGCCGATGCTCCTCCTGTTGAATCTCCAGTTGCCCGCGTGCCAGGCTATGTCCTCGTTGTGCACGCACTGGGCGATCTTTCCCTTTCTGCCAACGACGTAGTGTGCGGAGACGTTTGCCCTGGGGTTCTGAAACCAGTCGATGGTGCCCGAGTAGGAGCCCTGTGCTATGTGAATAACTAGGTACTTTATCCGGCGGGCACCCCGGTTGGCCTGGGTGTAGTTGCCGCGGTAGGCCGGCCTCCAGAGCGCCCTCCCGTAGTCGGCGCTGCCCTGAGCAGCGGTGTAGATCTGGGGCACCTCCACGTCCTGGCGCGCTAGGCGCAAGCTCTCCCCGGTAGAGATGGTCGCCGAGGCCCCGCTCCCCAGTGTCTCGAAGACCTCCTGGGCGTAGAGCTCACCGCCACCGTACTCGGCCACCCACTCGTACCAGCGGTTGAGGTCGGAGGGCCTATTGTCGCCCGCGATGGCCGCCAAAACAGCCGCCCCGCCCTCCACGTTGGCCGCCCGCTCGGTCTTCATGTTCTGTTCGGAGAGGCCGGTCAGGTTGGCCGCCCAGCCCAAGGTATCTTCCCAAGGGTTCTGCACGAGTTGCATGATGCCGTAGGTCCCGCGTCCGTGAAGATCTCCGGGCACGTAGTCGCTGGCCTCCGGCGGGGGCATCTCCCAGAGCGTGTTGACGTAGCCCATGGCCATGAGCAGCTCTTGCGGAACCTTGTGCTTGGCAGCCGCGGATTGGAACTCGCTCCTCAAAGGAGTCCTCGCCTGGGCAAGGACCCGCCCGCTTGCGCTTCCTAGCAAGACCGCGCCCGCCAGCCCAGTACCGCCGAGTCTCAGAAAATCTCGGCGGTGCATGCTCGAGTTCATACTTGAGGTCGGCTCTACTTCGTCAGGCGGAGTTTCGAAACACTCGGAACACACTTCCCCTCTCCTTCCCTAGCTTGGGCCCCGCATGCTACCTTCGGCGGAACGGTTACACAAGTCAAGGGCACCCCCACAGGCGCAAAGGAAACGCCTTCTGGAGCTTCCGTGCACCACAAGTGGCGTGAGAAAGCGTGCTGCTTGGTAACTAGAATCGGGAACCAAGATATGCACCATCCCGCATGTTTATCCGCACCCCCAACATCTTGTGGTAGCCCGCCCGTACTCGTGAAGAGCTCCAGGGTGTTTGTAGCCTTAAAGGACCGGGGCTGTGCAGGATTTCGTATGTGAACTTCCGACTTGTTTAAATCTGCTCAGGAGCCTGGTGGTCTCTAGAGCCGCTAAGCTTCTAGGGTACCGGTTTTAGGGATCGCTCGCGAACTTCCTGTCGCCCGCACAAGGTGGGTTGGCTTGTTCTCGGCTGGACATCGTAGGGTAAGGAGGGTGATGTCGTCCTCCCGCTCCCACCCCGTGCCCACGAAGGAGTAGAGCTCCT
>JBKPNW010000295.1:0-31383 GCA_046732815.1 Actinomycetota bacterium | reverse complement strand
CGTAGAAGTCACCGCCTACCTCGCGGGCCGGCTGGTAGAAGTCCGCTACATCCCAGCCGCCGAGCTCGGGCACCGCCTTGGGCAACAGGGTCTGTTGGATCAGGCGCGCGACCCTGAGCTCCTGCTCGATGCGCTCGCGTTCCTGGGCTTGTTGCTGTTGCTGGCGAACGAGCTGGGCTACCTGCACGGCCGGTGCGGTCTGGGTGGCGAGGTCGTTCAACAGCTTCCTGTCGTCGGCCGAGTACTCCTGCTGGGACAGACGCGGCCCCAGGTTGAGGAGCCCGATCAACTCGCCCTGGCTTACCAGCGGCACGACCACCTTGATGTCGGCCGCCTTCATGGCCGCAAGGGCGGGCGAATCGAGGTCGAGCTTGTCGATCTCGACCACCCCCGAGGCGCTGGCAAAATAGGCCACGATGGGGTCGTTGGGCGCTATCTCAAGCTCCGGCCCTGCTTCCTGAAGGGGAGTCTCCACGACCGGCTCGGGGATCTCCTCTGGGGGTTCTTGCTTCTCGTCACGCCCGAAGAGGCTCTGCCAGAAACCTTGTCTGCTTCTCTCCTGTGTCGTCATTTGACCTCCTCACCCCTGATTCTAGCCGGTAAACGTCTCCCAGACGTTACGAAAAGCGTTACGAAATGTCTCTATCGAGAATCTACAAGGTAATTTTCTCACGTCTCCCTCCGTGCGTCGCCCCCTCACGACCCGGTTGCCAGCTTCCTCTCCCGGCGGTTTCCTGAAACCGCGTTGGTCAGCATTACACGCTACGATGCTCGTCGCATCCCCCAAATAGGCTAAATTTGCCCGGTCTTTCATATATCGTCGCCCAAACGCCATCTTACGAGCCGGTGTACGTTCGTCCGCCGATCGTTACGAAAAGCGTTACGAGAACCGCGCCCCTCGAGCTCATCGCCCCGCTAGAGGAAAACTCGGACGCCTCCGATGCTAACCTTTGTCCGAAGAGGCAAGGGAGGTGAAGATGCGTGAGATACCGACCGCTGTGATCATCGAGTCGGTACGCGACCTGTGCATCGAGGCGAACACGCGGCTGCCCGAGGATCATCTCCGGGCTTTGCGCCGGGCGCTAGGCGACGAGGAATCGGAGCTCGGCCGCGAGGTGATCGAGAGGCTCCTGGAAAACGCCGAGGTCGCCCGCGAGCGGTGTATCGCCTTCTGCCAGGATACAGGATACGCCGTGTTCTTCGTAGAGATGGGTAGCGGAGTCAGGATCTCGGGCGGCGAGATCGGGGACGCCATAGACGAGGGCGTCAGCCGCGGCTACGAGGAGGGCTACCTGAGAAAGTCCATCATCAGGAGCCCCGTGGACAGGACGAACACCGGCGACAACACCCCCGCCATCGTCTACTACGAACCCGTCCCCGGCGACGGCCTCAAACTGACGATGCTCGTCAAGGGCGCCGGCTGCGACAACATGAGCGCCCTGAAGATGCTCACGCCAGCGGAAGGCCTCCCCGCGATGAAGCGGTTCGTCGTCGAGACCATCGAGAGGGCCGGCCCGAACGCCAGCCCGCCGCTCACCGTCGGGGTGGGTATCGGCGGGCCATTCGAGAAGGCCGCGATGCTCGCCAAACGAGCGCTCACCCGTCCGTCCGGCGAGCCCAACCCCGACGCCGAACTGGCGATCCTGGAGCGCGAACTTCTCGAAGAGATCAACGCCACCGGCATCGGTCCCGCCGGCTACGGCGGCACGCAGACGGCGCTCGCCGTCCACGTCGAGAGCTTCGCGACCCACATCGCTGCCTTCCCCGTCGCCGTCAACCTGGACTGCCACTCCCACCGCACCGCCTCGGTGCAGCTATGAGCCAGGAGCCCGTTCGGCTGGAAGCGCCGCTCTCGAAGGAGGACATCGAGCCCTTGAGAAGCGGCGACGTCGTGCGCCTGAGCGGGGTGCTTTACACGGCCCGCGACGCGGCGCACGCCAGGATGAAAGAGGCGATAGAGGCGGGCGATCCACTCCCCTTCGACCTCGAAGGCCAGGTCGTGTACTTCACAGGGCCAGCCCCGGCGCGTCCTGGTCACGCTTTAGGACCAGCGGGGCCGACGACCGCATCGAGGATGGACCCGCACTCGCCGATGCTCGTGGAACGTGGCCTGAGGGGCATAGTGGGGAAAGGTTCGCGTTCGGAGGCCGTACGCGAGGCGATGCGGGAGCACGGCTGCGTGTACTTCGGGGCCGTCGAGGGCACGGCGGCGCTCCTGGCTGACTGCGTCAAGGAGGCCGACGTCGTCGCCTACGAGGATCTGGGGGCCGAGGCGATCCGTCGCCTCGTCGTCGAGGATTTCCCGGTAGTCGTCGTGAACGACCTCCACGGTGGCGACCTCTACCGTGAAGGCCGCGAGCGTTGGAGCGGTTTCAGGAAGTAAACTTCCTGAAACCGCTCTGGTCAGCTAGTCAGCACGCCGCCTGCGGCGGCTTGTCAGCCAGTCAGCAAACGGAAAAAGCTGAATTGCTGTCTAGCTGAAATGCTGAAGTGCTGAAATGCTATTTCATGGCTTCCCGGATCACGTTGTAGTCGTAGACGGCCAGGGCTATGGCCAGAACGAGCAAGAGCGTCGTGAGCATCAGGGTGGCCCCGATAGACCTGCCGGTCGAGATCCCGTGCACCCGTTTCAGGCCCGTCGCGTGCAGGTAGAAGCAGTAGAAGATGGCCAGGATGCCGGCCAGGGGTATCCAGGCCACCGCGACCGGGGCCCCCACCGAGTAGCAGGAGACGCGCAGGGTGGCGGACAGACCCTTCTGATCCCGCCCGGCCACGAGAAGGATGAGGAGGTGTTGGATCGGCACCGATACGAAGAAACCGACCACAAACAACACCGGCACAGCCACCAACGATGCGAGTACGAAGATCGCCAGGAGGCGCACGACTAGTCCCGCGTCCCATGAGCCGGTAGCCAGCGCCATTCCTGCGGGCACGGCAAGGAAAGCGAGGGTGGCGACAGTGTTGATGATCGCCGTGATCGCCGAGCAGATCAGGAAGTAGAGCAAGGGGGCCCCGAGCGGTCCGTCCGGCGGCAACCCGTCGAAGAAGCGCCGCGGCGAGAAGAGCACGTCCCGCGTGGTCGAGAGCAGGCTGGAGAAGGGTCTGTCTATCTCGTATTCGCCTACGACCACGTCCGTTTCGTGGGCGGCGCTGTCTTTTGCCACTCTCAACCCCGGAGCCTTGCCTCCGCCCTTCGAGCCTTTCGGGCAGAAGTATAGACGAGCCTCAGGAGTCAGCCCCGATCTTCTTCTCGACTTTCTCGACGTACTCGTCCGGCTTGGTCTTGCGCTCCAGGCCGCCCGCCGACATGTAGCGGACTTTGCCGTAGACCCCGCGTTCGGTCCAGCCGCGGTCGTGCTGGCCGAAGACCCAGGCCACATTGGCGAAGGAGTTCGGGTCGCGGCCGTCGAGGAAGTACTTGTTGTTGAGGTAGAGCGTGGTCCTGTAGGCGTGCTCGGGAGTATTGGACCACTCCAGGATTTTCTTCCCCCAGTACATCCGCATGTAGTTGTGCATGTAGCCGGTATGGACCATCTCTTTCATCGCCGCGTTCCAATACTCGTCGTGCGTCTCGGCATCCTCCAACTGCTTTCGCGTGTATATATAGTCCCGCTCGTCGCCTTTATGCTCTGCGAGCGTCTTCCTGGCCCAGTCGGGGAGGTTCGAGTAAGAGTCGTAGTCCTTGTTGTAGAAGACGAAGTTCATGGAGAGCTCGCGCCTCACGACCAGCTCCTCGACGAAAGACTCGACGTTGTCCTCTTTCGTACTGGCTTCGCGTGCCTGGAGGGCGAGCCAGATCGGGGAGATGTGACCGAAATGGAGGTATTTGCTCATGTGCGAGACATCGTCGGTCTGCGGCTGGTTGCGGTGTGCGACGTAGTCGTCGAAGCTGTTCTTGAGGAAGCGGCGGAACATCTTCCTGGCTTCGGAGGTTCCACCCTTGTACAGGTGACTTAAAGTGCCCACGCTCCTGTCGAGGTCCAGCCCGTCGAGCAGCTTCGGGATGTCGGAGAGATCGAGGCCGTCGGCCCGCAGGTTCAGCGACCGCTTTTCCGGCCTGGTCGGTCTTAGTTCGACCAGGAATTCTTCGAGGTACTCGCCTATTTTGGGCCTGAGCGTCCTAGCCGCGTGCTCCTGCCTGTCCGAGGCGAGCTCGACGGGCACGACCACATCGGACTCGACCTGCGTGAGGCGGCATCCCGACTCTCTGGCGACCCGCTCACGCCACCTTTTCTGCGGACGCATGTAGCCACGATCGGTGACGATTATGGAAGCATGTTTGCCAGCCTCGAGGGCCACCTCGTCGGGCGATCCCTCCCGGACGACCATCTTGATGCCGCGCTTTTTCAGGGCTTCCTGGGCGTCCTTCAATCCCTCCAGCATAAAGGCGTAGTGACGGAGATTTGCTTCGGGATAGTCGTCGGTGAGGCCGAAGATCACGAGCAGAGGCTGGCCCAGGTCGTTCGCCTGCTGCACGGCGTACTCGAGCGCGTGGTTTTGCGCGGCGCGCTGGGAGGACTGCATCCAGTACAGGATGTAGTCGCCGTCCCCGACTCCCTCTTCGTTCAGGTCCTGTACGCGTTCTTCTCGTATCTTTCGCGTCGCCATGCGGCACCTACCTCCAGAGATGTTGTCTGGGGGCAAGCTTAGAGGAAGCACCCTTCGCCGGATGGATCAGAACACACAAAAACGCCCCCTGCCGCCAGGCAGGAGGCGTCCCTACGACTTCTGGCTACTCCGCTGCGGCTTCGGGGTCGAAGCGGAGGGCGGCGGAGTTGATGCAGTAGCGCTGGCCCGTGGGGGCCGGTCCGTCTTCGAACACGTGTCCCTGGTGGGCGCCGCAGACGGCGCAGAGTACCTCCGTGCGGCGCATGAAGAGGCTGCGGTCCTCCTCCGTCTCCACGTTCGCTTCGTCGAGCGGCCGCCAGAAGCTCGGCCAGCCCGAGCCGGAATCGTACTTGCTGTCCGACGCGAACAGGGGCGTTCCGCAGGCGACGCAGCGGTAGATCCCCTCCTCCTTGTTGTCGTTGTACTCACCGCTGAAGGGCCGCTCCGTGCCCTTCATCCGCGTGATGCGGTACTGCTCCGGGGTGAGCTGATCCTGCCACTCCTCTTCCGTCTTCTGTATCTTCCTTGGCGTATCAGTCATGCCCGGATTTTACCACGCCGCTTTACGCTTCCCCGTTTCTCAGACATGGCGTAGGCCCGCGGCCCCGACTCCGCGGCGGCCGAGACCGTGAGGTCGGGCATCTGGCTCATGTTGCGGTGCCAGTGGGCCTCCCCGGCCCCGAGCAGGAAGACGGGGGGATGTGCGAGATCCCCGGCCCTCTCGGCGCCCGTCACGACCGCCGCCATCGGTGACGAGGCAGCAGTCGCGGACACTCAGGGGCGAGGAGACCGGGCGCGAGGAGAGTACGTCCTCGACGGTGAGATCCTCGGGCAGGAAAGCTTTCGGGTTGAGCTTGGCCCACTCCCTGGCGGCGACGGCGACAACCCTCCAGGAAGGTGAGGCAGGGGCTCGCGCGCGCATCCGATAGGGACTTTAACCGGACCCGGGTAGCGGTAGAATCAACCCATGAGGGCGAGTATTCGAGGGGGGCAGATGTCCGTAACAGAAGGCTGGCGGGGACGCTTCTTCGAGGACTTCGAGGTCGGAGATATCTACGAACATCCTCTGGGTCGCACCGTGACGACCACCGACAACCTTTGGTTTACGCTCCTTACCCAGAACACGGCCCCCATTCACGTAGATCACACCTATGCTGCCCAGACGGAGTTCGGCAGACCACTCGTCGACTCCACCTTTACCATCGCCCTGGTGACCGGACAGAGCGTGGGCGACGTCTCCCAGAATGTCTTCGCCAACCTCGGGTGGGATGAAGTGAGACTTCCCGCCCCCGTCTTCGAGGGGGATACGATCTATTCGAGAAGCGAGGTACTCGCAAGGCGCGAGTCGAGATCCCGCTCCAATGTTGGCATCCTGACGGTCAAAACTACCGGCTTCAATCAGGAGGGAACGGTCGTCATCACGTTCAAGAGGACCGTCATGATCTACAAGCGGGAACATGCACCGAGAATCCAGCGCCCCAGGCCCGCCGAGGGCTAACCCTGAGATGACGGGACAGCCCACAGGGACGGTCGTCTTCCTGTTCACGGACGTAAGCGCCGGGGACGTACCCGGCCTCGCGAGGTCCTTCTGACCATGTTGCCGCTCGAAGGCATCACGGTCATCTCCCTGGAGCAGGCGGTCGCAGCGCCCTTCGCCACGCGTCAGCTCGCCGACCTCGGCGCGCGGGTGATCAAGGTGGAGCGTCCCGGCAAAGGAGACTTCGCCCGTCTCTACGACACGAGGGCCAGAGGGCTCTCCAGCCATTTCGTGTGGCTCAACCGTTCCAAGGAGTCCCTGACCCTGGATCTCAAACAAGAACGCGCCCGCGAAATCCTGAACCAGCTCCTTGACAATGCCGACGTCTTCGTCCAGAACCTCGCGCCGGGTGCCACAGGAAGGCTCGGTTTCGGAACAGAATCCTTGCGCGAACGCCACCCCAGGCTCATCGTCTGCGACGTCTCGGGCTACGGCGCGACGGGCCCTTACAGGGACAAGAAAGCCTACGACCTGCTCGTACAGTGCGAGGCCGGGGTCGTCTCCGTCACCGGCACACCGGAGACACCATCGAAGGCCGGTATCGCGGTCGCCGACATAGCGGCCGGGATGTACGCCTACTCGACCATCCTGGCTGCGCTGTTCCGGCGCGAACGTACCGGCGAGGGAGCCTCGATCGAGGTCTCCCTCTTCGAAGCGCTCGCCGAGTGGATGGGCTTCCCCGCCTACTACGCCATGTACGGGGAGGGAGAACCGGCCCGTAACGGCGCCAGCCACTCCTCCATAGCCCCCTATGGCCCCTTTGCGTGCGCGGGCGGCGAAGTAGTGTTCCTAGGCATCCAGAACGAGCGGGAATGGGAGAAGTTCTGCGGGGCCGTGCTCGAGCGTCCTAGCCTGGCCGAAGACCAGCGCTTCTCGAGTAACTCTGACAGGCTCGCCAACAGGGAAGCCCTCTGCGAGGAGATCGAAGAGACCTTCGGTCAGCTCGAGGCCGAAGAGGTCATAGAGAAGCTCGAAGAGGCGGGGATCGCCAACGCCAGGCAAAGGTCGATACGCGAGTTCCTGGATCACCCGCAGCTGCGGGCCCGCGACCGCTGGCGCGAGGTGGACTCCCCCGTGGGACCCATCCACGCCCTCCTCCCGCCGGCGGCCATGTCCGGCGCAGAGGCGGTGATGGCCCCGATCCCCGAGGTCGGAGAACACAACGCCTCTATACTCTCCGAGCTCGGCTACGATGAAGAGACCCTGGAAGGCTGACTATTCGAGTTCGGAGAGTACGGCCTCGTGGACTTCGATGTCTCTCTCACCGAAGAGGACGAACCGTATGAGGCGCACCCGTTCGAGCCTCTCCGCCTCATCCCGTATCGTCCTGAGCGCTACCCTCGCCGCCTCATCGACAGGGTAGCCGAAGATCCCGGTCGAGATGGCGGGGAAGGCGATGGACTCTATCCCGTTCTCCTCAGCGAGCGCGAGGGAGTTCCGGTAGCAGTTTGCGAGAAGCTCCGCCTCGGGGCGGTCTTGACCGTAGACGGGTCCCAGGGTGTGCACGACGTAACGGTTCGGGAGCCCATGCGCGCCGGTTATGACGACCTCACCGGGCTGAATGGGGCCGAGCGGCCTGGCCTCCTCGGCGAGACCGGGTCCTGCGGCGCGGTGGATGGCTCCCGCGACCCCTCCGCCGGGCTCGAGCCGCGCGTTCGCCGCGTTGACCACGGCGTCCACGTCGTCCTGGGAGGTTATGTCTCCCTGTACGCACTCGACCGTAACGGCGTGGAACGTCCTTCTCATTCGCCTCCCGGGGAGTAGGCCACCTTGCCACCCCGCCACACCGCCTCCACGGAGAGGTCTGGCGTTAGGATGGTAACGTCGGCGTCGTAGCCGGGGGCGAGACGGCCTTTGCGGCGGCCCTCGCCTACGAGCCTCGCCGGAGTGGTAGAGGTCATACGCGCGGCCTCGGCGACGGTGCAACCGGTAAAGGCCAGGATGTTCATAAAGGCCTCCCTCATGGTCAGCACGCTCCCGGCGAGAGACCCGCTCCCGAGCCTGGGCACGCCGCCTTCGGTGTACACGATGCGGGTACCCAGGCGGTACTCGCCTTCCTCCATACCCGCCGCGGCAATAGCGTCGGTGACGAGGCAAAGGCGGTCGGGACCGAGCATACGGAAGGCGAGCCCGACCATCTCGGGATGGACGTGCACCCCGTCGGCGATCAGGCCGCAGACGGTCCTCGGGTGGGCGAAGGCGGCCCCCGGCAGCCCGGGCTCACGGTGGTGCAGCGCGCTCATGCCGTTGAAGAGGTGCGTGACGCCGGCGATTTGCCCGTCCAGGGCATCGTAGGCGGGTTCGAAGGCGACGTCGGAGTGGCCGGCCGAGACCACCACCCCGCGGTTCGCGGCGAGGGCGGAGAGTCTATCTGCGCCCTCCAGTTCGGGGGCTAGCGTGACCATGCGCACCGGCCCGAGGTCGAGGAGAAGGGCGAGCAACTGTGCATCGGGACTCAAGATGTGGGCCGCGGCGTGCGCGCCCCTCTTCTCCACGCTTATAAAGGGTCCTTCGAGATGGATGCCCAGCACCTCGGCACCCGGCTCGTGGGGGGCCTCCGCGGCGCCGATCGCCGGCAGGGCCTCCTCGTAGACGCCCTCGGGCGAAGAGATGACCGTGGGCAGGTATGAGGTGGTCCCCGTCGAGAGCAGTGCTCTGGAGAGTTCAGGGAGGCGCGGGCTCTCCGAGGCGACGTCGACACCGAAAGCCCCGTTCACTTGCAGGTCGACGAAGCCGGGCAGGATCAGGGACTCGGGGTGATCATGAACCTCGTGCGCCTCTGTGACCAGAGAGTCATCCGGGCTCACGTCCGCGATGGACCCATCGCTGAGGAGGAGCGTGCCACCGGGCCAGACCTCGTAGTCCGTAACCACCTGGCCCCGCAGCGCGACGAGCCTCATGCTGTCGACTTCCCCTTCATGGCGTACATCTTCCGCTCCAGGGGGCGGCGATTCAAGGGCGGCCGATGGCGGGCATCACCATCAGCCCGGGATCATGCACCGAAGAAGGTCTGGTACAGCAGGAATACGTTTAGCGACACGATCAAGAAGACGACCACCGTCGCTATGGTCGTGGTGAGACGGTGGTTGACGAGGGTACCCATGACGTTCCTGTTGCGGCAGAAGATGAGCAGCGGTATGAGCGCGAACGGGATGCCGAAGGAGAGCACCACCTGGCTTATGACCAGCGAACGGCTGGGGTTGAGGCCGATGGCGAGGATGATCAGGGCCGGCATCATGGTGATCAGGCGGCGCAAGAACAATGGTATCTGCCTGTTGATGAAGCCCTGCATGACGACCTGCCCGCTCAAAGTTCCCACGGAAGAGCTCGACAGTCCAGAGGCGAGCAGGGCGACCCCGAACAGGATGGCCGGGGTGGAGCCCTCCAGTACGCGCAACTGCTCGAAGGCCTTGTCTATGTCGCCTACACCCGTCAGCCCGGCCGAGTGGAAGAGGGCGGCGGCCATGATGAGCATGCTCGCGTTGATGGTCCCGGCGATGGCCATGGCGATGACCACGTCCACGAGCTCGAAGCGGAAGATCCTGCGCTTCTCCTCTTCAGTCTTGCCCACTACCCTGCGCTGGGTAAGCGCCGAGTGCAAATAGATGACGTGCGGCATGACCGTGGCGCCGAGTATCCCCGCCGCCAGCAGCACGCTCTCGGTCCCGGCGAACCCCGGGGTAAAGAGTCCCGCGAGTATCCTGTCTGCCTCGGGCTCGGCGTAGAACATCTGGAAGGCGAAGGCGATCACGATGACCCCGACCATGGCCGTGATGACCGCCTCCAGCGGCCTGAAGCCCTTGCGCTGCAACTCGAGTATCCCGAAAGCCCCGACGGCCGTGAGCAACCCGGCAGGAAAAAGTGGTATCCCGAAGAGCAAATTCAAGGCTAGCGCGGCCCCGATAAACTCGGCCAGATCCGTGGCCATCGCTATGATCTCGGCCTGGACCCAGAGCAAGAACGTCACGGGCCTCGGGAACCGCGCCCGGCAAACCTCGGGGAGGTTCTTGCCCGTGGCGATCCCCAACTTCGCAGACATCGACTGGATGAGCATCGCCATCAGGTTGGAGGTCAGTATCACCCATAACAACAGATACCCGAACTGCGCCCCACCCGAGATGTTCGTAGCGAAGTTCCCAGGGTCCACGTAAGCGACTGCAGCGATGAACGCCGGCCCGAGAAAGGGCAGTAGCCTGCGAATCCCCCTCCGGTGGCCCTTCAGCGACTCGTGGGCAGCCCGTGCTGTCGCACTCTCCCCCGGTAATACGCCCTCGACACCTCTTATTACCTCATCCGTCCGTCCGTTCATGATAACCTCTATCTCATCTTGAATTTAGCCTTGGCTAATCTTATATTGAGTTATGATGAATAGTCAAGGCGGTCTGCTCTTGTTAAAGGGGTTGCATCGTTTAATATGGGCGTTGAGATGAATGATCTGGCGGAGACTCGTCCCCCGTCTTCCTCGGTCGGGGATTATCTGAAGGCCGTCTGGGAGCTCGCGGTTGAGTCTGGTGGCGCCGCCTCGACCAAGGATGTGGCGACGCGGCTCTCCGTCTCGCCGGCCTCGGTCTCCAACATGTTCGCGAGGTTACAGGAGATGGGCCTCGTCAGCTACGAGCGTTACAGGGGGGCCACACTAACCAAGCGTGGCCGGGGAGAGGCCCTTAGGCTGGTACGTCGGCACCGTCTGATCGAGACCTTCCTGCTCGAGCACCTTGGTTACGATTGGCAGGAGGTACACCAGGAGGCCGAGCGGCTGGAACACGCCGTTTCGGACGGGTTCACCGAGCGCCTGGCGGAGTTGTTGGGGCATCCGGATCACGACCCGCACGGGGACCCCATCCCCTCGGCCGAAGGAACTCTGGAGGTCGACGACTCCTTTACCCTGAACCAGGCCGTAGCGGGGCAGCGAGTCCACATCTCGAAGGTCAGGGACGAGGACGCCGCGATGCTCGACTACTTCGGCGATCGCAACCTCGTCCCCGGGAGGTGGTTGACCGTCAGGGAGGTGCGAGACCTCGACGGCGTCGTGATCGTCGAGGACGAAGACGCGGAGGTCTACGCTCTCGGGGAGGCGCTGGCGCGTTCGATCTTCGTCACTGACGACTGATATCTTCGCAGCGTCTTCCCTGACCGGGCGGGAAGGAGTGTCTTGAGCGAGAACGGCAACCCGCAAGACGAAGCTACCAGGACGAGGGAGGACTACCCCAGCTTCCGGGTCGAGCCTGGCGCAAAGGTGTCTCTGGCGACGATAGATCCCGAGCAGACCGAACACTACAAGAAGAAGAAAGACGCCGCCAGGGAGTTGGAGAAGCAGCGCAGACGCATACAGGACCTCCAGGAGCGCCTCTACGCGGAGAACGAGCGGGGTTTGCTCATCGTGTTGCAGGCCATGGATACGGGAGGGAAAGACGGCACCATCAAGCACGTCTTCAGCGGCGTCAACCCGCAGGGATGCAGGGTATCCTCCTTCAAGTTCCCGAGCGCCGAGGAAGCCAATCACGACTTTCTGTGGCGTTACCACAAGAGCGTTCCCGCCAGGGGTAGGATCGGTATCTTCAACCGCTCCCACTACGAGGACGTGCTCGTCGTCCGCGTCAAAAACCTGGTCCTGGAAGAAATCTGGAGAGAGCGCTACGAGCAGATCAACGCCTTCGAACGCAGTCTTACGCTCGACGGCATAACCGTCCTGAAGTTCTTCCTGCACATCTCCGAAGACGAGCAGAAAAGGCGTCTCCAACGCCGCCTCGGCGATCCGAACAAGCGATGGAAGTTCTCCTCGGCCGACATAAAGGAACGCGCCTTCTGGGACGCCTACCAGCAGGCTTACGAGGACGTACTCAGCAAGTGTTCGACCGAACACGCCCCCTGGTACGTCGTGCCCGCCAACAAGAAGTGGTACCGCAACCTCGTCGTCGCCCGCACCATCGCAGATACCCTAGGAGCGATGAAACCACGTTTTCCTCCGGCGGAGGAAGGGTTGGAGAAGCTAACGATACCCGACTAGACCTCCTCGAATCGGCTCCGTCATGGCCGGGCTCTTTACCTGCCAACCGGTGTCTTCGGATCCTCGCCGGAGAGTACAGCGACAATATTCTCAGCCGCGAGGACGGCCATCTTGTCGCGGGTCTCGATGGAGGCGCTGCCGATGTGCGGGGCGAGGACGACGTTCTCCAGTTCCAGGAGATTCGGATGAACCTCGGGCTCATCCTCGTAGACGTCAAGCCCGGCGGCGAAGATGCGTCGTTCGGCGAGGGCGTCGGCCAGGGCGCTCTCGTCCACGACGGGCCCGCGCGAAGAGTTGACGAGGACGGACTCGGGCTTCATCCTCTCTAGCTCTCCCGCACCGATCAGGTGCCTGGTCTCAGGCGTCAACGGCGTGTGGATGGAGACGAAGTCGCACGTCCCCAGTAGCACCTCGAGTTCGAGATAGCGTGTTTCCAGCTCGCGTTCTGCCTCTTCGTTTCGGTACTGATCGTGGTAGAGGACCTCCATGTCGAAACCCCTCGCGCGGCGGGCTACGGCCTGTCCAATCCTGCCGAATCCTACGATCCCAAGCTTCTTGCCCCACACGTCGGGGCCCGTGAGCTGCATCGGCCCCCAGGCCTCCCACCCGCCGGAGCGCAGGAGGCGTTCCGCTTCGCCTAGTCTGCGCGCGGCGGCGAGCAGCAGCATGAAGGCGGTGTCGGCTGTCGTCTCGTTCAGGACCTCGGGGGTGTTGGTCACTACGACGCCGCGCTCGGTCGCGGCCTCCACGTCTACGTTGTCGTAGCCGACGGCCATGTTGGCGACTACCTTCAGGTCATCCCCGGCCGCATCCATCAACTCCGCGTCCACCGTTTCGGTGACGGTCGGCAGGATGCCGGCCGCACCGCGCACGGCCTCGAGCAGCTCGCCGCGCTCGGGTGGGCTCTCCGAGAGGACGGTGACGTCAAACTCTTCGAGGCGCCGGAGGCCGACCTCGGGAATCGTCCGGGTAACGAGGACCTTCTCTGGCATGGACTCCTCCCTGTTCCGAGCTCTACTCTGCGAGCATCTGGCGCAGGACGGTCTGCAGGATGCCACCGTTGCGGAGGTACTCGACCTCGACCGGAGAGTCCACCCGCGTCTTTACGTTGAACTCCTTCTCTTCGCCTTCGTCGCTGGTGGCCTTCACGGTCAACCGCTTACCAGGCTCGAGGCCCGAGAGGCCGGCGATGTGGAAGGACTCGTGGCCTGTGAGACCGAGGGATTCTGCGCTCTCACCTTCTGCGTACTGGAGCGGTAGGACGCCCATGCCGATGAGGTTCGAGCGGTGGATGCGCTCGAAGCTCTCGGCGATGACGGCCCGCACTCCGAGCAGGAACGAGCCCTTGGCGGCCCAGTCGCGTGAGGAGCCTGATCCGTACTCTTTGCCCGCGAGGACGACGAGCGGCACGTTCTCCTCTGCGTACTTCAGGCTGGCCTCGTAGATGGTGGTCTCCTCGCCGTCGGGGAGGTGGAGGGTGTAGCCGCCCTCTTTGTCCACGAGCTGGTTGCGGAGCCTGATGTTGCCGAAAGTGCCGCGCACCATGACCTCGTGGTTGCCCCGCCGGGAGCCGTAGGAGTTGAAGTCGCGCGGGTCCACGCCCTTCTCGATCAGGTACCGCCCCGCCGGCATCTTCGAGGGGATGGCGCCCGCGGGCGAGATGTGGTCGGTGGTGACGGAGTCACCGACCTTCACGAGGACGCGCGCGCCCTCGATGTCTTTCAGGTCTTCGGCCTCGGGGCCCATGTCCTTGAAGAACGAGGGCTCCTGGATGTAGGTCGAGTCGGGGTCCCACGCGTAGAGGTCGCCGGATGGCACCTCCACGTCGTTCCACTGCTCGTTGCCCGTGTACACGTCGGCGTACTGCTCACGGTAGATCTCCGGGTCGAGGGCGTTCTCGATCTCGCGGGCCACCTCCTCCTGTGAGGGCCAGATGTCCTGGAGGTACACGGGGTTGCCACTATTATCCTCGCCAATAGGGTCTTTAGACAGGTCTATGTCCACCGTGCCGGCCAGGGCGTAGGCGACGACGAGCGGCGGGGAGGCCAGGTAGTTGGCGCGGACGTCGGGGTTGATGCGGCCCTCGAAGTTGCGGTTGCCCGAAAGGACGGCGGCGACGACGAGGTCGTTCTCTTCTACCGCGGCGGAGATCTCCTCGGCCAGCGGCCCGGAGTTCCCGATGCAGGTCGTGCACCCGTAGCCGACCACGTCGAACCTCAATTGCTGCAGGGGATCCAGGAGCCCCGAGGTCTGCAGATACTCGGTGACGACCTTGGACCCCGGAGCGAGGCTGGTCTTGACATGAGGCGCGACGGAGAGCCCCTTCTCGACGGCCTTCCTGGCCAACAGGCCGGCCCCCATCATCACGGAAGGATTGGACGTGTTGGTGCAGCTCGTGATCGCGGCGATCACGGCGGAACCGTGCGTCAGGGAGAGCTCCTCTCCGTCGACCGTCACCGTGATGGCGCCCGCAGGTTCGGCCTCTATCTTGCCGTTCTCGGGCTCACCACCGGACGTCGGGTCTCCCCCACCCTCGTCGGTCACGCCGGCGGCGCCTGCGGGGGCGTCGCTCGCGGGGAAGGACTCGGTGTCGTCTGCGGTGTGGCTCTCACCCGTGGAGACGGCACCGCCCTCCTTGCCCTCGGCCTCATTAGCCCCGCCACGGGCGACCGGTATGTCAGGGTTCGGTGTATCGCTCGCGGGGAAGGATTCTTCGTCGGCTTCGTTGTAGGCGTCCGTGTGGCCGTTCCCGAGGAGCGGGTGGTCGGGGTCTACCATCTCGGCAAGCGCCTGCCGGAAGGAGGGCTGCATGTCGTCGAGGGCGACCCTGTCCTGCGGGCGGCGCGGCCCGGCCAGGCTCGCTTCCACCGACTCCAATTCCAGATCCAACGTCTCCGAGAAGCGCGGCTCGGGCGTCTCGTCCGTGCGCCACAGGTCCTGCTCCTTGCTGTAAGCCTCGACCAGGTCCACGAGTTCCTCGTCGCGGCCCGTGCCACGCAGATAACGGAGCGTCTCAGTGTCTACGGGGAAGAACGTGCACGTCGCCCCGAACTCGGGGGACATGTTCGCGATGGTGGCCCGGTCGGGCAGCGAGAGCTTGCTCAGGCCCTCGCCGTAGAACTCCACGAACTTGCCCACGACCCCGTGGGAGCGCAGCATCTGGGTGACGGTCAGGACGAGGTCCGTGGCCGTGACGCCCTCCCTGAGGGCGCCGGTCAGCTTGAAGCCTATAACCTCGGGGACGAGCATGTAGTAGGGCTGGCCCAGGGTGACGGCCTCCGCCTCGATGCCCCCGACGCCCCAGCCGAGCACGCCGAGGCCGTTGATCATGGTGGTGTGGCTGTCGGTGCCGACGAGCGTGTCAGGCATCGCGACGCCGTCCTTCACGATCACACCCTTCGCCAGATACTCCAGGTTGACCTGGTGGATGATGCCGGTAGCCGGAGGAACGACGGAGAAGTTATCGAAGGCCTGCTGGCCCCACTTCAAGAACTCGTAGCGCTCGCGGTTGCGTTCGAACTCCCGCTCAGCGTTGAACTGGAGGGCAGCCGGAGATCCGAAAGCGTCTACCTGGACAGAGTGGTCGATAACCAGATCCGTCGGCACGAGCGGGTTGATCCTACCCGGGTCCCCCCCCACGCTCTCCATCGCGCTCCGCATCGCCGCAAGGTCGACGACGGCGGGCACCCCGGTAAAGTCCTGCATGACGACCCTGGCCGGCAGATAAGCGAGCTCGCCCCCGACCGACCCGGGCCAACCGGCAAGCGCCTCCACGTCCTCTTTCGAGACGAACTTCCCACCGGCGTTGCGCAGGAGGGACTCGAGCATCACCCTGATGGAGAAGGGTAGCGAGAACACGTCTCCATCGACGTTCTCATCGAGGGTCCTCAAGCTGTAGATGCCTACGTCACCGGAACCGGTTTGCAACGTCGTGCGCGCGCCGAAGGGATCGTTCGCCATGTTCGCAACCTCTCTGAAACTCGTATTGTGACCCGCTCAGATTATAGATGATCCAAGGTGGCCTACGGCAGGCGAAACCTGGTAATATATTGTATTATATATTACATGAATACGCTAGAAAGGAAGGAGCCGTGATGCTGGCATGGATAGGGGTCATCGCGATCCGGCTCCGTTCCATCGCAACTGGCGCACCATCTGGCCGAGCCGCCCCGGCGGGATGAGTGACAAGGTTCGTCACAGGGAGTTTCGGAAATGTCGACCACACGCCCAGCAGACAGAGCAGGAACAGCATCAGGAACCCCGCCAACCCCATGGACGGTCCGGCTCGCGTCCGTAGGGATTATCGGCCCCGTGTTCTACGCCGTGGCCATCGCCGCCATGCACGTCCTCCGCCCAGACAATGTCGTGCTCTACGGCAACACCATGAGCGCCTACAGCGTCGGCCCCTACGGAAGCATCTCCATAGCCGGGTTCATCGCCCTAGGACTCGGCGCCATGGCACTGTCCGCCGGTCTTCGCCGCGTGGTCATGCCGTCGAGGGCGTTGCGCGTTGGTTCCGCACTGGTTGGGGTTTTCAGCGCCGGGTGGCTCCTCGCCGGCATATTCCGCTTCGCCCCCGACGTCGCTTCCCTCGAACCAGCCATCAAGGGAGAGAACCCGACCATCGTCGGGATAATCCACGGCCTGGCCGGCTTCGGGGGCATCTTCTGCCTGATCGCGGGGATGATCGTTCTCTCGAGGGCCTTCGAGCGCGACGAGAGGTGGCGTCCGTTCTGGCCCCTTTCCCTGACGCTGGGGCTGGCGACGCTGTTTCTATTCGTGTTCGGCCTGTTCGTCCTCAACTCTCCTGCGGTTGTGCCGTGCTGTCCGACGGGCTCGGCCGCGTGGTGGGGGGCGCTCGAATGGAGGTTCTTCGTCGGTGTGTTCGTCTTGTGGCTGTTCTTGACGGCAGTCAGGCTTCGCTCGGTCGCAAGCAAGCCGGCCCCGGCGCAATCCGAGCGGAGGTGAGCGTCGTATCAAGATATGTGCCGGCGCTCCTCACCCCTGCCCCCGGGGCACCAGCTTGTAGAGGAAGCCGTCCTTTTCGACAGGTACCACGCCGAAGCCCGCATCCTTGAAGACTTCCAACCGGGCGCGGCCGTTGGCCAGGAGGTAGACGGGGCCCGTCCTGGCCGCCCTGCGTGCGGCCTCGACGCCGGTGGTGTCGTCGGTACCGTAGCGATCGGCAGCCTCGGCAGCGTCGATCTGATCCGGCCAGACGACATCGGTGTGGCGGTCCCACGACGTACAGAAGGGGTCGATGAGCGTGAGATCCCGCCTTCTCCTCTCGACGAGCACCATGTACCAGAGCGGACTCCTGTGGTGCAGCACCGTCGCGTCCTTCTCCACGTTGCTGGCCACGTCCTCTATCGCCCTGCGTCCACCGTATTCCCCGCTGCGATCGTGCGCAGCGTAAGCGTCGCGCACGCCTGAGAGCGGTACGTATAGCATCAGGACCCAGAGGACAATGAGTAAGGCGCCCCTGGAGGTAGCGCCGATCGCCAGGCTCTCCGCCAACCGCAGCAAGGCTCCGAGGCCCGCCGAGATACACAGACCGAAGGCCAGAAAAGCAGGGATGAGGAACACGTAGAAGTCTTCTATCCCCAACTGGAGGTAGACGGCGGCCTGGACTAGGCACCCGAAGAAGAGAGTGCCGAGAAGAACGGCCGTCGCGCGGTCCGTAAAGAGCAGGTAGACGGCCGCCAGCGCCCCGACCACCATCAAGATGAGGGGGAACTGCCCTATGAGGTGATCCCCTAATAGGTGCAACTTGGTAGAAGGGTCGGCGAGCGCGAGGCTCGAAGGGCTGCAATGCCTCCCTTTCTCCGAAGACTCGGCCAGAAAGCTGCCGCCCGTGACGAGGAGCAGGAAGCGCCAGGGGGTCGAAGGATCGGCCTCGTTCAGGGGTGCTTGCATCAGGGCCCGTATCGGGAGGTACAGGAGCGGAAGGAGGCCGAGCAAAAAGAGCCCGAGACCCTTGAGCATCAGACCTGTCCTCGAATACACGTGACTGTCGGTAAGGAACACGAAGGCGAATGCGCCAGGGACGAGCAGGACACTCGTCAGGTGGTGGGTGAGGGAGAGGCCGACCAGGAGGGCCGTGAGCAGCAGATAGCGGTCATCGCGACCGTCTCGCCAGAGTAACAGGAAGAGGATTACGAGTGCCACCAGGAGGGCCTCGAAGGTGTAGACCTCCGCGATCACGGCCTGGCTCCAGAAGGCCCCGGAGAGCCCGAAGGCCAGGGCGCCGGACGCCGCTGCGACGACCCGTCCGCCGAGCCGCAGTCCCACGAGGTACACGACAAGAACGGCCAGCGCCGCGTAGACGGCGGAGGCGAGGTTCACCCGGTAGGCGGGGTCGCCTATCGGTAGGTAGGTGAAGAGGTGAGTCAGCACCATGTAGGTTGGGTAGCCGGTGGGATGGCCGACCCCGAGCACGGCGACCTCGGCCTGCAGCATCGGGGAGTCGAGCGTGTCGGGAGTACCGTACGGCAAAACCGTCGGCGCCAGGGTTCCCGCAAAGAGGATGGCGACGAAGCTCGCCACCGCAGCCCCGGGCAAAGCCGGACCCCACCGTCCGAGAAGTCTTGACCTTTCGCCGGAGGAATTCATCGCAGGGGCAGAATACTACGTAGACGCGCCGCCCTATCCGAGGGGTCTCTGTATACTCAGAGCACGTGGCTAAACGCGGCTACACGCGGGACACGATCAGGGGCGGCGCGAGCGAGTGGGACGTCTCGCGGCCTTTCTCCAGCTACGCGCGGACGCTGGCGACGCTGGTAGCGCACCCTGTCAGGTTCTTCGAGGTGCTGCCAAGGGTTCAGGATGTGAGGGCGCCCGCCCTCTTTCTTATCTTCTCCGGTTTGCCCGCCGCGATCTTGTGGCTGCTTTTCTGGGGACTCTACCCTGCCCTGATAGCCGTCGTACTTCCGTTGCCGCTCTCGTTTCTGCTGGCCGGCCTCTACCATCTCGGCGCCCTCGGTGGCAGGTACGGATACGTCGTGACCTGGAGGGTACTCGCGTACCCTCTTGGCTTCTACCTGCCCTTCGCCGCCGTCCCTGTCCTCGGACCATTGGGGGCGGCTTACCCCGGGCTCGTGCTGATGCCGCTAGGGCTCGCGGAGGTACAGGAGATCGGGAGGCCGAGGGCCGTGCTGTTCTGCGCGGCCGTCGGTGTCGTGTTCGGGGCGGCCTACTACTTCACGAGCATTACCTGATACTGGCGAGGGTCATTCTTCGGGTGGGTCTTCCTGAGAGCCTACGAACTCCAGGGAGACCACGTCGGCCTCGACGAAGCCCAGGGAGCGGTAGAACTCTCGGGCCGTCACGTTCGCGCGGGTGGCGACCAGTTCGATCTGGGATGCGCCGTGGTCGGAAGCCACGTTGCGCACCTCCTCCATCAGGAGTTTGCCCACCCCGGCCCGCCTGTGGTCCTCCGCGACCACGAGCATCGGTACCTCGACGACCGTGTCGCCGTGGGCGAGGTCGGGTTTGATCCAGAAGCTCGCCCCTCCCACGATCCCGGCCTCGTTCTCGGCGACGAGGACCTGCGCCTTTGGTTCGTCCAGGAGCTCCTCGAGCCGCGCCCTGACGGCCTCTTCCTCGGGCGTCGAGTCCCCGACCGTCTCGGCCAGCTCACGGGCGAGCACGTAGAGCCCCGAAGAATCCTCGGCAGTCGCCTCGCGTATTTTGATCTCGCATCTGGAGTCCATGCTGCTCCTCGGTTCGCCGTCTGGAACATTACTTACCCTACGTATCCCGGCGTTGAACGGATGAAGGCGCTGGTCAGCATTTCAGCATTTCAGCACGGCGGCTCCGCCGCCTTGTCAGCTCCTTGTTTTCTTGTTGAAATGCTCACTGAAGAGCTGATCGGGAGCAGAAAGGAGGCAGATGGGGCGCAGGGCGGCGGTGATCGTGCTCGACGGCCTCGGCGCTGGTAAAGCCCCCGATGCGGCGGACTTCGGCGACGAGGGCTCCAACACCCTGGCGAACACGGCGAAGGCCACTGGCGGCCTTGTGGCGCCTAACCTGCAGCAGCTCGGCCTCGGGAACGTGGAGGAGATCGAAGGCCTAATGCCGGCCGAGTCTCCCCTAGCGTCTTACGGCCTGATGGTCGAGCTATCGGCGGCCAAGGCCACCTTGGCCGGACACTGGGAGATGATGGGGCTCATACTAGAAGACCCACTCCCCACCTATCCGGAAGGCTTCCCCGACGAAATATTGCGCCGCTTCGAGCACGAGACGGGGCGTGGGGTCATCGGGAACAGGCCGGCCTCGGGCACGCAGATCATAGAGGAGCTCGGTCCCGAGCAAGAGAGAACCGGGGCCTGGATCCTGTACACCTCAGCCGACTCCGTCTTCCAGATCGCCGCGCACACCGGCGTGATCCCGCTCAAAGAGTTGTATGAGGCCTCCGAGAAAGCCCACAAGATGCTCATCGGGGAGGATGAGATCATGGTCGAAAGGGTCATAGCCAGGCCCTTCCACGGCGAGGCGGGCGCCTATGAGCGGGAGAACGAGAACCGCCACGACTACGGCATTACCCCGCCATCGGAGACCTACCTGGACCGTATAAAGGTCGCAGGCCACGAGACCGTGGCCGTCGGCAAGATCCGGGACATCTTCGACGGCCGTGGCATAACGGAGCATCTACCTGCCCCGCCGGACGATGCCGCCAAAGTAGATGCCATCGTGCAGACGCTAGGCCGCGTGGAGTCTGGCCTGATCTTCGCGAACCTCGTCGACTTCGACGCCAGATACGGCCACCGCCGCGACCCCGAGGGCATGGCCGAAAACATCGCGCGCTTCGACGAGAGGTTGCCGGAGTTGCTCGGGTCACTTACGTCAGAAGACCTCATGATCATCACCGCGGACCACGGCAACGACCCGACGTTCGAGGGAACGGACCACACCCGCGAGAGGGTCCCGCTGCTCGTCATTGGCAACGGCGAGCCACACCACCTCGGCGTTCGCGAGGGCTTCTCCGATGTCGGGGCCTCCGTCGCCGCGTGGCTCGGGGCAGACAAAGGCGCGCTTCCGGGGAGAGATTTCCTGAGATGAGCGCCATAGTCTATGCCATAGAGACCAAGAAGGCCGGCGGGAAACTGTCCGACGGGCTAATTAGGGGTGTAGTCGAAGGGTACACCGAGGGAGAGGTCCCCGACTACCAGATGGCCTCGCTACTTATGGCCATGTTCATCCAGGGGATGAGCTACGAAGAGACGCTCGCGCTGACGCTGGCGATGGCCGAATCGGGCAAAATCTACTCCTTCCCCGAGTGTGTGGACAAGCATTCCACGGGCGGCGTCGGGGACAAGGTGAGCCTCACGGCGCTCCCGATCGTGGCCGCCTGCGGTGCTCCCGTTGCCAAGCTCTCGGGGCGGGGGCTCGGCGCGACCGGCGGCACGGTAGACAAGCTGGAATCCATCCCTGGCTTCTCGTGCCATCTCTCTGAGGAGCAGTTCAGAGACCAGGTCGAGGAGGTCGGGCTCGCCATAGTCGAGGCGGGGAACCTCGCACCCGCTGACAAGGAGATCTACGCCCTCCGCGATACGACCGGCACGGTAGACTCATTGCCGCTCATCGGCTCCTCTATCGTCTCCAAGAAGGCCGCGACCGGCGCGGGGCATCTGCTCTACGACGTGAAACGCGGCTCAGGGGCTTTCATGAAGACCACAGAACAAGCCCGCGAACTGGCCGATCTCCTCGTACGCCTGAGCGAGGACCTCGGTATCGATGCAGAGGCCCTGATCACGGACATGGACAACCCTTTAGGTAGCGCCATCGGCAACGCCCTCGAGGTACGCGAGAGCGTCCTCCTACTCAAGAACGAGCCCGTCCCCGCAGACCTCATGAGCGAGGTCAACTACGTCGCGGCCCTTCTCCTTAAGCTAAAAGGCATATCGAACCCCGAGCATGCCGTAAAGAACGCGCTCGCCTCGGGCGCGGCCTACGAGAAGTTCCGTGAGTTTATCAGTGCCCAGGGCGGCGACGCAGGGACCCTCGAAGACCTCCCCGTCTCGGCCGCTGTAAGCGAAGTAAAGTCCCCCCGCGGCGGATACGTGGCCCGTTTCGGGGCGTCCGCCATCGGACGCGCAGCCCTCGCCCTCGGTGCCGGCCGCGAGAAAAAGGGCGACCGGATCGACCCCGGTGCCGGAGCCGAACTCCTCGTAAAGCCCGGTGACCCCCTCCAAGAAGACCAACCCATAGCCCGCCTCTACGGCGAACGCGCAGCGGAGCGAGCCGAGCAACTCCTACTCGAAGCCCTGGAAATCTCCGACGAGCCCGTAGAGCCGCCCCCTGCTATCTTGTAGCTGGTCAGCTTGTCAGCACGCCGCCCTTCAGGCGGCTCTCAGCATGTCAGCCAGGGGCAGCTAGAGACTGCCCGCTACCGGCAACCGGCCTAGCGCGGCGGGCGAATCTCGCGTGAGAGCGCGAGGTCGATATTCGTACTAAGCTGAAGTGCTGACAAGCGACAGCCGCAGGCTGTCGCTTGCTGACAAGCTGAAATGCTAAGACGACGAAGGGAGTCGCAATGAGCCCTGTTCACGTGCGCGCGGAGCCCGGGGACTTCGCGGAGAGCGTTCTATTGCCCGGCGACCCCCGCCGGGCAAAGTACATCGCCGAGAATTTCTTCGAAGGTGCAAAGCTCGTAACCGGGGAGCGCGGGATGCTCGGGTACACGGGTACATATGGGGGCAAACCGGTCTCGGTACAGGCGACGGGTATGGGGTGTCCGAGCGCTGCCATCGTGACGGAGGAGCTGATACAGCTCGGGGCCACGAATCTTCTCAGGGTCGGTACCTGCGGAGGGTACAGCAGGGAGTTGCGGCTGGGGGATCTCATCGTCGCGACCTCGGCGGCCGCGCAGGATGGTACGGTCTCCTCGCTAACCCGCGGCGTTCCTTACGCGCCGGCGGCCCACTTCGACGTCGTCCACGCCGCCCACCACGCCGCAGAGAGCGCGGGACGGAGGACCTTCGTCGGGCAGGTGGTCAGCTCCGACCTGTTCTACGATCCAACCGAAGAACCGGCGGCGTTGTGGGGAGATCTCGGGGTTCTCGCCGTCGAGATGGAGGCGGCGGCGATCTTTACCATAGCCGCGATGCGCGGCGTGAGGGCGGGATGTTTGCTGACCGTCTCCGACACCATAGGCGCCGAGATAGTCAGGATCAGCGACGAGGAGCTGCGTGATGCTGTGGATAACATGATGCTACTGGCGCTGGACACCCTCAACGCCTTAAACTAGTACCTCCTGTGGGGACGAAGCGGATCAGGTCGACCTCCGCTAGATAGGAACGTAGAGTGACGATCCTCAACGAGTCGGGGATACCGGACGTTCTCCCTCCATTGCATGCCGTAAATGGACTGGCCGAGAGGCTTCCCGATGTGCTATTTGTCGTCGTCGGCACGCAGGCCGAAGCACACCTGGTCCAGTCCCTGCCTGCCGCGCCTTCTCCGAACCTCCCACCCTCCCGGCGCAACCAGCGGGTGATCTTCGCGGTCATCGACCCCGACGACCCACCGCAGCAGGGCGTCCTGGCCTCCCGCATCGTGGAGAGTGCAGCCGGACTGCGTGGCACGAAGCTCGTGCTGCTCGTGGCGGGGCGCACGGCGGAAGCGCTCGGGGTCGACGCGGCTTTCGAGGCCACGCTCGTGGCCCGCAAACTCGACCTGCCCGCTGAGGTGGTGGACCCCGAGGCCACCCGCGAAGTGCCTGGCACCCTCTCCACCGACCTAGAGGATGGTGTCCTCGCCACCCTGGTGAAGCTCTGTCCGAGGAGAAGGACTTCGGACCTCGTCGAGACCGCTTCTCCCGTGAAGCGCGGCGGGCTCTTCGACGGCCTGCTCGGCCGGGGCACCGAAGAGCCGGACTCGGACGACGGACGCCCCGTGGTGCTGCTCGGTGGCACCCTCACACCAGGAGCCGCACGGGGGCTCGCCACGGAACTCCTTAGAGCTGGTGTCGAAGTTGCAGGGGCCATACCTGAGAACAGGATAGAGGAGCTTCCGCCGCTCGGGGAGGGCACGGTCGTGGCCGTGATGGATCCGAACCTGACCTCGGCGGCGACGGCCGCCGAGAGGCGCGGGGCGACGGTGGTCAAGACCCTCATGCCCATCGGGGTCGACGGCACGGCCCGCTTTGTCCAGGACGTGGCAGAGGAGGCCGGAACCCGAACCAGCGAGGTCGTGCGGGCCAGGTCCGCGTGGGAGGACCTCGGGGTCTTGAGGAACCGCATAAGAGGGAAGAGGGTCTTCTTCGCCGGAGACACGGGGTTCGAGATCCCGCTCGCCCGTTTCCTCGCTGACGCGGGGGCCGTCGTGCTCGAGGTCGGGGCGCCACGGCTGGACCGCCGCTTTCTGGCCGTCGAGCTGCAGGCCCTCGGCCCCGACGTCGACATCGTCGTCTCGCCGGACCACAGGGGGCAGACGAATCGGATCGACGAATCGAGGCCCGACGTGGTGATCTCCAGCCCAGGCCTCCAGTTGCCCTTGGTCGCCCGCGGACACCTGTGCCGCTCGCCGCGGGACTTCCTCGGGGCCGGACCGTACGGTTACGGTGGGGCCCGTCGCATCCTCGAACTCCTGGTGCGTACCATGGAACGCGCAGAGACCCTCGACTCGCTGAACCTGTGAAGCTCCTGCGCGGCGTCTACGAGGGACCGCAGAGCTTCGGCACCCTGCGGTTGGCCGCGAGCATCAGGGACGTACACGCCTTGTTCAGGGCCCTGCCAGGCGAGACGCACTTTCGTACGCTCTACGGTGCCAGGGAGCGGACCGGGGCGACCGCGCCGGTCACGCTCAGCCCGCTGCGCGAGGGATCGGACGACTCGATGGCCCCGGGGAACCTCGCCCGCGACCTCTCCCGTATCGTCCGGCGTCACCCGAAGACGGAGATCGTCATCCTGGTTCGCTCGGAGGCCTCCCTGCTCTCGGGGGATAGCATCTCTGTCACCACCCTCCCCGAGATAGAAGGGACGGGAAGACCCCCCTTGCTGGTGACGTTTCCCTGGGAGGAGCCGGGGATGAGGGAGACCGAGGCCGCAGAGCTCGCGCTGGAGGATCTGATCCGCTCCAAATTGCGCGACCGGCCCGAGAGGAGTCCTTACCCCACGGTCAACCTCTTCGGGCCACCGATCTTCGGGCCGGGCGCTGCGTCCGAGTACGCTGAGGCCGAGCGTCTCCTCGACATGATCGGGGTCGAGGTCAACGCCAGGGTGCCGCTGGGGGCGAGCGCGGGAGACCTCGGCCGCCTACCGCGCGCCTGGGCCAACGTGCTCCTCTACAGGGAGATCGGGGAGTCTGCGACGCTCTATTTGCAGGACGAGCTCGGGATGCCCCGGGTGACGACCCCGATGATCGGGGCCGCAGGGACGGGCGCTGTCCTGCGATCTGTCGGCGAGCTGTGCCAGCTCGACCCGAAGTCCGTGCAGCGTACGATCTGGGCCGAGCTGGCCCGCACGGCGAAGCTCCCCTGGTACGCCCGGCTCGAACCACCAGAGACGTTCCAGAATCGCAGGGTCGCCATCTGCGGAGACTTCACCTACCCCCTGGGCCTCGGTTACGCCCTGGCCCACGAGGTCGGGCTGGAGATCGTCGCCTGCGGGACGTATCTAACGCATCTCGAAAGGGACTTCCTCTTCCACGCTCACACCTTCACAGAAGGGGCTTTCGTCGAAGAGGATCCCCACGAGGTCGCGGCCCGCCTCGAAGCGGCGAAGCCGGATCTCATCGTCGGTACACACCTGGAAGTGGACGTGGCCGACTCCCTCGGGGCGCCCTTTCTCCCCCTCTGTCCTCCCGTCATGAGCAAGCCCTTTGTGGAGCGGCCGCTCATGGGCTACGCCGGCTCCAGCGTCCTTGCCGACGCCCTCGACACCGTACTGCGGGAGAAGAGAGTAGTGCCCGCGGGCGAGGCCGACATGCAGTGGACCGACGGGGCGTTGCAGGAGGCCGCGACGGTGCCCCTGTTCCTGCGGGCTAGGGCCCGCAGGCTCGCCGAAGAACACGCCCGCAGCCAGGGTTCGGACGAGGTGACGCGGGAGATCTTCCTGGAGTCACGCCTCTGAACCGATATAATCCCGCCCCGTGGGTATCAGGGACTTCATAAACTTGCTCGAGGAACACCAGGGTCGCTCGAAGAGAAACCACGATCTCTCGGACGTGGAGCGTGAGGAGACGTTGCGGGAGGCCGAGACGATGGTGGGGATGGCGGACGCGGCCATCAGGGAGCTGGAGTCGGTTCTCGCCAACCGCCGGGTCAACCTCCCCGAAGAGCACGCCGTACGCTTCGCCCAGGACGTCTTCCTCTACCTCAGAGGGGAAGAAGAGAAGGTCAAAGCGGAGCTCAGCGGTTCGCTCCGCTCCGGGGAGTAGGGCTCTGACGCAGCCGCTTTACGAGCATCGCGCATGTAGGGGTGATCTCGTGACAGTCGAGAAACCGCTCTAGCACGCCTTCGAGGTCCCTCATTCGGCGCTGCTCTATCTCAGGGTGTTTGATGGAGAGACGGAAGAATTCCTCGTCGTGTTCGGACTCTATTTCGAGGACGCCGTCTGGTGCCGAGAGCAGGACGTCCGTGATGACGGCTTCGGCGGCGACGGCCAACTCGTGCAGCCTTCCGCCGCCGAGTCCTGCAGCGGCGCCCCTCCAGGTAACGAAGTGACGGGCTTCGCCCGAGCGGGCCAAGTCGATGGGTACTTCCCTCTTGTCGGTCGAGGCGTTCACGCCAGGAGGATACAACCGTTCGGACGCATCTCGTATAGACTCTGTAGCCAACTCTACGCGCTCCGGGAGCCTACAGGAGGTTCTGGCACGTTGAACTCGAGATCCAAGGCGCGCCACGCCTTGCTCGCCGTATTGCTCGGCGCGGTCCTGCTCGCGGGATGCTCGGAGAAGCAGTCGGCGGCCCAGGAGGACGACACGGCACGATCCCCCTCCCGAATACCGGCGGACGAACCGGTCGCGCAGGTCGCCTCGAAGGTGGGACCCAGCGTAGTGCAGGTCAACGTCAAGTCGGTGGAGCAGACGCCGCTAGGGACCCAGAGGGGCGAGGAGATCGGGAGCGGTGTGATCTACCGCCCCGACGGCTACATCGTCACCAACAACCACGTCATAGAAGGGGCCACGAACGTAAACGTGGCCTTCGCCGACGGCACGATCGAGGACGCCAGCGTGGTCGGCACCGACCCGAACACCGAGATCGCTGTTCTAAGGGTGGTCCGCGATGACCTTCCGGCCGCCACCTTCGATGAGGGCGACCCCGTCGTCGGCCAGCTTGCGGTGGCCATCGGCAGCCCTTCCGGCTTCGAGTCGACCGTAACCTCTGGCGTGGTTAGCGGCGTGGGCCGCGAGTTCCCACCCGAGCTAACGAGCGGCAGTTCGGCGGCGGTGCGGAGCGCCCTGTCGGACCTCATCCAGACCGACGCGGCGATCTCCCCGGGCAACTCGGGCGGGGCCCTGGCCGACCGCGACGGAGGGATCATCGGCATCAACGTCGCCTACCTCCCGCCCGCCGAGACCGGGGCGGTAAACCTCGGCTTCGCTATCCCTTCCGACACGGCAGTCTCGGTGGCTGACCAGCTCATCGAGACGGGCAAGGTCACGACCCCTTACCTCGGCGTGATGACGACGGACCTCAGTCCGGAGGACGCCGCACGGTTCGACCTGCCCGTGGACTCGGGCGCGCTGGTCGAGAGGGTCGTACCTGGTAGCGCAGCCCAAGAGGCCGGGGTGCATACGGGGGACATAATCACGGCCCTCGGCGACGCCGAAGTAAGGAGCTACGGGGACCTCCTCGGCGCCCTGCGCGACCACGAGCCGGGCGATACGGTCACACTAACCGTCTTCCGCAACGGTGAAGAGACACAGCTCGAGGTTACCCTCGGGAAGACGGCTAGATAGTACGGAACCGGGCAGATAGCTCCCGGTCGAACACGCAGGTGCCTGCCATACTGTGGATCCCCGCTTTAGCGGGAACGACGGGCGAGGTGCTGCTTCGGGGCCCCGAGCGATAGAATAAGCCCATGGGTCACCACGAACACGAGCACGCGACGAGCCCGCGGGACAGGAACCGCGGCGCGCTCTCCGTGGTGCTTGCCCTCACGGCGAGCTTCACGGTGGTGGAGATCATCGGCGGCCTGCTCACGGGGAGCCTAGCCCTGCTCGCCGACGCGGGGCACATGCTCTCGGACAACCTCTCGCTGGGGGTCGCCCTCTTCGCTGCCTGGCTCGCGGGCCGACCAGCGACACCGGAGAAGAGCTTCGGCTACCGTCGGGCCGAGATCCTGGCGGCCCTCGCCAACGGGGTAACGCTCGTAGCGATCTCGGTCTGGATCTTCGTGGAGGCCTACGAGCGCTTTAGAGAACCATCGGAAGTCCTCGGCGGACCGATGCTGGCCGTCGCCGCGCTCGGGCTCCTCGTCAACGCCGTTGGCGCTACCATCCTCTACCGTTCGGGGGGCGAGAGCCTGAACGTGCAGGGAGCCATGCGTCACGTGTTCGCCGACGCCCTCGGCTCGGTCGGCGCGATGATCGCCGCAGCTATCATCATCCTGACCGGCTGGCGCTACGCGGACCCCCTGATCAGCGTCGCCATCGGGCTACTGATCCTGGGCAGCTCCTGGACGCTCCTCAGGGACTCGACCAACGTCCTGCTCGAGGCGACGCCCCGCGGACTGGACGCCGGGGAAGTCGGCCGCAAGATGGCGGCGGCCGAGGGCATAATCGAGGTCCACGACCTCCATATCTGGACCATCACTTCGGAATTTCCGGCCCTCTCCGCCCACGTCCTCGTCGGCGGCCAAGAAGACTGCCACGCCCGCAGGCGCGAGCTCGAAGAGCTCCTCACCAGGGAGTACGGGATCTCCCACACCACCCTCCAGGTCGACCATGTCGACAACCATAGCGCCTCACTGCAGACGCTCCGTTTCCCCTCCCGTCTCGACTGACGCGCGTCCCGTCTGTACCGACGTGCCGACAAACATTAGAATGACAATATGAACGAGAAGCACTTCCGTCTACTGTGTCCCGCCGTCCCGTGAGCGGCCAACCGCTACAGCTGTCGCGCAAGCCGCCAAAGACAGGCGAGCGGGAACGGCTGGTCAGGCGCGCGAAGCTTCTGGCCTGGCTCGGGGTAGGCTGGCACGGCGTGGAGGCGGCGATCGCCGTCGGCGCCGGGATCGTTGCCGGGTCCATCGCGCTCGTCGGTTTCGGGGCGGACTCGCTGATCGAATCGTTGGCGGGGATCATCCTCCTCTGGCGGTTCGCCGCCGCGCGCGCCACCTCGGAGAGTGCGGAGCGCAGCGCCCAGAAGCTGATCGGCCTTAGCTTCTACCTCCTGGCAGCCTACGTAAGCTTCGAAGCGGTGAGGGGCCTCCTGACCGGGGAACGGCCCGGGGCGAGCTGGATCGGCATCGGCCTCGCCGCCTTCACGCTGGCGACCATGCCCCCTCTGGCAATCGCCAAGGCCCGCGTGGGCGAGAAGCTCGGTTCTTCGGCGACCAGAAGCGAAGGCCAGCAGAATATGCTCTGCGCCTACCTCTCCGCCGCACTGCTCGTCGGGCTCGGCGCGAACGCGCTCTTCGGCCTGTGGTGGGCGGATCCCGTCACGGCGCTTCTCATCGCGGGCGTCGCCGTCAAAGAGGGCCGTGAGTCGTGGCGCGGCGAGGGCTGCTGCACCGCGCCGGTCGTCGCCGGCGAGACCTGCGAAGACGACTGCTGCCGGTAAACGTGGAGAGATAAGATGGCGAGCCCCATCGGGCGACTCCAGAGGTGGGCGCGAAGACTCAAGGTCGAGATCTACGCGCTTTATCTGGCCTACAGGGATTCGAGGGTGCCGTGGTACGCGCGGGCTTTCGCCGCCCTGGTGGTCGGGTATGCCTTCAGCCCCATAGACCTCATACCAGACGTGATCCCCGTCCTCGGGTACCTCGACGATCTGCTCATCGTCCCACTCGGGATCGCGCTCGCGATAAGAATGATCCCACCCCCCGTCCTCGCCGAGTGCCGCCAAGAAGCGCGCAACGCTAAAGACAGGCCGGTCAACAGGGTAGCCGCCGTGGTAGTGGTGGTCATCTGGGTCGCCCTCGCGGCGTCGGCCGTATGGCTCGTAACGCGGGCGTTCTGAGGACACCTTTCGGGCTGTTTGACCCGCCATGGTGTTACGCATCCCCCTTGATCACAAAGAAAAGCCGAAGCCTCGGAGAAGCGGGTCGTATGTGTTACGATTCCACCGCTATCTAGAAAGAGGAAGGTCTTGACCAAGAGCAGGGTAAGACGTAAGAGCACAGGGTCGGGGGGCTCTAGGAGGACCTACCTGATCGTAGGCGCGGTTATCGTCCTGTTCGTAGCGGGCTTCATCGCCCTCGCTGTGCTGGACGCCAGGCAGAAGTCTGCCAGCGGCGCCCCCGACGACGTGAAAACCTACGACGTGGGTCCGGCGGGGGTGCACACCGGGGGAGACGTGGACTACGATCAAACCCCTCCGGCCGGGGGGCCGCACAACCCTGTCTGGCAGAACTGCGGTTTCTACGACAAGCCCGTCCGCGACGAGAATGCCGTACACTCCCTGGAGCACGGGGCGGTCTGGATCACCTACTCCCCCGATCTTCCACAAAACCAGGTAAACGTGCTGAAGAACATTGCAGAGAGCGAGTCCTACGTCCTGGTCAGTCCCTATCCCAACCTGCCCGACGACACTCCCGTCGTGGCCTCGGCCTGGGGCAAACAGGTGGGCCTGGATGGCGCTGAGGACCCCAAACTGCCGAGCTTTATCCAGGCCTACCAGCGGGGTCCCCAAACACCCGAACCAGGCGCGGCCTGCGCCGGCGGTACGAGCGCCACCCAGTAGCGGCCTGCAAAGAGGCTCTGCCTCTTTGCAGGCCGCGCATTTCAGCTTGTTGCTCTCGCTCGTAACCTATCACTTGACAGCGTTGTGCATGAGCCTTGCGTATGAGGGTCATCAGCCCGTCTGCCCACAGCGGACAAAGACCTGACTGGCTGACCAGCTGATGTGCTGACTAGCGCGGGTTTTGGAAGAGTTTACCTTCCAAAACCCGCTATCTAAGCGGCCGCGCCGACGGCGCGGCCGTACTCCCCTGCGGCCAGCATGCGTTCGGCCTCGCGCTGGACCTGCCTTCCGCGCTCGCGGGAGATCCCGAGCTCTACGCTGAGTTGGGCGAGGGTGGCCGTCTGCTCGTCGTCCAGGCCGTAGCGCTTGATGAGGACGAGACG
>JBKPNW010000294.1:0-5687 GCA_046732815.1 Actinomycetota bacterium | reverse complement strand
GCCTCAGGGATCGAAGCGGCGAGACCTTCGGCCGACAGACCGACGTTTCGAGCACGGGACAGGCCGAAGACGGTCCGAACCCCAGGATCCAACACCCCCGTGTTCTTCGTCACGGGGTTGGGGAAGTCGGGCACCTCCTGGCTGATGAGGACTCTGGACGCTCACCCCGAGATACTGTGCAAGGGCGAGGGGCGGTTTTTCGCCGCCGACTGGAGGCGGGCGAACTTCGACCCCGAGAATACCCAGGTCATGGCCAGTTCGCTCTACTACGCGCTGCTCGACTCCGAGTATCTCAGGCTGTGGGTCGAGCGTTCCGTCTGGGCGAGGGAAGGCGACGCCGCCAGGCACCTCGACAACCTGACCCGCCTTGCGACCGAGCACTTCCTCCTGGGGCAGCTCCACAAGACCGACAAGAAGATAGTCGGCGACAAGTCGCCGCTGCTCAATACGGACTTTATCGAGGAGGTGGCCAGAGTCTATCCCGAGGCCAGGGTCATCCACATCATAAGGGACGGCAGGGATCAGGCCGTCTCCATGCTGCACCACGTGTGGAACCGCTCCACGGACCAGGGCGGGGTCCAGACACTGATGCCGGGGGAGTTCGAGAGACGCGAGATCTACCGCGAGGACCCGAAAAAGCTCCTGCGGACGGGCGAGGGCATGTTCACCGAGGAGCGGCTGCGCGGGGCGGCCAGGAGCTGGAACGCGAGGGTCGGCAAGACCGCGCAGGACGGCCCGGCCCTACTCGGGCCAAACTACACCGAGGTACGCTACGAGGACCTGCTGGAGCGTCCCCACGAGGAGGTGGGCAGGCTGGCAGGGTTCCTCGGCGCCGACACCAGCGAGAAGGCCGTGCACCAGGCCGTCGGCGCGGCGAGCTTCGAGAAGCTCTCCAAGGGACGCGAGCGGGGCCAGGAGGATATCTCCTCGTTCTACCGCAAGGGGATAGCCGGAGACTGGAAAAACTACTTCACCGCGCGCGACAGGCAGATCTACAAAGAGGAGGCGGGGGAGCTCTTGATCCGGCTCGGCTACGAGAGAGATCTGGATTGGTAAGATCGGCCAGCGCGGGCGTAGGCCCGCCGCAACGATGTAACAGGAGGGACCCCTGATGCCAGTCTTCCATAGCCGCACGGTCTTCGAGTTAGCGCGGGGCCTGAAAGCATTCCTGAAGGTGGAGGCCGGCCTTACCCGCGGGGCGCTTCCGCTAAGAGGGCCGGAGGCACCCGCGCAGCCCGCGGCCCGAGACGCAGAGCTCGCACGCCTTAGCGAGCGACTAGAAGAGAGAGAGCGTGAGATAGCCGGGCTAAGGGAGAGGCTGGCGGTCCCGAGGGCCGGCGGTATCGACCCCGGGAACGTCGTCTGGATCTTCTGCTCCAACCGAAGCGGTAGCACCTGGCTCAGCTCGATGATGGGTGAGATCGAGGGCCACGAGGTGTGGAACGAGCCGCTCGTCGGGAAGCTCTTCGGCGAGCTTTACTACGTGGGGGCCGAAGGGCACCAGAAAGTAAAGCAGTACATCCTGGGGGACTACTACAAGGGGAGCTGGCTAGACTCCATCCAGGCTTTCGTACTGAGCGAGGCAGGGACGCGTTTTCCCGGCGTGGCCGAGAAGGGCTACCTGATAATAAAGGAGCCGAACGGGTCTATCGGGGCGCCGCTGCTCGCCGAGGCGATGCCGGCGAGCAGGGTGATCTTCCTCGTGCGCGACCCCAGGGATGTGGCCGCCTCGGGACTGGACGCGGCGAGGAAGGGTAGCTGGCAGTACGAGAACGCGGCGGATCGCGGATGGAAGCGGGAGGCGCTGGCGGATAACCAGCCCGATGTCTGGGTGAGGCGCAGGGCCCAGAATTACGTGCGCCACGCGGGCAAGGCCAGGGAGGCTTACGAGGCCCACAAGGGACCCAAGGCCCTGCTCCGCTACGAGGAGTTGCGCGACGACACTCTGGGCACCATGGAGCGCCTCTACTCGACGCTCGGGATCGAGGTCGGGGCAGAAGACCTCCTGCGGGCGGTGGAGAAGCACTCCTGGGAGAGCATTCCGGAGGAAGACAAAGGACAGGGGAAGTTCTACCGCAAGGCCACGCCCGGAAGCTGGCGGGAAGACCTGACCCCCGATCAGGTAGAGATAGTTGAGCAGGTCTCGGCCCCGCTGTTAAGAGAGTTCTACCCAGGTTGATCAGCATTTCAGCATTTCAGCAATGAAAACTGACTAGCTGAAGTGCTGACCAGCTGACTAGCGCGTCGTACGTGAGGCTTAAGCCTCACGCACGACGCTCACCCAGATCTCGGGTCCTCGCCATCCTCTCTCGGAGAACCAGGCGACGTTGGGGACGACCATGTCCCACTGGAGTACGTAGTCTCCCGGCTCTCCGGGGGCGCGTACGGGTGCGGGCAGCCTGGCAGTCTCGCCGGGCCGCAGCATGTGGGGCAGCGCTGTCCGGCGGCCCTTGTAGTCGTGGAGATCCCCGTCGGCAGTGAGCCAGTGGTAGGCAATGCGCACGTCCGGTGCGCCCATCTTGGGTAAAGGCCACGCTACGGGGCTGTCGTTGCGCAGGGCGACGTCCACCTTGTACCACCGTTGTGCTTCCATAACCCGCGGGCAAGCCACGCAATCCAGGCGCGCCCTGAACAGCTCTTGACCATAGTCGACCTCTTGGACGGCCGCGCGGTCGATCTCTGCAAGGTCTACCTTCCCGACCGGGGCCTGCGACGCCGGCGGTCCGGGTTCGGCGCTTCCGTCCGAAGGTGCCTCTGCGGGCGGGTCATCGGCCGGGATCGGGCGGGTGATCAGCGTGTCCTCGTCGGGGAGGGAATAGTGATGGCTGCCGCTCTTCTCGGGCGCGATACGCTCATAGTGCCTGACCTTCTCTTTGCGATGCTGCTCGCCGTGATACACGAAGTCGTAGTGATAGATGGAACCCCTGTAGAGAAAGCGTGAGGCCCCCTTGACCTCGTAGCCCGTGTGCAGGCGGCCCGGAATATGCACGATCGAAGGGATGTTGCGGAACAACCTGAGCTTCCAGTCGGGCCACCAGGGGCGCTGGGCTATCCACTCCGTCCTGTCTTCCCCGATTATCGTGCGCCGTCTCAAGTGGTAATGGGTCATCTCACGATCGTTCATGAGGTCGGGCAGGAGCTCGATCAACCCGACGCTCGGCAGCTCGTCGTCGTCGAGCCGGAGGATCCAATCGCCCGCACACTGCTCGTTGAGCCAGGGGAGGATCCGCTCCACGTAGCCGGGCGACTCTACGCGAAAGACCTTGTCGGCATACTCCCGGCAGATCCTCCCGGTAGAGTCCTCGCTCGAAGCATCGACGGCCACGACGACCTCGTCGGCGAAGCTCCTGCCGACCCGCAGGAGTTTCTCGATATACTCGGCAGAATCCTTCGTCGCTATACACAACGAGAGCTTCACCCGCGCCTCCCAACGGCATTCCGAAACGACGACTGGCGACAGTCTATCAAGATGCGCCAGGGGACCTTCTCGCCCTCTCGGCCCCGACTCCGGTTGCGGAGGCCCGTGGTGGGCAAGGTAGTTCGACCTCCTTGCCCACCACTCTAGTAGGATGCGGTCTTTTGTGAGAGCATCGTACGTTGAGATAACAAGGTCCCTCGATAGGAGAAACGCCGGGTGCCGATCTTCAAGTACCGCACGGCTTTCGAAATAGCGCGGAACATAAGGGCTTTCCTCGACCTCGAGGTAGGACTCTCCCGCAACGGGGCAAGACCGGACCCTCGACCGCCGAGAAGCGGAGACCCGGGGTCGCGGAGAACTCCGCAACCAGCGCCGGCCGGGGGCGCCACGCCGGAGCCCGACTCTACGGGCGAGACCGTGCCCATGTTCTTTCTCATAGGACGTTCGAAGTCGGGGACTTCCTGGTTGATGAGGCTGTTCAACTCCCACCCGGAGATACTCTGCCGGGGCGAGGGCAAGTTCTTCGGCGAGGACACGGCCAATGCCTTGCACGGTGCCCTCGCCCGTTCGAAAGAGCTCAAGAGGTGGCTGGGCCACAACCCGTGGACCCTTCGGGAACAGGACCCGAACCTCGAAGACATCGTGGCCAACACCATCAACTACCTCATGCAGGAGAAACTGAAGAAGACCAGGAAGAGGATAGTCGGGGACAAGAGTCCTTTCACCACCCCCGGCATCGTAGAGGAGATCGCCGCCATCTGCCCCGATGCGAAGGTCGTGCACATAATCAGGGACGGCAGGGACGTGGCGATATCCTCGGTTCACCACCAGTGGAACAACGCGACAGATCAGGGGGGTCGCCGCAAGCTCTCTCGGGAGAAGGTCGCAAAGCGTGAAGCCTACCGTCAGGATCCCGATACCTTCGGTGCCTCCGGGGAGAGCATCTTCGCCGGCGAACACGTGGCGGAGATAGCGAGGAGCTGGAGCACGTCCGTGGGCAGGGCGATGGCTGATGCGGCGCTCCTCGGCGACAACTATTACCAGGTGCGTTACGAGGACCTCCTCGCGGAACCCGTCGGTGAGGTAAGGCGTCTGCTCGAGTTCCTGGGGGCTGACGCGGGCGAGGAGGTCGCCCGCAAGTGCGTGGAGGCTGCCAGCTTCGAGCAACTCTCGGGCGGCAGGAGCAAGGGCGAAGAGGATTCGTCTTCGTTCTACCGCAAGGGTATAGCCGGTGACTGGAAGAACCATTTCACGGAGGAGGACCGGCGCCTCTTCAAAGAGGAGGCGGGGGAGCTCTTGATCCGGCTCGGTTACGAGGAGGATCTCGACTGGTAGGACGTTCACCGGATGCGCAGGGGATTTCGACGAGGGGTGTCCCGGGCTGCCCTGCTCTCGAGGAATTCACGTGAGGGCACACCACGCCAGGGAGCCCATACCGTCGCAGTTGGCGGCGTACGCCGGGATGCGCCGGTTCGGGAGGGCGTGGCGCCGGAAACTCGCCGGCAGGAAGACTGCGCCGGCGCGAAGCGACACAGGAGCCACGGTTCCTCCCGAAAGCGGCTCGCCGGTGTTCTTCGTCACGGGCCTCGGCAAATCAGGCACGAGATGGCTGATGAAGATCCTGGACTCCCATCCCGAGGTGCTGTGTAAGGGTGAGGGACGCTTTTTCTCCGCGGGCTGGAGGCGCGCTGACCTCGACCCCGCCAGCGAAAAGGCTCTCCCGAGCTCTCTGTACTACGCCCTGACCCACTCCGAGCACCTGCGGCTGTGGATCGAACGCTCCGTGTGGAGCAGGGAAGGTGACCCCGACGAGCACATAAACGCCCTGATGCGCCTGGCCACAGAGTACTTCCTCACTACCGCGCTCGCCACGAGCGGCAAGAGGCTCGTCGGCGACAAGTCTCCACTCCTGGACGAACGGTTCATGCGGGAGGTCGGCACCGTGTATCCCGAGGCCAGGATTATCCATATCATAAGGGACGGCAGGGATAGGACGGTCTCCTCCCTGCACCGCGGATGGCGCCGCGCCAACCAGGGCTACCTGCACAGGCTCTCCTCCGAGGAACTGGCCAGGGGCGAGGCCCTGCGCAAGAACCGCAGGGGGCTGACGGAGACGGGCGTATTCACCGCGGAGAGGCTGCGGCAGGCGGCACGCAACTGGAGACTCCTCGTGGGCAGGGCGGTCGAAGACGGACCGGCCCTGTTCGGGGAGCGCTACACGGAGGTGCGCTACGAAGACCTGCTGGAGCGTCCGCAGGTGGAGGTGGAG
>JBKPNW010000293.1:0-4619 GCA_046732815.1 Actinomycetota bacterium | reverse complement strand
ATGCTGCACTTGAATGCTGCACTTGCTTAGGTGGCGAGAAACCAGGAGAGGCGCAAGAAAACGTTGGAGCGTCAGCGCCAGAATTCCTGACATCATTTGACACAACTCTGACACCAACGGGAACGCAATACGGTGCAACACCTAGCAAAGCTTTCATAGCGCTCGAGATCGGTTATCTTGCAACGTGTTGTAGGCTAACTTTCGCGCAAACGACGAGTCCGAAGATCTGGAGGGATATGCAGGAAAATACGCAGCCCATTCTCGTAGACGACCATAGGGTGCTGGCCGTCCCGATAAGGGAATGCGGCGAGCCCCTGGTCGATCTTCGTGGATACCCGCTGCTCGTCACCACGAAACATCCGAAGGCGCGAAGCGAGGCCGAGACGCGACTGCACTGCAGGGAGGGGGTGGCGCAAAGGCTCTTGCGCGCCGACGCACGGCTGCCGGAGGGGATCAGGCTGCTGATCGTGGAGTGCCACAGGCCGCTGGAACTTCAGGACGCGTATTGGAAGGACCAGCTTGAGTCTTTACGGGAGCGCTACCCAAATTGGCCCGAGGACAAGCTCGCCACAGAGAACGCGAAGTTCGTCGCCCCGCCGGAGATCGTTCCGCCCCACTCTACTGGGGGAGCGGTTGACCTCGTGTTGGTAGGCGCCGAGGGCGAGGAGTTAGACATGGGGTCGGCCCTGAACGAGAAGGGGCCCTTGATGCGCACCGACGCGCGCGGGCTACGAAAGGCAGCCAGGCAGAACCGCATACTCCTCCTTGAGGCCATGGGGAGCACCGGGTTCGTCAACTACCCGCACGAGTGGTGGCACTACAGCTATGGCGACCGGTACTGGGCGTACGCCAAAGATGAACCCGCGGCGATCTATGGAGCGGCCACGCTGGATCTCATCGCCCGAGGGTAAAGATCAGTAGGTTCTACGTGGCTCTGGCTAGTTTGCCCGACCGGTGGTAGTGGCTTCTGCTTCATCGGGTTCGGCGCCGAGCTTCCCGTACTGGTCGCCCAGCAGCTCCCTTAGGGCTTGCTCGTCGCGCTCTTTGGGTGCGATCGCGTAGATGAGTGCCCCGAGCAGGAACCAGACGACCAGGATGACGTACTCGGCCGGCCACACCAGGGAGATGTCGGTGCCGGGCACGAGCGAGAGCAAGATGACAAGCATGGCCACCACGACCCCTATGGCTGGCAGGAAAGATATCCGCACCCGGTAAGGACTCTCTAGATGTGGGTAGCGGCGCCTTATCCAGTACATGCTCGCGATCCCTATGAACCAGGCGAGCCCGACGTAAACACCCCCGGTGTCGAGAAACCAGGTGAGCGCGCCCTCCCCGAGCCATCCGAGGCCGAGGCAGAGGGCCAGCGTGAAGAGGAGCGCGTTGACCGGCGTGCCGCGGCGCTCGCTCACCCTGGCGAAGGCGTGCGGGAAGAGGCCGGCCCGGGCGAGCCCGACCATGATCCTGGAAGCGGCAACGAACAAAGCTAGGAAGCTCGTCACCAGGCCCAAGACCGAGATCGTGTAGGCACCCCACCCAAGCGCAGGGAACCCGGCGACGCGGTAGGTGTCGATCGTTCCCTGGTCGAGCGTGGCCGTCTTGGTCCAGGGGATGATCCAGGCCGAGGCGAGCAAGACGACGCAGTAGAAGGTACCGGCGATCACTACCACCGCCACCACTACCCTTCCGATGTTGGCCGGCCTTACGTCGGCGTCCTCGGCCAGGATCGCCACCAGGGCAAACCCGGTTAGGAACGTCAACGCGGGCAGAATGAAGCGCAGGGTGGAGAAGACGGCGTCAGTGCCGGGCTCGTAGGGCGGCCAGAAGTTACTGGGGCTGCCGCTGGCAAAGCCGACGACCACAAGGACCGCTCCGATGGCTAGCATCGCGCAGAAGAAGACGAGCTGCGTGCCCGCCCCGAGGCCGGTGCCGTAGCAGTTAATTACGCACACGAGGACGGCCATAGCCATGCCGACGAGCAGCATTGGCAGATAGACTTCCGTGCCCGCTATGGTGTAGAGCGGGATCGACTCGAGGGAGGGGAACAGCTGCGCGAGAAGCGTGCCGCTGGCCGGGACGTAGAAGGCAAGCGAGCTGACGTAGGCGCCGATCAGGAGCCAGCCGCCGACGAAAGATACCGTCCGGTTGAAGGCCACGTAGCCGTAGACGATCTCGCCGCCAGCCCGCGGGAGCTTGGAGGCCAGCTCGGCATAAGCCATCGCGACGAACGAGACGAGGACCGTGGCGATCGCCAGGCCGAAGATCTCGCCTCCGGCGCCGTAGGCGGCGAAGAACTCGCCGTTGGTGTAGATCCAACTCGTGCCGATGATGCCTGCCGCACCCATGGCGACCAGCGGCAGCGGCCCTATACTCTTCCTCAAAGCAGACATGGTCCTCCTTCCCGAGCACAATTGGCTATGCGCGTGCCTCCTTCGAGAAAGCAGCCCACAGCGCCTCAAATCCTCCAGGCTACCGACTTGCTCCCTGAACAGCTCACACTTTAGCAGGACGCCCAATCTGAAGAAAGTGACGTGCACCATCGCGGATGGTCTTAGCGCGAGAGTGATACTGGATCAGTGCGCTATCTCGGAAGGTAGGGGAGATTCCTCACTTGCTCGGGCAATATTTCTTGGGACATCTCCCCGAGTGTGAGCAATTGAGCAGAGAGATCGAGGCGGCACCTGCCACTAGCGCGCGACGGTGAGCATCAACGCTGCAGCCAGACTGCGTCGCCACGATGGGGGTGGAACCTAGCGGGCTGCGGCGTGGCCGCGGCGAGGTCATGAGTGCGCTAAGTTTCATCGGGACACGGGGAGGCTAAGCTCAATTGACACCACTTCTGACACCACTCAGAGCGCTACACCCGGAAACAGCGGGCAACCGCCAGCAATGAAATCTGCTTAAGTAAGCCTATTCTGCAACCTACAGCAACGCACAGAAACCGGTGTCGGCGGATTGCGGCTCCGGAGGGTGCGGGTTCGAGCCCCGTCGGTCACCCTCTCTCACCGGTAGTGTTCCGGGCGGATAATGAAGACTTCTTCACGTTCGCCTAACGCTTGGTTCATCTTGCTAGGGCAAAGTGACGATCAAGCTTACAACGGCGGGTTCTTCGGTGCATAAGGAAGCGCCCTTATGCGCGTAGACCCTATTTCAAGAAGGCTAACGCATGATCCCATACATGAACCTAAACGAGCAGGTGGACGCGGACTTCACCCGTGCCAGACGCCGGGCTCGCCTGCAAGCGCTGGTAGCTCGTGTTCGAAGAGAGCACACCTCGAACCGGCTGCTCTCCTTCGACGACGTCAGTAGGGAGCGTGTGGCCAACAATCGCCTCTATCGAGGGACGAGGGTCGTAGAAGTGGATGAAATCATCGGCAGCGTGGGGCGGTGGAGGGACTTCGATCGGTCCTTTTGCCCGCGAGGGCGAGCGTGGGGCACAAGTGGAAGCGAATAGATCGAGCGTTCCACCGCGCAGAAGACTTGCCGCCGGTCAAGCTCTACGAGATCGAGGATGCCTACTTCGTGGTGGATGGTCACCATCGAGTTTCTGTGGCCCGCTACCACTATGTGCCGACGGTAGAGGCCACAGTAGTCGAGTTCCACCCCAAGCGCCCGGCTGCACCGGTACCCATAACATCGAAGAGTTAGTTAACAGCCTAGTATCCACTGTTCACCGAAGGGCCTAGAAGGCGAGTTCTCCGAACTTCGTCTAGGCCCAGTACGCTACCCATGCTTCTCCCTAGCAAGTATGTACTCCAGAAAGCGCTTCCGCCTCACCCCGACCAGGGCAAACGTCCCGTCCTCCAGCATCTCGGGCAGCGGATCGAGCGCCACGCTCTTGACGTCTGCGCAAGGACCGCGGAGCGCCCAGACCAGGTCGACCACACAGCTCTTCCTAGCTCGCCAGTGTGCCTCGTAGCTCCCGAGCTGCAGAAACTGTTTCGCTTCCTCCTCGAAGCTGAAGACAGGCAGCACCCGCTCTACTCCTACGTACACACACATGGGATCCAACATGTTGCCCCGCTTCCTAACGATCAGCCATCGCGGGCGACCCGCGAGCATCCTCGACGGCTTCGTTCCCTGCTCCAGCGATCTCTTGATCTGCACCCCGAGCTCCTTCCCTTTCACTGGCCGTATAGGAGGTCCTAGAGGAGGTCTTGAGAGCGTCAACGGTGTGTACTCCGCGCCGGCGTCCTCTCAGGAGGGCCGTTGTGCTCCACTCTGTCTACGGAAGAACGTCCCCCAGAAAGGCTCGCACAGCTATATCCCTCTGCCGGATCTTCGATGAAGAAGTCGTTTGCGTCTATCGGGAAAATTACCCGCACGTCGCGGCCTGGGTAGCGTCTCCTGGTGATGTTCACCGCCTCGCGTATGCTCTCGGCCTGCACCGTCGCTCTTGACAGGGCGGTTCCTTCGCCAACGTCCATGGAAACCCTTGCCATTGATGATTTGCCTTCCAGTTCTCGCGAGCACTCACTAACTTTGCTGCCCGGCGGGAGATCTCGGCCCACGCCTCGCCCTCGGCCAGCCGCGGAAGATCTAATGAACTCTGAAACTCGAGCACATCGACACCTGCATCCAGATAGGGAATGTAACCATCGAGGGGTATGTCAGCGCCTACC
>JBKPNW010000292.1:0-11614 GCA_046732815.1 Actinomycetota bacterium | reverse complement strand
GAGGTCCCGCCTGGAGGACTTGGAGCGCGACAGGGACACCCTCCTGGCGGAGTACGCCGGTATGATCCCCGAGGATCTGGACAGGCTGACCGGCGAGGAGCGCCACCAGGTCTACCGGATGCTCCGCCTACAGGTGTACGTCTACCCCGACGGCGACCTAGACGTGCGGGGCGTGCTGCGGGAAGCTGTTTGCACTCCGACGGATACGCGGTTGTCTACCCAAGGACCAACAGGGCCCTCTTCGAGTCGGTCAGGCGCCACGGGGCTCTGGTCTCCGAGTACTACCTCGGAGAGGCTCCGCTGGCGTGGCGCTTCCCCGCCAGGAACCGCATCATAGCCGGGCTCGCCGGGACTGTCGTGGTCGTCGAGGCGCCCGAGCAAAGCGGGGCGCTCATAACCGCCCGCCACGCCCTCGACGCCGGACGCGATGTCTGGGCCGTACCGGGCCCTCCTGGCGTGCGTGAGTGCCGGGGCTCGAACGGGTTGCTCGCCGACGGCGCAGGCGTCCTGTGGGATGTAGAAGAGTTCGTCGAAGCCGTGGCGCGAGGGAGTAGCGTCCCCGCGGCGGGAGGGAGTTCCGCGGACGTTAAGCCTTTGCTTTCCGGCCTGCCGGGTACGGAGGCCGCCGTGCTGCGCGGGGTCGGCTTCGAGCCGGTGGGAGTGGACATCGTCGCCAGGCTCAGCGGTGTAGCGATGCCCGAGGTACTGACTGCGCTGGCGCTGCTCGAGCTGAAGGGATTCGTTAGCCGTGACGCCGTAGGATCGTATGTCAGGAGGGCGGTCCTTTGACACGGCGTACGATCCGCTCGCTCTGGTCGCACTATCTCCTGGACGAAGCAGAGATGTCGGGCGACGAGCGCCGGCTGGCCGAACGCGAGGCGAGGGGACTCAGGGACAGGCTCGTGGTCAACTACTCTCCGCTCGTAAAGTACGTCGCCGGTAGAACCTCAGGACGCATGGCCGGACCGCTGGATCAGGAGGACGTCGTCGCCTCCGGGTTGTTCGGGCTCCTGAACGCGGTCGAGACCTACGACCCGGAGCGCCGCACCAAGTTCGAGTCTTACGCGATCTCCAAGATCAGGTGGTCCATCCTCGACGAACTGAGGAAGGTGGATCCCCTCTCCCGCCGCACCCGTATGAGGGCGCACCAGACCGAGCGAATAAGGGACGAGCTCTTCCAGAAACTGGGCCGCGCGCCGACCGAGTCGGAGCTGGCCGGGCGTCTCGGTGTAAGCGTCGCAGAACACAGGGCCTTCCTCGAGCAATACGCGCGGGCGCAGGTGAGGTCGCTCGAAGCCCGCCTGGAGTTTCAGGACAGCCCCGGCGCCTGGCTTCACGATCTCATCGGTGACCATGCGGCGACCGATCCAGCGTCGGCCGCGGAGGTTGCCGAGGTGCGCGCGAGGCTGGTTCGGGCCATAGAGGACCTCGGCGAGCAGGAGCGGGTGGTCACCACCTTCTACTACTACGAGGGTCTTACCCTCAAGGAGATCGGAAAGGCCCTCCACCTTACCGAAGGGCGCATATCCCAGATACTCCACAGCGCGCTCGTGCGACTCAGGCAAAGCCTCGCCGAGGAGATAAGCCTCTCCGAAAGAACCTAGAACCGTCCACCCCCTTGTGCTAACATCTGCGGGGTCGGACGGGGCGTTGCTTGCAGCCCTCGTCCGCTACTACGCACGCCCGCCGCAGGGTCCACCGGGCCCGGGTGGTGGTCCGCAGAAAGATGCAAGGGCGGATTGCGAGGCGCGGGCGGAGGATACCAACCACCTTAAAGAGAGGTAGAGATCTTGCAGAGCACAACCGAGCGCGTAGGAATCCGAGAACTGCTCGAAGCCGGCGTCCATTTCGGGCACCAGGCCAAGCGGTGGAACCCCAAGATGAAGCGCTACATCTTCGCCCAGCGGGCCGGGGTCCACATAATCGATCTGGATCAGACGCTGACGCTGTTGGAGCAGGCCCTGAACTTCGTGCGCGGCGTCGCCGAGGCGAACCGCGAGGTCCTCTTCGTGGGGACGAAGAAGCAGGCCCAGATCCCCCTGGCCGAGGAGGCCATCAGGAGCGGGCAGCCCTTCGTCGCGGAGCGCTACATTGGCGGCATGCTCACCAACTTCCAGACGATCCTGCCGCGCATCCAGTACTTCAAAGACCTGGCCGTCAGGGTCGACGAGACGCCCGAGGAGGAAAGGACCGGCAAGGACTGGTTCGCCCTCAACAGGGAGTACCAGAAGCTCAGGCGCAACTTCGCCGGCATAACGGAGATGGAACGCCTCCCTGGCGCCGTTTTCGTCGTGGACCCGAAGCGCGAGGAGCTTCTGGTCAAAGAGGCGAACAGGCTCAAGATCCCCGTGCTCGCCCTCACCGATACCAACTGCGACCCCGACGTCGTCGACTACGTGATCCCTGGCAACGACGACGCGATACGTTCGATCAGCCTGATCTCCAGGCTCGTCGCCGATGCGATCATCGCCGGTAGGGGCGAGGAAGTGCAGGTCGAGGAACGTCCCGTACCGCCGGTGATCGAAGACTCCCAGGTGGAAGCCGAGGTCCAGCAGGCAGGAACGGCCGACGGCGCTGCGGGAGCACCTGACGCGCCACCGGAGGACGTGCCGGAGGCCACGGCAGAACCCGAAGAGGTGCCCGAGGCGGATGCCGCGGACGAGACCGAGGTCGTGGTCGAGTCCGAGGTCGTGGCGGAACCAGAGGCGGAGCCGGAGCGGGCCGAGACGGAAGTCGTGGAGACGGAGGAAGTAGAGGTTGAGGCCGTCGACCCCGAGGTAGTCGAGCCGGAAGCTTCCGCAGAGCCTGAGGCAGAGGCGCCAGAGACAGAAGCGACAGAAGATGAAGTCGAGTCCGTGCGTGTCGAAGATGAGGCGCGGGACAAGGAGAACGAAGAGACCGAGGAGAAGTAAGGACTTTGGCTAGTACCATAGAGAAGATCAAGCAGCTCCGGGAGGAGACTGCGGCGGGGATGATGGACGTGAAGCGTGCGCTCGAGGAGTCCGAAGGAGACCTCGAGGGCGCGAGGAAGGTTCTGAGGGAGAGGGGTCAGGCCCTGGCCGCGAAGAAGAGCGGTCGGGCTGCGACCGAGGGGCTCATCGAGGCCTACGTGCACTTCAACGGGCGCGTCGGTGTGCTCGTGGAGGTCAACTGCGAGACGGATTTCGTGGCGCGCACGCCCGAGTTCAAGGAGTTCGCGCGCAACGTAGCCCTGCACGTGGCTTCGATGCGGCCGATGTGCGTCTCGCCCGAGGACATCCCTGCCGGGGCGCTCGAAGAAGAGCGGCAGGTCGTGGAGAAGCAGGTCGCCGAGATGGGCAAGCCTGAGAACATCGCGCAGCAGATCGTCGAGGGCAGGATGAGGAAGTGGGTCGCCGAGCAGGCCCTCCTCACGCAACCCTACGTCAAAGAGACGGACAAGACGGTCGGAGATCTCCTGCAGGAGACCATCCAGAAGGTCGGCGAGAACGTCGTGATCCGGCGGTTCGTCCACTACGAACTCTAAAGGGGATCTTGGAAGACCCCGCCAAAGTCGAGAACGATCGGGCCGGACTCTCCGAACTCGGCCCCGTAAAGCGCGTCGTCCTCAAGCTCTCGGGGGAGAGTCTCGCCGGCGACGGCTACGGGATCGACCCGGCCAGCCTCGACTCGACGGCGAAGGGCGTCCTCGAGGCCGTCGAGTCGGGGGCCGAGCTTGCCGTCGTGGTCGGCGGCGGCAACATCTTCCGCGGATCGCAGGTGGCCGACGAGCTCGGCATCGAGGGGGCCACGGCCGACTACATGTCGATGCTCGGCACCGTCATCAACGCGATGGCCCTGCAGGCGGCCCTCGAGGGCCGTGGCGTACCCACCAGGGTCCAGTCAGCCATCGAGATTCAGGAGGTCGCCGAACCCTATATCCGCAGGCGCGCGATAAGACACCTGGAGAAGGGCCGCGTCGTCATCTTCGCCTCCGGAACGGGCAACCCTTTCTTCACCACCGACACGGGGGCGGCGCTCCGGGCGCTCGAGATAAACGCCGACGCCCTGCTCATGGCCAAGAACAAGGTAGACGGCGTCTACGACAAGGACCCGAGACGCCACTCCGACGCCGTTCACCTGCCTCGACTCAACTACATGGATTTGCTCTCCAACAACCTTTCCGTCATGGACCACACGGCGGCCACGCTGTGCAGCGGCGAGAACCTGCCCATAGTCGTTTTCGATATACTTAAAGCAGGTAACCTGCGCCGTATCTTGCAGGGTGAACGGGTGGGGTCTTTGGTGTGGGGCGCCGCGAACGGAGGAGGCTAAGAGATGTCTGACGTTATCGATCTCAGTGTGGCCGAAAGACGGATGAATGGGGCGGTAGAGTCGGTAAAGAGCAATTTCGCGACGATTCGCACCGGCAGGGCGAACCCGTCGCTTCTGGACAGGATCGAGGTAGAGGTCTACGGGACGCGGATGGCCTTGAGAAGCGTCGCCAACATCGGCGCCCCCGAGGCGAGGCTTCTCACCGTTACCCCCTTCGACCCCAACTCCCTCAAGGACATAGAACGAGCCATAAGGGACGCTGACATCGGGCTCAACCCGCAGAACGACGGCAAGATTCTCAGGCTACCGATACCGGAACTCACGGAGGAGCGTCGCAGAGACCTAATCAGGATGGCGCGGGGCATGGCCGAGGAGGGGAGGGTCTCCGTCAGAAACGTGCGCCGCGACGAGATGAAGGACGTGCACGAGTTGCGCAGGGAAGGTGAGATCTCCCAGGACGACGAGCACAGGGCCGAGGAGGAGCTACAGAAGCTCACCGACGGCTACGTCAAGAGGGTCGAGGCTGTCCTTGCCGACAAGGAAGCCGAGCTCTCGGAGGTCTAACTGCTGGAACCCGTCGAAAAACGACGCCCTACCCCTCCCCCCGAGCAGCGCGTACTCGACCCCGAGCGGACCCCGCGCCACGTCGCCATCATCATGGACGGCAACGGGCGCTGGGCGAAGAGGCGCTGGCTTCCCCGGGCCGCCGGTCACAGGGCGGGCGTTAGGGTGCTCACTCCGCTGCTGGAGACGGCGGGCCGGGCCGGGGTCAAAACGCTAACCCTCTATGCTTTCTCGACCGAGAACTGGGCGCGTCCGGAGAGGGAGGTAAAGACGCTCATGAAGCTCTTCCTGGACACAGCGCGCGAGAAGGTTCCAGAGTTGAACGAGCGTGGGGCCAGGCTGCGTTTTCTGGGCCGTAGGGAACATTTGCCCGCCCCGGTGCTCGAGGCCATGGAGGAGGCCGAGCATCTCACCTCCGGCAACGATAGCCTCGACGTCTACATCGCGCTCGACTACGGGGGCCGGGCCGAGATCGTGGACGCGACCCGCCGGATCCTCGCCGACGGTCTCTCGCCGGAGGATGTCGACGAGGTAACCTTCGCCAGATATCTCTACGCCCCGGACGTACCAGAGGTCGACCTGGTGATAAGGACCAGCGGCGAGCTGCGCGTCTCGAACTTCCTGCTCTGGCAGATAGCCTACGCCGAGTTCTACGTCACGGACACGCTGTGGCCAGATTTCTCCTCCCAGGAGTTCCTGCGCGCCCTCGAGTCCTTCGGGTCCCGCTCCAGACGCCGGGGCGGCGTCTAGGGTCTCTATGCTCCGGTGGAGGGCAGCGACCGCCGTGGTGCTCGCGCCGATCGCGCTGGCCAGCATAGCCATCGGCAAGTGGGCCGTGCTCGTGGTGCTGCTCATCGTTATAGCGGGCGCCGCCTACGAGCTCTCCAGGGCCCTGGAACCCCTGCCGCTGGCCGCGGCCCTCGGCGCCGGAGCGCTCCCGCTGCTTCTCTCCATCCCTTACCATCAGACGGGTTTGCTCGCGGGCGCCGTGGCGGCCCTTCCCTGGGCGCTGCTCTGGTTCGCCGGTAAGCCCGAAACCAGGACCCTGCGCGCTGTGCTCGCCGTCCTCCTCATGTCGCTGTGGGTCGGCGTCCCCCTGGCGCACCTCGGCCTCTTTCCTCGCTCCCGCGTGGGGGTCGTCCTCATCCTCATAGCCGTGGTGGGGCCCTGGATCTCCGACGCCGGCGCGTACTTCGCCGGCCGCTTCTTCGGCCGCAACCTGCTGATCCCCAGCCTCAGCCCGAACAAGACCGTCGAGGGTAGCTTGGGCGGCCTCCTCCTCACCATGCTTATCATCGGCCCGCTCTCTTACCAGCTCCTTGACTTTACGGTCGCGAAGGCCCTGATCATCGGCGCCGGCGTCTCCGTGTCGAGCCAGTGCGGTGACCTCTTCGAATCGGCCCTCAAACGTATCCTCGACGTCAAGGACCTCGGGAACTTCCTCCCCGGCCACGGCGGCATCCTCGACCGGATCGACAGCCTGCTGTTTACGGCCCCGGCGGTATACTATATCTCCCTACTCGTATGAGCTCGCTCCCGACACCCCGATGAGACGCCGCCTCACGATCCTCGGCTCGACCGGCAGTATCGGCCGGCAGGCGCTCGACGTCGTTCGCAGGTACCCCGACCGCTTCGAATTAGTCGGACTCTCCGCAGGGAGCGACGCCCGAACGCTCGCCGCCCAGGCGAGGGAGTTCGGCCCTGAGTACGTGGCCCTGGAATCGACGCAGACCGGACCCCTCCAAGGTATCGAGGCCGAAGTTATTCCCGGATTTGGCTCCGCCGGTCGGCTGGCCGCCGAGCCAGCGGACGTGGTTCTCAACGGCATAGTCGGCTTCGCCGGCCTCGCCGCCACCGTAGGCGCCCTGCGGGCCGGCAACCGCGTCGCCCTCGCCAACAAAGAATCGCTCGTCGCCGGCGGTGAGTGGGTGATGGAACTCGCCACAGATAACCCCATAATACCGGTGGACTCCGAGCACTCAGCGATCTTCCAGTGTCTGGAGGGCAGGCGGGAGGAGGAGATACGAGAAATCCTGTTGACGGCGTCGGGGGGACCCTTTTTCGCCTTCGAGAAGGCGAGGCTCCTTGAGGCCGGGCCTGAGGATGCGCTCAGGCACCCCACCTGGCGGATGGGGCCGAAGATCACAGTAGACTCGGCCACGATGATGAACAAGGGGCTGGAGGTACTGGAGGCGCATCATCTCTTCGGGGTTCCTTTCGACGACGTGCGGGTCGTCGTGCACCGGCAGTCCGTGGTCCACGGGGGCGCGCTCTTCGAGGACGGCTCGCTCGTGCTGCACGCCGCGTTGCCCGACATGAGGCTGCCCATAGCATTCGGACTCGTCTATCCCGAGAGGCTAGACGTGGGGGCCGAGCCGGTCTCCTTCGACGGCGTAAGCTGGAGCTTCGAGGAGCCGCGCAGCGACGTATTCAGGTGCCTGCCGCTCGCCGTGGAGGCAGGACGCGCCGGGGGCGCCTATCCCGTCGCGCTCAACGCGGCCAACGAGGTCGCCGTCGGGGCCTTCCTTGACGGCAGGATAAGATTCTTGCGTATAGCGGATGCTATCGAGGAGGTCCTCGAGGTGGTGCCCGACTTCGGGAAGATGCAGAGCATGGAAGCCATAGTAGCCGTGGACGAGTGGGCGCGCGATGAAGCCGGCAGGCGCCTGGCCGGAGCAGCGCGATGACCGTTATCGTCGCGTTGCTAGGCCTGATCTTGCTCATAGTCATCCACGAGCTCGGACACATGCTCACGGCCAAAGCGCTGGGCGTGAGGGTCCCTGAATTCGGTGTAGGCTTCGGACCGCCGCTCGTAAAGAAGAAGATCGGTAAGACCGTCTATTCTTTCCGCATAATACTCCTGGGTGGCTTTGCCAAGATGGCGGGGATGGGGGATGGCGCGGAGGGGCCTGACACTTACTACGCCAAATCGGCTTGGCGCCGGGCTCTCATCATCCTCGCCGGTCCCGTTGCGAACGTACTCGCGGCCGTGGTGATACTCACCGGTATTTACATGTTCCAGGGCGTTATCACGGACGTGAAGCCGGTCGTAGATGCGGTCGAACCAGGATCAATGGCCCAGCAAGTGGGGATCAGGGCCGGTGATAGGATCGTCGGCCTCGATGGCGGGAGGATAGAGAGTTGGAACGGTTTCGAACGCCGGATGTCTGGCCGGGAGCCCGGTGAGAAGGTTAGCGTGACCGTGTTGAGAGATGGGTCACAGAAGACCTTCCGAGGAGAGTTGGGGGCCGATCCCGAGGACAAAGATCGGGCGCTCGTCGGTGTTCGGCCCCAGGTGGAGACGACCACGTACGGACCGTTGAAGTCCGTCGGGCTGGCCGTGCAGCGGTGCGGCGAGATCACGGTCAAACTCGGGATTTTCGTAGGGCAGCTCGTGACTGGCGAGAAGGAACTGTACAAGAACGTGACGGGTCCTGTGGGAATCGCCTCGGTCGGAAGCACCGCCGTCAACCAGGGGTTCTTCCTGCCGCTGCTGGCCTTGATCAGCCTCAACCTGGCCTTATTCAACCTGCTCCCGATCCTGCCCCTCGATGGCGGGCACCTTTTTTTCATCGCCGCGGAGAAAGTGCTCGGCAGGCCGGTAAGCGAGCAGACGATGGGCAAGATCGCCGCCTTCGGTCTCATTTTGGTACTCGCGCTCTTCCTATTCGCTACCTACGCCGACCTGAGTAAAATCTTCACTGGACAGCCCTTCATCCCGGATTAAGATAGGGCGTAGAGAACGTATGGGAGTGAGATGACAGAGGCAGCACTGCGCGAACGCCCGGTCACGAGCCGGCAGATAAAGGTCGGCGACGTGCCCATAGGCGGCGGAGCCCAGGTCGCCGTGCAGTCGATGACCAATACCATGACCTACGATGTCGAGTCCACGGTGCAGCAGGTCTACGACCTCAACGCCGCGGGCGCCGACCTGGTGCGCGTCTCCGTCAACGGCTCCAAGGCCCTCAAGGGTTTCAGGGAGGTAGTCTGGCGCTCTCCGGTGCCCCTGATCGCCGACATCCACTTCGACTACAGGATGGCGCTCGGGGCCGCCGACGCCGGTGCCGCGTGCGTCCGCATCAACCCTGGCAACGTGGGGAGCGACGACCGCTTTCGGCAGGTGATCGAGAAGTGCCAAGAGACGGGCACGGCCTTGCGTATCGGGGTCAACTCGGGGTCCGTAGAGAAGCGGTTCTGGGATCTTCCGAAGGCCGAGGCGCTCGTGGCGAGCGCGTTGCACAAGGTCGAGATCGCCGAGGAGATGGGCTTCTTCGACTTCAAAGTCTCGCTGAAGGCGAGCCACGTCCCCGAGATGGTCGAGGCCAACAAGAAGTTCCGCGAGCACTCCGACGCGCCGCTGCACCTCGGCGTCACCGAGGCGGGGACCAAGCTTCCCGGCGCCATCAAGAGCGCGGCCGCCCTCGGGCAGCTACTGCCTTACGGGATAGGGGACACTATACGCATCTCGCTCGCCGAGGACCCCGTCGAAGAGATACCGGTGGCCTACCAGATCCTCTCGGCCCTCGACCTCAGGCATAGGGGGCCGAACGTCATAGCGTGTCCCAGCTGCGCTCGCACGCTCGGCTTCGACGTGATCGGGATGGCCGCGAAGGTCGAGGAGGGGCTCAAGCACTACGAGGACCATTTCACCGTCGCGGTCATGGGTTGCGTGGTGAACGGTCCTGGCGAGGCCCGCGACGCGGATTACGGGGTGGCCGGGGGCAAGGACGACGGGGTCATCTTCTCCAAAGGCCAGCCGCTGCGCAAGGTCGGACGCGACGAGATCTACGACGCGCTCTTCGAAGAGATAGCAAAGGACGACAGAAAGTAAGCAGGGCTTCAGCCAAAATGGGCTGAACTGCTCGTAGCGCGAGAGGAGCCGGCTCCTCTCGCGCTACGCTGTAAGGGCCTCGCTGCAGCGTGCTCTACATCGCGATTTGATCCGAAGCGCCCCCACGTTCGTAGACCTTCCTGTATCGGGAAGGAACCCGGTCTACGGTGAGGAGGCACTGACTGCCGTCCCTGATCGCCGTAGGCGCCGGATGGCCGCTGCTACGCGCTCTCGCGTTCGTAGGTCAGCCTGACTGCCCCATCCTCGCGCCGCCAGGCGTAGCGGATGCCGAGACGCTTCATGATGGGATTGAAGCTATCCCACATGGCGTCGCCGGCGTTCGGCTGCAGTCCGATGACGCCGCAGAGTTCTTCGGCCTCGGGCCACCCGGTGATGAGAACTTCGGCGCGTGCCTCATCTCCCGAGAGGGAACCCAACATACAGCCGACCGAGACCGCGTTCGAGGCCACCGACCGCGCGACGTCCGCGACCGGCAGGTCGCGCTGCTCGTCCCAACCGGGCGCGAACTGGCGGCCGAAGAAGTCTACGTAGTCTTCTACCGCCAGACCGCGCTCCTTAAGGTAGGCGAACGTGGTAAGGACGGAAGCTACGGCATTACCCCTGGCCGTGGACCATAGCTCCTCCGTGGTGAGCTCGAGGTTGGTGGCATCGCTCATGGAACCTCCTTCTGCCTGCTGCACTCGTCACGATTCGCCCTTGCGGGCATTGTACGCCTGGGCCGGCAGAGACGCCTCTCCAGATAGCCTGGCAGGGGGCTGGCGCCTTGTAACCCAGATACTCTGAGATATAATCGAGCGTGGTGTGAGTGAGCAAGGGGTCTTACGGGCCCGTTGCTTTTTTTATCGTTCAGAGAAGGTGAGCGAGACGGCGGGATTAGAGAGGCTTAAAGAGGTGGTCGAGGGCGTGCTTCCCGAGGGGACCGAACTGGTCGAGGCCAGGTTCTCGGGTGGCCCATTCCTTTCTCTGCTCCTGGACAGGGAGGATGGTCCCGTGGACCACGCTTTCTGCTCGAGGGTCGCCTCCGTCGTCGCTCCGGCCGTCGAGGCCGAAGGCTACGATGGACCGATCGAGGTCTCATCGCCTGGCATCGAGCGTCCGCTGACGAGGCCGGAGCACTTCCGGCGCTTCGTAGGCCATGAGGCGAAGGTCAGGATCGGTGAGCCGCTGGATGGGCGGAGGAACTTTACGGGCGTCATAGACAGGACCGGCGAAGACGCCTTCGTACTGAGACTCTCCGAGGGAGCGGAGGTGGAGCTGCCGTTCGGTTCCGTGACCCGCGCGAACCTCAAGGAGGACATCTACAAGTGAATACGGCATTGTTATCCGCGCTGCGCGAGATAGAGACGGACAAGGGCATCCCCTTCGAGACAGTGAAGGGAGTTCTCGAGGAGTCGCTGCTCGCCGCGTACCAGGGCCGGGAGGGGGCTGACGAGGAGGCGAGGGTCGTCCTCGACGAGGAGACCGGCGACCTGAGGGTCATGAAGGACGGCGAGGACATAACCCCGCACGACTTCACGCGCATAGCGGCCCAGGTCATGCGCCAGACGTTCTACCAGCGCCTCAACGAGGTGCACAACGAGCAATTGCTGGACGAATACGGCGAGCGCATGGGCGACGTCGTTACCGGCATCGTGCAGCAGGCCCACCGGCGTATGACGCTGGTGGACCTCGGCAGGGTCGAGGCTATCCTGCCGGCCAGCGAGCAGGTGCCAAACGAGCGTTACGAGAACGGGCAGCGGCTCAAGGTCTACCTGCTGGAGATCAGAGAGGGAGGGCGCGGTCCGAGCCTTACCGTGAGCCGCCGGCACGAGGGGCTCTTGCGGAACCTCTTCGAGCTGGAGGTGCCCGAGATCTACGACGGCCTCGTCGAGATAAGGGCGGTTGCCCGCGAGGCCGGGCTGCGCT
>JBKPNW010000291.1:0-4754 GCA_046732815.1 Actinomycetota bacterium | reverse complement strand
GCACGAGGAAGGCCTACGGCTGGCCAGGAAGACGCAGGAAGACTACGGTATTCTGTTCTTGCTCTTTGCAGGCGCCTCGGCTTGCGTCGGCCAGGGCGATCATCAACGCGCGAGGACACTGTTGAGAGAAGGCCTCGAGCTCTCTCAGCGGTTGCAGATGAGCCGCCTGACCGTTTACCAGCTACACGTAGCAGCCGCGCTGGCCGGCTCGCAAGGGCAGCCGCTCCGCGCAGCGAGGCTGTGGGGGGCAGCGGAGGCCTCGCGCGAAGCGCTCGGGGTCGTCCTCTCGCCCTTCCAGCGCCATATTTATGGACCCCACATCGCCACTGCTCGTACCCAACTGAGCGAGGAGGCCTGGGAGGCAGCACTCGTCGAAGGGCGTGGGATGTCGTTGGAAGAGGCCGTCGGGTACGCCCTCTCCGAGAAGGAGTTCTTCCGACCTACGCAGACCACCGCAAAGGAGCAGCGAGTGCTGAGGGGTACTTCACTGCCCGCCCTGACTCGCCGCGAGGAGGAGGTGGCGGTGTTGGTAGCGCGGGGTTTCACCAACCACCAGATCGCCACGGAGTTGTCTATCTCGGATTACACGGCGGCCACCCATGTCGCCAGGATCCTCAAGAAGTCGGGTTTCCACTCCCGGGTGCAGGTCGCCTCGCTCGTGATCGAGCATCCCCGGCCTACCCCAGGGTGAGCCAGGCTCGGGGCTCTACGCGTAGCGGCAGTCGGCGACCACCTCTTGCAAGCGCTCCTTCGCGCCTTCCCGCAGTGGCTTGCCGTGGCTGAAGATGACCGTTGCGAATTCTTCTGCCATCAGCTTCTGTGCCGAGCGTTTGGCCTGCGCGGGGTCCGTGCAGAGGACCTTGCGCACGCCCACCCTTATCTTGCGCGGCAGGCAGCCGAAGGCGTCGGCGGTAAAAAGGAGCCCATCCTCGTCCCGAAGCAGGCAGGTGTGCCCGCGCGAGTGGCCAGGGGTCGCGATCACCCGGAAGCCGGCGAAGAGATCGCCTTGGTCCACCACGACGTCGACCGGTGCCGTGGGCAACCTTAGCCGCCGGGCGTAGAGCCGAAGGAGCGGGTTCGACACCGGGTCTGGGGGACGCTCGCCGGAGAGGACCTGCGCCTCGGGCTCCGAGGACACGACCTCTGCCTCGGTCGCCCACCACTTCACGGCCGGCAGCCCCCCGATGTGATCCGGGTCGCAATGGGTGATGTATATCCGCCTCAACTGGTCCGGGCCGGCCCCGAGGGAGGCCAGCGCCTCCTGGATGGGCAGGCTGCTTCCCCGCACCCCGGTGTCCACCAACGCCCAACCGTCATCCTCGGCCACCAGCAGGACCGAGATGGAGTTCGAACGACCCGTCGCGTCGAGGCGGTACACCCCGGGCGCGATCCGCTCCGGTGCCTTGGCCATGCCTGCTCCTCCTTGCTAGCAGCTTCCCACCAGCAAATATGCCACGTGGCGAAGGTTGGCGCATCACCGCCGACCCTCCCCGTCGATCTCCCAGGGTCGGGGCAAGCCACGCGGTCCGATTCTTTGGATCCTCCCGAAAAATCATCGGTTCTATGTACGCGCTGGCCCTTGTGGTTAACGCCCGATTAACGGTTGTTGTGTAAGTTCTCAGCCAGACGTAGATGACGGAGTAAAGAAGGAGGTAGCGTTCTTGTGAGGCGCATAGTGTTGTTGGCTGTGGTAGCGATACTCATGGCGTTGATGCCGGCGGCTGTGGGCTCGGCTTCCGCCCGTGGGTGTAAGGCATTCGGCACGGGGGTGGCTGAGAACGTCCAGACCGGGACCTTACGCGAAGAGATTCCCAACCTGGCCCCGGTGAACGACGATGTCCGCTTCTTCCAAGAGGCCTTGTGCGGTTAGCGCGCAAGGACGTCGGCCGCCGGGCGGTCTTGGCGGTATTGCGTCAGGGCCGGGGCATCGGAGCCCCGGCCCTTCCTCTTGCTATCTTTCGTCACGGAGGTCCTGTTACGTCTCTAGGCCCTTCTCGGAAGGGCCCTGAGCGTTTTCTCCGTGCGCAAGGTGTTCGATCTCACCCTCGAACACCTCTACGGTCCCTCCGGAGGTGGCCAACAGGAGGGCGCCCTCCTGGCTCAGATCCACGGCACGGCCTTCGAGCATCTCGCCGAAGCGCCGGACACGGACCTTCTCTCCCAGGGTACAGTTCAGGTTTCTCCAATCTTCGAGTACGCCACCGAAGTCTTCGATTCGGCCGAGCTCGGCGACGAGGTTCGAGAGCAGAGCGCGGAGCAGCTCCCGTAAATCCAAATCGTGTCCCAACTCGGAACGGATAGTGGTAACGTCGCGATCTGGGATCCCGAGCTCCGCAGGATCCAGGTTGGCGTTCATCCCCACCCCGAGGATGACGTAGTCGAGGCGTCTCCCCTTCACGAGCCCTGTGACGTTCTCGGCGCTCGATTCGGCGAGGATCCCGCAGATCTTCTTCCCGCCGACGAGCAGGTCGTTGGGCCACTTGATGCGGGCCTCGCACCCCATCTCCCATAGTGCCTTCGCAACCCCGACCGCCGCCGCCTGGGTGATGCGAGAGGCGAGGTTCGCGACTAATGAAGGACGAAGCACAATCGACATCCAGAGTCCACCTTTCGGAGAGCCCCAGGACCGCCTGAGTCGCCCCCGTCCTCCGGTCTGGATCTCTGCAACGACCAGTGTCCCGTGCGGTGTTCCGGCCCGGGCAAGCTCGCGGGCGCGTTCCTGCGTCGAGCCCAGCGTCCGGTATACCTCGACGACGCGGGTCAGCGGGCTGTGGATGGACCGGATGGTCTCCGGCGAGAGGCTTTTCATACCGAGTGCGGCCGAACGCCAACGGCAGGACGGAGACCGGCATCGCCCGCGTGTCTCCACCTCCTGCTCGTGGATTCCCGCTTTCGCGGGACTGACCTATGGGAGGGTATCTGTATGCCCGCGGCCCGAACGCGGGCCGGTTCGAACGGAATCGGCATCATGCGAATCCCAACTCTTCTAGCGTTGCCATCTCCGCGAGCGTCCGGCCCGCTGCTTGCACGAGCGGCACGGCGAGGAGGCCTCCGGTCCCTTCGCCGAGACGCATGTCCAGGTCGAGGAGCGGTTGCAGTTCCAGATGTTCCAGGGCGATTCGTGCCCCCGGCTCGGCGGAGTGGTGACCCGCGATGGTGTATACCACCGAATGCGGGGCGAGGGCGTGGGCCACGAGCGCGGCGGAGTTCGAGACGATGCCGTCCAGAACGACGGGCACACCGTAGACGGCGCCGGTCAGGATCACACCGACGATAGCGGCGTGCTCGAGTCCGCCTATCGCCGCCAGAACCCCGAGAGGATCTTCGGAGTCAGGCGTGTGCAGTTCCAAGGCCTCCTCCACTACGCTAACCTTGAGCTTGAGGGTCTCGTCGTCGATGCCCGTGCCACGGCCCGTCGTCTCTACCGGCAGACGCCTGGTGAAGGTGGAGATCAGACACGCCGCCGGCGTGGTGTTGCCGATGCCCATGTCGCCCGCAACCAGGATGTCAACACCACCGCTCGCAATGAGTTCCTCGGCGACCCCTGCCCCGGCCATCACGGCCCGAGCGGCCTCTTCACGGCCCATCGCCGGCCCGCGACTCAGGTCATCGGTCCCGCTCCTCACCTTGGCGGCCCGCAGTAGCGGGTGCCTCTCCAATTCGCTGGCGACCCCAACGTCGAGGACGCTTACCCTGGCTCCCACCGTCTTCGCGACGGCGTTAACCGCAGCTCCTCCTCCGCAGAAGTTGCCCACCATCGCGGCCGTGACCGCCTGTGGCCACGGCGAGACGCGGCGTGCGAGGACGCCGTGATCCCCGGCGCAGACGACCACAGCTGGGTTCTCTGGCACGGGCGGCGGGCACTCGCCGGCCATCTCCGCGAGCCGCACACCGAGCATCTCCAACCGTCCCAGGCTGCCCGGCGGTTTGGCGAGCCCGGCGTGCCGCTCTCGCGCTGATGCGGCGGCGGCTTCGTCGGCCGGAGGTATCTCGGTTGCGAGCTCTCTTACCCGGTCTTCGAGGGCCAAGGCTAGTGATGGTGGCCGTGCACGTGGTGCCCCGGCTCGTCAGGGTGGTAGTGCGGAGTGGCCGCGGCACCGACCTTCTCCTCGAAGCCGGGCAGGGCGACGCGGTGGACGCACACGTCGCAGTTCATGCGTATGTCGCCTTCTACAGCCTCCGTGTAACGTTCGATCACAAGGTCAGCTATCCTCTCGTCCGGCCCGAAGTACCCGGCGTAGCGCAACGCGATACCGGGATGAGCTGCTGCGAACATCTCGCTCTGTTCGCGGATGCGCTCTTCGAGTACGCCGGTAAAGAGGAAGTAGGAGAAGACGACGATGCGCATTGCGCCGAGCCTGAGGCAGCGATCCAGCCCCTTTGCCACGTCGGGCGGCGTCATGCTGACGTAGGCGCTCTCGACCATGGGGTAAGGGCGGCCCTCGTAGAACAGGCGGGCTGTCTTATGGAGGTCGGAGTTGGCGTCGGGGTCGGAGGAACCGCGCCCTACTATCAGGACGGCGGTCTCCTCCTTCTCCTCATCGGGTACGACGGTGGAGATCCTCTGGTCCATCAGTTCGAGCAGCTCGGGCCTTATGCCTAGGGCACGACCATAGCTGAAGCTCATCTGTGGGTAGTCCGTCTTCTCGCGCACCAGGGTCGCGGGGATGTCGTCCTTGGCGTGGCCCGCAGCGAGGAGCATTAACGGGACGGCAGCGATGTCTAGCGCCCCTCCCTCGGCAAGCCTGTCCACG
>JBKPNW010000290.1:0-9383 GCA_046732815.1 Actinomycetota bacterium | reverse complement strand
ATGCCAGGGTCCTTGGGAAGCGTAGAGGGGGCGATCAGTCTCGAATTCCGTCGGTATTGCTTGGTCCCTGACGAAGTAGAGATATTGGTCGCGGGTTGCGGGACATTTCGGTAGTAGCCCGTCTACCGCTTTCGCCGCTCTGTTCTCGGCTTCGGGTGGTGATCAGGCGCCGGCGCGGACTTTATCCGCCGCGTAATCGCGCACCAGGTTCTTTCTGTATTCGCGGTATGGGGCGTCTTCGAGTTCGACAAGAATAACGTTGGCTGCGTTTTAGGAGGTCATGCCGATGCTTCGGAGAGGCGTAACACGATCATCTCGACCTGGAGTTCGTCGGAGAGGTCGCTTCCTCCTTTGAGGCCGCTCTCTAGGTCCTGTATCAGGGAGAGGGCGCGTTCGAGGTCTTCCTCGTCGAGTTTGCGTCCCTGCTCCTCGAGCTTTCGCGCGACGAACGGCGGGACCTTGAGCGTGCTTGCGATCTCCTTCCGGGGGATGCCACGCGCGATGAGAGCACTGGCGCGGGCGACGAGCTGGAACTGGCGGCGGATCATGAACGTGAGGCGGAGCGAGGGCTCGCCCGTGCCGATCAGATCCTCCAACGACGCGAGGGCCCTGTCCCGTTCCCCGGAGGCCAGGGAGTCGACGAAGGCGAAGATGTTGGACTGGATGTCAGGCGGGCAAAGGACGGCCACGTCGTCGTGGGTCGCCGTACCATCGCCGACGTAGAGCGCCAGTTTCTCGGTCTCCTGAAGCAGGCGCATCTTGTCGCCCGAGCAGCGATTCGCAAGGTCCTCGGCAACGTCTTCGGGGAGGTCCAGGCCGAGCTTCTCAGCGTGCCCGACGAGCCATCTGACTAGGGCCTTTCCGGTGGGCTGATCGAAGGTGTGAACCTCTCCCGAGCTCTGTACCGCCTTGAGAAGCCTCTCACGGGCGCCTAGCTTCTTGCCGAGGAGGATCAGGTCAGCCCCGGGGGAAGGATCCTCGAGGTAGTCGACTATCACCGCTTTCTGGGCAGCGTTCCAGGCGTCGAGGTCCTTCACAACGACGAACGGCCCCTCCCCGAACAGCGAGAAGGAGTTGCAGGCCGAGACGATGGTCTCGGGGGCCGTCATCGCGGCGTCGTATGTCTCGACGGTCCTTCCGTCGCGCAGCTTCTCGACGCCGCGCGACTTCCGTTCCTCGTCGTCACCCAGGAGCAAGTAGACCGTCATGGGGGAAGTTTAAAGCATTTCAGCCAATCAGCATTGCCTACGTGATTCGGTAGGTCGCTCCTAGAGGCGAGGATTTTGTGCCACGCCGTGGATAACCGCTTTCGCGCGAATGACTGATGAGGGGTCGCGGAAGTGGTGGAGGGGGGTCGGCAGGGATGATTGTCATGTTGCGAGGTAGGTTGTAGGGGTTGCGCTTAACTTTGCTCCTCGAAACTCGCACGTGCAAGAGGTGCGACTCGGGCCTGGAAAGTTTCTAATTGGCGGAGCTCGTCCTCTATAGGCCAAAGGAGGATGCGGTGAGCCCCGGAGGAACTGTAGGCGGCGAGCTTTCGTGCGCACTCTTCGGGGGACCCTATTAGTAGGCGTTGCCGAAGGTCTGTTGAAGGGCGCTTGAGCGTCGGTTCGAGGACATCCTGAAGGATGCGATTCGCAGCGGCACGATCCTCGGTGAGGTAGAGGAACATCGTCGCGACGGCGTTGGGGAACTGGGTCGGGGCTCTGCCGGCGGCGTTAAGGTGTCCTTCGAGTCGCATTCGGGCATCCACGAACGCCGTCGGCGTGGTGTTGTAGGCGGAGGCCAGCCAGCCGTCGCCCAGGCGTGCCGTCCGGCGAAGACCGGCCTCCGAGCCCCAGGTGCCGATCCATATCGGAGGGCCGGGTTGCTGCAACGGCCTTGGCTCCAGGGCGATGCCTGTTGTTGGGTAGAACACACCCTCGAAAGGTGGTCCGCCTTCGCGCCAGAGTGCGCGTAACGCCATCACGGCCTCATCCAGGCGCTTCCAGCGCTCCCCGAAGGGGATACCGGCGGCGACGTAATCTCGGGCGGAGGAGCCGGGGCCAACGCCCGCGATGAGCCGACCGCCGGAGAGGATGTCGATGGCGGCCAAGCTCTTGGCCAGGGGAACCGGACCCCGCACGACGGGGAGCGCCACCGTGGTCATCAGGTCCATCCGTCCGGTCGCTGGGAGCACCCCGGACAGGGCCGTCGGACCGTCGAGCCACGGGCGGGAGAACAGGAGGTGATCATTAACCGAGAGGGCCGCGAAGCCCAGCCTCTCGGCGGTACCGGCGTACTCGAGCAGGCGCCTCAAGGACCAGAGGCGTCCGTCGAAGCCTATCAGCGGGAGGTGTACTCCGTAGTCCATGCGACGCTCTCCGTCTCGAAAAAATCTCGCCCGCGTCCGCAGTATAGAGCGGTTTGCAAAGGGGCAAGGCCCATTGCAAGCTGCCAGCCCTCAGCTTTCAGCCCACAGCTCTCGGTTCTTGGTGATCTCTGACAGCTGAGAGCTAGGATACCTTGGGCCGTTCCAGTGCGTAGTCGATGGCTTCTTCGAGCGTCAGCTTCTGTCCCTGTGTCCTGGCCCTATCGAATGCCTTCTGGCCCAGCCGGTTTCGGACGAGCGTGAGCTTATGGTCATGGTAGCTTCGGAAAGCGGGCGGTCTCGGCGCGCCGATGGCTTCCCGTAGGGCCGCTGCTGCGCCGAAGAGCCGCGCTGCCCGTTCGGGCTCGTTCTGGTCGACGGCAGCCATCCCCTCCAGGCACCAGGCGATCCACCACTTGTCTCGTTGGGCTTTGACGTCTTCCAGGGCTTCTTCGTACAGGGCGCGGGCTGTATCCGGATCTCCCTGGTTGAGGACAGCGTCCCCAAGGGGGGTGGTCATCTTTCCGACCCCCCGCCGGTCTCCGAGGTTGCTCATGAGCTCCCTGGCTTCTTCGAACCTCAGGCGGGCCGCCTGGTAGTCGCCCTCACCGAGCGCCGCCATCCCCATGACGCCGATCGACTCGGCTATGCCTGAGCGGTCTCCGATCTCCCTGAACATCTGGAGTGACTTTTCGAGCCTGGGGCGCGCCGCTGCGTAGTCGCCCTGGAAGGCGGCCGCACGGCCCGAGAGGTCGATCGAATGCGCGATGCTCCACCGATCGTCGATCTGCCTGGACAAGGTTAGGGCTTCTTCGTGCATGTTACGTGCCGCCTCGAAATTTCCCCTCCGCCGGGCCACGAAGCCAAGTCCGTTGAGCGCGTCCGCGATCTCGCGCCTGTCCCCCGCTTGCCGCGACAACGCGAGGCTCTCCTCTCGCAACGCCTCCGCCCGCTCGTGGTCACCCTGGCTCCACGCCAGATGGCCCGCCCCGTTGAGCGCCCTCGCCCGCAAGGACTCTGCTCCCTCGGCCCTCAGGGACAACGCCTCTTCGAGCCACCTGCGTCCCTCGCTCGTATGACCCCGCACGTACCAGAACCGCCACAGCGCCCCACCTAGCCGCAGCGCCGTCTCAGCCTCCCCCCGCTCGAGCGACCACGACAGCGCTCCCCTGAGGTTGTCGTACTCGTCATCCAGCCTGTCCAACCATGGGACCTGCTCGCCCGTGGTGAGCCTGGGCTCGGCCTCCTCGGCCAGGGTCAGGAAGTATTCGGCGTGGGAACGCTTAAGGGCCTCTGCTTCCCCGCACCCTTCGAGCTTTTCGTTCGCGAACTCACGGATGGTCTCGAGCATAGCGAAGCGCGGTTCGCCCCCCGCCCCCTCCTCCTGCCTGAGCAGGCTTTCGTCCAGGAGCGAGGAGGCGCCATCGAAAACGTCTGTGGGCAGGTGCCCTCCCGCTTTGCACACCGCCTCCATAGCCTCGAGGGTCGCCCCTCCGGAGAACACCGCGAGCCTAACGAAGAGCACCTTCCCGCCCTCGCCGAGTAGCCCGTAGCTCCATTCGATGGTGTTTTTCAGGGTCCTTTGTCTCTCCGGGACGTTCCTGGCGCCCCCGGTCAGGAGCTCGAGGCTGTTGCCGAGCTTCTGTAGCAGCACGCGTGGGGAGAGCAGCTTTACCCGCGCGGCGGCGAGCTCTATGGCCAGGGGCAATCCGTCGAGCCTCCGGCAGATCTCCACCACCGCGTCCGCATTCTCCTCCGTAAGAGAGAATTCGGGCTTGACGGCCCTGGCCCGCTCCACGAAGAGACCGACCGCCTCGTAGCCGGCGAGGTTCTCCAGGGGAGGCGAGGTTCCTGGGCCGGGCAGAGTGAGGGGTGGGACGGGGAATTCCTGCTCACCGTAGATCCTGAGGGGGGTGCGGCTGGTAGCAAGTATCTGGAGTCCGGCCGCGGCCGAGAGCAGCCCGTCGAGGACCGGCGCCGACCCTGGGATCTGCTCGAGGTTGTCGAGTAGGAGAAGGGTGCGCCTTCCACGCAGGTAGTCCGCGAGCAGCTCCTCCGGCGGCCTGGCACCACTCTCGCTCATCCCCAGCGTCCGGGCGATGGTCGGGGCAGTGAGAGCGGGATCGGTGATGGCGGCCAGTGGCACGAAGAAGACCCCGTCCTCGAAGGCCTCCACAAGCTCCGCCGCGGCCTGCAGCCCCACGCGGGTCTTGCCCGTGCCCCCCGGACCGACAAGGGTCAAAAGCCTCGTCTCGGGCCCGCGCAGCCGCTTGGTCACCTCCTCAACCTCCCGCTCGCGTCCGATCAACGGCGTGGCCTGCAGGGGAAGGTTGTTCGGGTAGGACTCGAGGGTTCTCAAGGGAGGAAACTCGGAGGGCAGGTCGAGAGCAACGAGCTGAAAGACCCTCTCCGGTCTCGAGAGATCCTTCAGGTACCCCTCTCCCAGGTCCCTCAAGACTATGTCCGCCGGCAGTTGATCCCGCACCAGCTCCTGGGTTGCAGCAGAGAGAAGCACCTGCCCGCCGTAGGCCGCCGAGAGTAGCCTCGCCACCCGGTTGAGCGGGGGGCCGAAGTAGTCCCCGTCTCGTTCGTGGGCGGGCCCGGTGTGGAGCGCCATGCGCACCCGCAGGGCACCGATCTGCTCGTTCCAATCCTCCCAGAAGAGGGTTCTCTGGGCCTCGAGCGCAGACTCGACGGCGCCGAGAGCGGTGGGGAAGGCGGCACAGAAGGCATCGCCCACCGTCTTGAAGACGAAGCCACCGTGCCCCTCCATCGTCGACAGGAGGATCTCGTCGTGGCGGGCAAGGGCGGCGTGCATCTCCGCTGGGCGCTTCTCCCACATCCTGCTCGAGCCCTCGATGTCTGTGAACAGGAAGGTTACCGTGCCGCTGGGCGGGGCGACCACGCGTTACACTCCTCCTTCTCCTTGGGCGGCACTATAGCACTGCGGCGTTGGGCGGTTCGGGGAACGCCCCGATGCGATCTCCGAGGACGGTCAGGTTTGTGCACCGGTTTTGGTGGCTCAGGCGTCCTGAGGCGGGTCGATCAGTCGGCGCGGTCGGGCTCGGGGTGCTTTTCGGTACTCTTGGGTGGCATGGCCTGTTCGGCGGAGGGTTCGTGTTCGGCGAACCACTCGTTGCCTTCGATCGAGAACTTCGGGGTGACGCGCTCCAGCCACTTCGGGAAGTACCAGCCGGCGGACCCGAGCAAAGACATGATCGCGGGCACGAGCACGCACCGGACGACGGTCGCGTCGACGGCGACGGCGACCGCCATTCCCAGGCCGAACTGCTTGACGGTGGGGTCGCCGTTTATCACGAAGGCGAGGAAGACGGAGACCATGATCATGGCCGCCGAGGTGATCACACGCGCCGTGGCGGCGAGGCCGTGGACGACGGCCTCGTGCGGGTCGTCGGTCTCTTTGTACTGCTCGCGGACGTGGGTCATCAGGAAGACTTCGTAGTCCATGGAGAGGCCGAAGAGGATGGCGAACATCATCAGGGGCACGTAGGAGACTATGGGGATGGGGCCTTCGAGTCCGATCAGACCCGCGGTCCAGTCGTGGTTGAAGGCGTAGGTGACGACGCCGAAGGAGGCGAGGATCGAGAATACGTTCATGGTCACGGCTTTGAGCGGGACCAGAAGCGAACGGAACGCGAGCATCAGCAGCAAGAATGAGAGTACGAGCACGATCCCGATCACGAGCGGAAGCTTGTCCGTGATCTCGCTCGCCAGGTCGATGTAGCTGGCGGTCGTCCCGCCGACGTCCGCCTCCATGTGCTTGCCCCTGGTGGCTTTCGGAAAAACGTCATCGCGCAGGGTGTGTACGAGGCCCTCCGTCGCGCGCGAGGAGGGCGCGGTGGTCGGGGTCACGGTGTAGACGGCGGCGTCGCCCTTCTTGTTGACCAGGGGATAGGTCACCTTGTCCACTCCCTTGGTCTTCTTGACGTCGTTGCGCAGGTCCATGAGTCGTGGGTCTGAGGCCTTCGACTCCAGGAACTTCTCCTTTTCGTCCTCCCCTGAGCTCTTCTCCTTCTTCGCGGCCTGCTGCTTGACCTTCTTCTCTATAGTCTTGTTTTCCTGGGCCTGCTTCTGGTCTGCCTGCTTCTGGATGGACTGGTTTTGTTTTTCGAGCTCCTGTTGGGCCTTCTGGTCTATGGCCTGGTTCTGCTGGTCTATCTCCTGCTGGGCCTTCTTCTGAATGGTCTGGTTTTGCTGGTCTATCTCTTTCTGGGCCAGCTTGTCGATGGCTTCCTGTCCCTTGGGCCCCACCTTCTGCTTGGCCTCGTCAGCTTCGGCCTTGATCTGCTGCGCGGCCTTCTCCTGCTGCTGTTTTGCTTCGGCCTCGATCTGCTGCTTGGCTTCCTCTTGCTTCTGGCTGGCCTCGGCGTTGATCTTCTGTTTCGCCTCTTGCTGCGCCTGTTCTGATTGCTGCTGGATCTCCTTGGCCGCTTTGGCCTGCTGTTTGTTTATCTCCTGCTGCGTGGATCTCTGCTCCTGGTTACGGAGCTTGTCCAGGTCGGCCTGGTCGTTGTGGGCCGGCTTGCTGAGGCTGACGGCGATCAGCATGGGGCCGTTCGAGCCGGAGCCGAACCCTTCGGTCATCGCGTCGTAGGACTGGCGGGACTGGGTGGACTTGGGCAGTGCCCCGTTATCCGTCTGGCCGAGGTGGAGGTAGCGGACGGGCAGGGCGAGGATGATCAGAACGAGGAGGCCCACTATGAGGGCAGGCCAGGGGTGGGAGCCGATGAAGACAGCCCAGCGGGCCCAGCCGTGGGGCCTCTCGTCGTGGTGGGTCCGCATACCGGGCACGCGCAGACGGGTGATCCCTGACCTGATCAGGCCGAGGATGGCGGGAAGCAACGTGGTCGCCGCCGTGGCCGCGACGAACACTACTATGGCCGCCGTGTAGCCGAGCGTCGTCACGGTCGGTATCCCTGCGGCGGCGAGTGATAGGAGCGCGATGATCACCGTCCCCGCGGCGAAGACGACGGCGCCTCCCGACGTGGCGGTGGCCCGGGCTACCGACTCGCGCGGCTCCATGCCCCCGGCGAGCTGGCTCAGGTGACGGGTCACTATGAACAGCGAGTAGTCGATCCCCACCCCGAGCCCGATCATGGTCGCCAGGGTCGGAGCCGAGGTCGGCACGTTCGCGGAGTGGCTGAGGAAGGAGATGATCCCGAGTCCCACGGAGAGGCCGAGGATCGCCGTGAGAATGGGGATACCCATCGCGACTGCCGTGCCGAAGGTAAACAGCAGGATGACCACGGCCGCCGCGAGCCCCACCACCACCGAGAGTTGGGTCGAAGGTTTGGAGACCTTCGACCCGAGGTAGCCGCCTGCGGCCGGGTTCAGGCCGACCTTATCTAGCGGCCGGGCGACGTCGATGATCTTCTGGGCCTCTTCGGCGTTCAGCTCCGAAGGGCTGGCTTTGAGGTTTAACGAGATGTAGCCGATCGTGCGTTTCTTGTTTAGCTGATCGGAGCCCTGCTCGCCGAACGGGCCCGTGGCCTGCGAGATCGCGGGGTCTTTGGAGTACGCTTTGACGACCCTCTGGATCGGCTTTTTATATTTGAGGTCTGAGAGCTTCTGGCCTTCCGGTGCCCTGAGGGCTATGGGGACAGAGCCGTTGGCCTGGTCGGGGAACTCATCGCTAAGCAGATTGGTTGCGGCCTGGCTGTCGGTCCCCGGCAGCGTGAGATCGTCGTTCGTGTCCATGCCGACGCTCCGGGCCACGCCCACGACCACGAGCGTGATCACCACCCAGACCGCCATTACCCACGCGGGGTGGCGCGCGCAAAGGTGACCCAGACGGTAGAGCAGCGGCGTCAACGCATCCTCCTCGAGATCCGACGTCTGTATCGTGTTGTACGCATCTTAGTCCGGAGCGGGTCTCTAGGGTCCAGCATACACCTCCGCAATGGGCGCCGCATCACTCAATTGAGCTAGTTTTTGGCTTCAGGTTCTGGGAACGTGCTGTTTGGCGTCTTCGAAGAGTTTGGAGGTGTCCGGCCGCATAAACAGGTCGATGGTCCAATCGGCGAGCACGTGCGCCCTGTTGAGGTCGTAGCCGAGCTCGTAGAGGTAGACCACTTTCCAGATGTAGGCCCCGAGCAGACCGGTCAGGTTTACTCCCAGGATGTCGACGAGGGCGCTACCCTCCCCGAGGTCCACCAGCTGGCCCACGGAGCGGTAGCGGAATGCGGTGGGTGATTGGTCTCTGATCTCTGCCGCGAGGTTCGATGCTGCCGTTCCGCCCTGTTGTTCTGCGGCCTGCGCGAGGGCGGGAACCGGAGGTCCGTCGTACTGTATGCTGGTACTGTCGCCCACGGCATAGACCCCGGGTCTGTCTTTGACCCGAAGGAACTGGTCGACCAGTATCCTCCCGCGATGATCTTTTGCCACGTCCAGGTTACCGACGAGGGGCGGGGGTTCGATGCCGGCCGCCCAGATGGTCGTGCGTGTTGGTATGGTGCGTCCGCCCGAGATTGTTATGGCATCGGGCCTCACCTCTTCGACCCTGGCGTCGTTGAGGATCTCTATGCGCTGGGAGGCAAGTCTGAGGTTGGCGGCATTTACCAGCGCGGAATCGAGGCCTTTGAGGATGTGATCTCCGGCGTTGACCAGCATGACATGAACCCGATCGAAGTCCACGTTGGGATAGTCATCCTGGAGTACGTCGAAGATCAGGTCGTGCGTGTCGGCAGCGGCCTCCACGCCGGTAGGGCCTCCCCCGACGACGACGAACGTGAGCAGGTCATCGGCGGCCCGGTCCCCGAGGTGCTCGGCTTCTTCGAAGCGATCGATCACGTGGTTACGTACCCGCAGGGCATCTCGCAGACCCTTGATGTCCATGGCGTTTTCATCAGCGCCCGGGGTGCCGAAGAAGGTCGTACGACTGCCAGGGGCCAGGATCAGATAATCGTAAGGGTAATCGCGGTCGCCCGCCTTTATGCGTTGCGTCTCGAAATCCACGTCTGTGGCCCCATCCTGGAAGTACTCTACCCCTAGCGGTCTGAGGACGCGCCGGAGT
>JBKPNW010000289.1:0-4647 GCA_046732815.1 Actinomycetota bacterium | reverse complement strand
CCTCGGTATCTCCCAAACGGGCGCAGGCCTGACCGGGGAACTGCAGCGGGCTCTCTCCGCGCACGTATCGCAGGTTACAGAGGGTAGGTCGGCTTGAGCGGCGGCGCTGCCGGCAGGATCATCGGTGTCGGCAGGGCCCTCGGCGGCAGGGTCGTCACCAACAGCGACCTGGAGGGCGTGCTCGAAACCACGGACGAGTGGATCTCGACGCGTACGGGGATAGAGTCGCGTCACTTCGTCGCGGAAGGAGAGAACGCCGCGACGCTCGCCGTGCAGGCGTCGAAGAAGGCTCTGGAGCACGCCGGGGTAGACGGTGGATCGGTCGACCTCATCATCTGCGGCACCTCGACCGCTCCCGAGTCCATGCCCTCGGTAGCATGCCTCGTCGGGGAGGAGATCGGGGCCCCGGGCGCGGGCGCGATGGACCTCGCGGCGGCGTGCGCCGGGTTCTCCTACGCCGCCTCGGTCGCTTCATCCATGCTCCGCTCCGGCGCGGCGGGCAGGGTCTTGCTCATCGGGTCTGACGCCATGAGCACCATCGTCGACCCGGGGGATCGCTCCACGGCCGTCCTCTTCGGTGACGGCGCCGGGGCGGTCGTACTCGACGCTGGCGACGGAAGGGCGGGGTTCGTCGACCACATCCTCGGCGCCGACGGCGCGGGGGCGCCGCTTGGACGCGCCGGGCACCCCGGCGACCAGAACAAACTCTTTCAGAACGGCCGCGAGGTGTTCAAGTTCGCCGTCAAGATACTCCCCGAGATGGTCGAGAAGCTCCTCTCGCGCAACGCGCTCTTGCCCACAGAGGTTCAGTACGTAATACCCCATCAGGCAAATGCACGCATAATACGTTCGGCGATGCGGAAGATGGAGATACCCGAGGAGAGGGTCGTGATCAACCTCGACAGGTTCGGGAACACTTCGGCGGCCAGCATCCCGCTCTCCTACCCCGATATCTACGACGCGTTGGAGCCGGGAAAGTACATCATCTCCGTCGGCTTCGGGTTCGGATTGACCTGGGCCGCGAACCTGTACAGGATCTGATTTGCGGCACCATGGGATAGAACGGGCCGTGGTCTTTCCCGGGCAGGGCACTGTGGGAGGCGAGATCGGCGGTGCCGCGCTCGACGCTGTGTCTGACTATGTCGGAGACGGGGATGTTCCCTACCAGCTCTCCGTGTTCGCTGGCTCCGTCGACTTGCTCTACCGCATGCAGGAGGGTGGGATAGAACCCGATATCGTGGCCGGCCACTCGCTGGGCGAGTACGCGGCGGCCCATGCGGCGGGGTGCCTGAGCCTGACCGACGGTGTGCGGCTCGTGGCGGAGAGGGATCGCCTGATGAACGCCGCCTCCAGGGAGAACCCAGGGGGGATGATCGCCCTGCTCGGCGCCGACCCTGACGAGGTCGCGAGGGCGACCGAGAAGGCTGAAGGCGTCGTGGTGGCGGCGAACTTCAACACCCCGCGCCAGACCGTCCTCTCAGGTGAGATGGACGCGCTAGAAGCGGTTGCGGAGGGCGTGCGCGGGCGGAAGGTGCGTCTCGGGGTATCAGGGGCCTTTCATTCGCCTCTCATGGAAGGAGCTGCCAGAGAGATGGACGGCCTCCTTCGGGAGGTGGAGTTGGAGGAGCCGGAGATACCGATGGTCGGGGCGACGGATGGGGCGTTGTTGGAGACGGCGGACGAGGTGAGTGCGGCCTTGCGCAAACAGATGCTCTCCCCCGTGCGGTGGGTAGCCGTGGTAGAGCGCATGTTGGATCTGGGGGTGCGTGAGATCATCGAGGCCGGGGAGGACGGGACACTGACGAGGATGCTGCGGGACTTCAAGAGAGAGGACCTAGAAGGACGAACGTCCAGGGAGGTGCTCCCGTGAGAGCACCGCTCGGGCCCGCGCAGATCAGGGATCTCATCCCGCACCGCTATCCCTTCCTCCTGGTCGACAGGATCGAGGAGCTCGAGGCCGGTGTGCGGGCTGTGGGTATAAAGAACGTCACCCAGAACGAGCCTTTCTTCCAGGGTCACTTCCCCGACTACCCGGTAATGCCGGGCGTGCTCATCATAGAGGCGATGGCCCAGGTAGGAGCCGTAGGGGTAATGGCCGGCGGGGAGCACAGGGACAAGCTCGCGCTCTTCGCCGGGATAGACGGCGTCAGGTTCCGCAGGCAGGTCGTGCCGGGAGACGTGCTCAGGATGGAGGTCGAGATCGGCCGCCTGAAGGGCAGAGTCGGAAGGGGCCGGGGCCGGGCCACGGTCGGTGACGAGCGGGTCTGCGAGGCCGACCTGATGTTCGCCTTCGCCGAGAGGGGGGAGGTCCCATGATCCAGGACGGGCGCGTCGCAATCGTCACGGGTGGTGGTAGGGGAATAGGCCGTGCGGTGGCCGTGCGACTCGCGAACGAGGGCGCGAACGTTGCGATCGTCTATCGTTCCAATGATAGGGCCGCGGAGGAGGCGGCCGAGGAAGTCAGGGCGTCGGGAGTGCGGTGCGAGATCTTCAAGGGCGACGTGGCTTTGCCCGAGGATGTCGGTGCGCTGTTCGAGGGCGTGGGCGAAGCCCTGGGGCCGGTCGAGATTCTCGTCAACAACGCCGGTTTGACCAGGGATAATCTGATGATGCGAATGAAAGAAGCGGAATTCGATGAAGTGCTCAGGACCAACCTCAAGGGCACCTACCTGTGCACGCGGGCTGCTCTGAGGCCGATGATAAGGGCGAGGTGGGGACGCATCGTCAACGTTTCCTCCGTCGTTGGGCTCGTCGGGAACGCGGGGCAGGCCAATTACGCCGCCTCCAAGGCCGGGATCATCGGCTTCACCAAGAGCGTGGCGAGGGAGGTGGCTCAGCGCGGCATCACGGCCAACGTGGTCGCGCCCGGGTATGTCGAGACCGAGCTCACGCAGAGCCTGACAGACGAGATCAAGGACCAGATCAAGAAGCAGGTACCGGTGGGAAGGTTCGCCGGGGCCGAGGAGGTGGCCGGGGTCGTCGCGTTCCTGGCCGGCGAAGACGCCGGATACGTTACGGGCCAGACCCTGGCCGTCGACGGCGGCATGACTATGCAGTAGGGTGTTTTCGGTTTACACTAGGCGCTATCGTAAGGCATGTGTTCATAGTAATTTGTAAGAGTCTTCGAGAGGAGAGACGGCTTGGACCGCGAAGAGATACTCGGCAAGATACAGGAGATCACCGCCGACAGGTTGGGAGTGGACGAGGGCGACGTCACGCCCGACGCCTCCTTTCGGGAGGACCTGGAGGCAGACTCCCTGGATCTCGTAGAGCTCATCATGGAGCTCGAGGAGCAGTTCGGGATGGAGATCCCCGATGAGGAGGCCGAGAAGATCACCACGGTCGAGGAGGCCGTTGACTACGTAATGGAGCATCAGGCCGCGTGACCGACCCCGACGCGAGTGGCAGGGGGCGCGCGCTCATAACCGGAACAGGGGCCGTGACGCCCCTGGGAACAGGGGTCGAGAACTTCTGGGATGCGGCCCTGCACGGTAAGAGCGGCATAGGTGAGATCACGCTCTTCGACCCCTCCCCATATCCTTCTCGGATCGCCGGTGAGTGCTGGGATTTCGATCCGACGGACTTTGTCAAGAAGAAGCAGGCACGCAGGATGGACCGTTATGCCCAGCTCGGCATAGCCGCGGGCATACAGGCGGCGGAGAGCGCGGGGATAGTCGACCTGATCCGTGAGCGGCCCGAGCGGGTCGCGATCGTGATGGGCAGCGGCATCGGGGGGCTCTCGACCTGGGAGCGCGAGTACAGGGTCATGAACGAGCGGGGGCCGGGAAGGGTCAGCCCGTTCTTGATCACGATGATGGTCCCCAACATGGCGGCCGGGCAACTCGCTATCGCGCTCGGCGCTACCGGGCCGAGCCAGTGTCCCGTTCTGGCCTGCGCCACGGGGGGGGAGGCGATCGCGGAGGGGCTGGAGCTGATCCGTCGCGGAGATGCCGACGTGGTGATCGCCGGCTCCTCGGAAGCTCCCATAACGCCACTCTCGATGGCTGGCTTCTGCGCGATACGGGCCGTGAGCCGCCGCAACGATGAACCCGCCCGCGCGAGCCGACCATTCGACGAGGGCCGCGACGGCTTCGTGATGAGCGAGGGCGCCGGCGCCCTGGTCCTCGAGAGCGAGGAGCACGCCGAGCGCCGCGGCGCAGAACCGATCTCCGCCGTCGCCGGCTACGGCCGCACCACCGACGCCTACCACGTAACCGCGCCAGACGAAGACGGCCGCGGCGTCGAGCGGGCGATGGTCCACGCCTTCGAGGATTCTGGTCTCGAGCCCGAAGAGGTCGGCTACGTCAACGCCCACGCCACGGCCACCCCGACCGGAGACGGGCCCGAGACGAAGGCGATAGCGAGGCAGGTGCCGCACGCCCTGGTCTCTGGCACGAAGTCGATGACGGGCCACTCCTTCGGGGCCGTCGGCGCCACCGAAGGCATCATGTGCGCCCTGGCCATCAAGCACAAAGTCGTCCCGCCGACGATCAACCTCGAGAACCTGGCGGAAGACTGTGAAGAGCTGAACTACGTGGGAAGCGAGCCGATCGAGGCCCCCGACCTCAAAGCCGCCATCTCGAACTCGATGGGATTCGGCGGGCATAATGTCGTGATCGCGTTTACAAGTGTAGAATAGAGAACGAG
>JBKPNW010000288.1:0-12560 GCA_046732815.1 Actinomycetota bacterium | reverse complement strand
CCCACGAACCCCAGACGGTCAAGTCGGCGCCGCTGCACGACGCGCTAAAGGCCGCGCTCGAACTGGTCGACAATGACGGTGAGGGTGAAGGCGTACGAACGCCACCACTCTGGAACTACATAGTAGCCGCGAGCGCGGCCGACGCGAAGATGATCGATCCGGCCCAGGTGTCGACGCAGCTTCGCGATGGACCCGAGCACCGCGCGGCCGTCGAAGCGTATAACTCCGCGAAACGCTTGCTGCGGATGATCGAAGACCAAGACTGAGAAGGGAGGACCCGACCAGGAGAGGGCGCAACAGGCAGTGTATTAGGGAATCCCGTAGTTGAACAGAGCACCGAGCATACGAGGGAGGGATCGAGTTGCAGCACGAAAACCACGTCGATGACCGGAGGGCTGGCGGGCCGTTGGGCATATCCGGATTGTTGGCGCGGGCGAGGGCCCGTACCGAGCGGGAACAGGACGGTCCCGCTTCCGCAAGCACGCCACCCTACGTTGCCGCCGCGCTCGGGCAGACGCCTTATGTGGCGGTGGGAGGCGGCGCTATCGTCGTGCAGCGGCGAGGGTGCAACAACTGGAACTGCTGAGGAGATGTCCTCGAACTGAGGGTTGCGGGTTTTCGGGGGTGGTTTGAGCGCATCACGGGCCGAACGCCCGGAGGGTGTGGATCTTGCCCCCTCCACGATGTTGAATACTCGCATTATCGGTGAAGAGGCTGAGAAGGCGGCACTCTCGCTGTCTCTGGCGCGGGAGAGAATCTTCGAGTCGTATTACAAGTACCTGACCGTGGACGAACCCGCTGTCCATCTGATGCCTCTTCACTTTCTGCCCCATTCTTCGAGGGAACGAGTCGGCGAAGGTCCGCTGCGCGAGTTGGCGGTGGCAGGGAAGCTGGAGTACGCGCGCAACCGCTGGCTCGACGAGATGGTCGACCACCCGGGTTCCGTGCCGGGCCTATCCCCGGCACACCGCCTCAACGAGGCCCTGCTCGCGCTCGTCGACTCGCGCTACGCCGGAGTACTCGATGGTGACGTCGCCGCGTCCTTCTTCCGCGTGCTCTCGAGGCTACATGCCCGGCACGGGTTGTCGGTGATCCTCGACGGCGCCAAGTTCGGGGATCCCGTACCCCCTATCACCCTCGAAGATTACTCCGAGCACGCCAGATCCAGGCACGGTCCCGTGCGCGCCCCTGTGGACGCTGTGCTGCTCCTCGTCGGGGCCGAGGATAGCCTGTTGCGAAGGGCAAGGGCCTCCTGGCACAACTGGGCGCTCGGCGTCCAGTTCTACGACGACGCCCTCGATGTGGAAGAGGATTTCCGGGAGCGCACGCTGAGTTGGGCCGTGGGGCGTGCCCTCCATTATTTTCAGACCCCTTCTGAAGACCCGGCGGACCGGAGCCTTCCCGATCCTGACACGTTCTACGAGCGGGCATTGGCCGAGGGTGTGGTCTCCGAAACCCTCAGCCACGCCGAGGCCTGCTTCGCCGAATCCGCGAGGCTCGCCGAAGGAGTCTTCCCGAGCTGGGTGACTTTCCAGGAGGCGTGTCGGGGACAGGCCAGGCGCCTGCGAGAGGATTATGAGAAGCTGGTAACAGAGACCTGAGATATCTGGCCAGAGATCGGGGAGGGGAACTTATGGATCGTTTGTTGGTGGGAGTCTCCGGGTCCGTGGCCGTGCTCAACGTCCCTTCCTACCTCGCTACCTTGCGCGCCGAGCTCGCAAGAGAGGTGAGGGTGATCATGACCTCCGCGGCGGCTTCCATGATGCCCCCTTCTACCGTGGCCCTGGTCTGCGATGGGGTCTTCCTGGACCAGGAGCCCTCGGTCGTAAAGCGACCGGGGCATATAGAGCTCGCCAGGTGGTGCGAGATGTTCGTGGTCCTACCCGCGACGGCGAACGTGATAGGGCAGGCCGCCAACGGCCTCGGCTCGAACTTGCTGACCACCACGATCCTCGCCTCACCGAAGCCGGTGGTCTTCTATCCGAACGTCAACGACGTTATGTGGAGCAAAGCCGCCGTGCAACGCAACGTCGAGACTTTGAGAGAAGATGGCCACATCGTGATCGAACCGGAGGTCGCCAGCGCCTACGAGGTCGACTCGGGGGAGACGCGGGAGAGCCTCGTCGTCCCCGAACCGCCGCAACTGGTCGCACAACTCCTGGAGATACACCGTCAGACCCAGTCTCTTCCGGTCCACGGTTCCTAGCTATAGAGAAACCCGCTCCACCTTTGCGTCGAAGCAACCCGCTGCATTGTGTTATAACCAGGATCAATATGCGACTAATTATCTCCGAGAAGGCAAATACTGCGAAGAAGATCGCCCAGTTCCTCTCTGAAGGGTCTGTCAGGGAAGGCAAGCACCGCTCCGTGCCACACCACACGTTCACGTGGAAGGGGGAGGAGACGGTCTCGGTCGGCCTCAAAGGACACGTCCTTAACCCCGAGTATCCCGAGGAGTACTCGAACTGGCAGAAGGTCGAGCCGCGGGAGCTCATCGACGCTGAGATCCAGAAGTCCGTCTCCGAGAAGGGCGTGGCCCAGGCCGTAACCTCGCTCGCGAAGAAGGCGGACAGCGTGGTGATCGCGACGGACTTCGACCGTGAGGGCGAGTTGATCGGCGTCGAGGCCCTCTCGTTGGTCTTCGAGGCGAACCCGCAGCTCATAGACCACGTCGAGCGAGCCCGCTTCTCCGCCCTGACACCGGGCGAAGTCGGCCGCGCCTTCGACGAGCTCATGCAGGTCTCCAATGACCTGGCCGACGCCGGCGAAGCGCGGCAGGATATAGACTTGATCTGGGGGGCGACCCTGACCCGCTGGGTCTCGCGGGCCACCAAGCGTTACGGGAGCGCCTTCCTTTCGGTGGGACGCGTCCAGTCGCCGACCCTCGTGCTTATTGCCGACCGTGAGCGCGAGCGGCGGGCCTTCGTCCCCGAGCCCTATTGGGAGCTCGAGGTAGAGCTGAGGAACGGCGAGCCTTTCACCGTCCGCCACCAGACCGAGCGCTTCAAAGATGAGACGAGAGCGAGGAGCGCCTACGAAAACGTCGCCGACACCGCTACGGTCGAGGAGGTCCAGCAGAAGTCTGCGACCCGCAAGCCTCCGGCGCCGTTCAACACGACGGCCTTCCTTACGGCGGCCGCGAACATCGGGATCAGCCCCGCTAGGGCAGCCCGAATTGCAGAAGACCTGTACACCGACGGCTACATCTCCTACCCGCGGACGGACAACACCGTCTACCCGCGCTCGCTCGATCTGCGCGAGGTGCTCGGGTACCTTGGTGGCGTCGAGGGAGTCGGGCGGCACGCCGAGAAGCTGCTCTCGGGGGGCACCCTCTCACCCACGCGAGGGAAGAAGGAGACCACGGACCACCCCCCGGTCTACCCGACAGGCCCCGCAACCAGGGAGTCCATGCGGGACGACCGGTGGAAGATCTACCAGCTCGTCGTCCGGCGTTTCCTCGCCACGCTCTCCACGCCCGCCAAGACGTTGCGCACGACGCTGCGCTTCGACTCGGGCGGCGAGCCGCTCGTCACGGGCGGGACGGTCGTCACCGAGGAAGGCTGGCTCGGAGTCTACCCTTACAGCCGGCGCGCGGACGAGGAGATACCCAACCTCTCGGAGGGCGACGTCGTGCAGGTCACGGGCAAAGAGATCCTCTCCAAAGAGACGCAGCCACCGGGCCGCTACGGGGCAGGCCGCCTGATAAACGTGATGGAGGATCTCGGCCTCGGCACCAAGGCGACGCGCCCGAACATCATCCAGAACCTCTACGACCGCGGCTACGTGCACGATGACCCTCTGGTCCCGACCGAGAAGGGCATGGCCGTCGCGCAGGCCCTGACGGACTTCGCCTCCGAGATAGCCTCCCACGAGATGACCGCCGAACTGGAGCGGAGCATGGATGAGATCTCCGAGGGTAGGATCAGCAAGGATTCCGTCGTCGACTCTTCGCGCGACGTGCTCCGCAGGGTCTACGACCACCTCCAGAGCTCCGAGACCGAGTTCGCCGACATCGTGTGGGAGGGTATTAGGACCGACGAGACCATAGGCAAATGCCCCGAGAGCGGCCACGACCTGATCATCCGCCGCAACCGTAAGAGCCGCAAGCGCTTTGTCGGCTGTACGGGCTACCCGGACTGCAAGGTCACCTACCCGCTCCCGCAGCGGGGTGAGATCATACCGCTTGGTACGCTGTGCGATGCCTGCGGCTCGCCAGAGATAAAGGTGCTTGGGGGGAAGCGTCCCTGGGTAACATGCATTAATATGGACTGTCCTAAAAAGCAGGAGCAGCGCGAAGCCGCCGAGAAGGCGAAAGAGGGGGATGAGGACTCATCGACCGAGAGCGCCCAACAACTTCAGAAGTCCACCACATAGAGAACAGGCTCGATCTCGACGACGAGCCCTCTTTCTATGAGCCCAAGGCGTACGTCAGGACGACAGGTTACATGCTGCTTCTCGCCATCATCGTCGTAATCTGGTATTCTGCGGTATATAGTTAAGCTAAGTGAAGAAACTGTTAACAGGTGAGTAGAGCTTGCCCCCTATCATTGGCATAACGGCCACGTTGAAAGAAGATGTAGATGCTGTCGCGGAGCGACCGTTGGGGAGGTTCGTAAGGGCTGACCTCGACTACGTCGAGGGCGTCGCGGGGGCCGGGGGCGCGCCGTTGGTATTACCGCCGGTAGGGGACAGGAGTGTTGCCGAGGCGCTGATTCACGGCCTCGACGGCCTGCTCTTGAGCGGCGGGAGTGATCTGGATCCCTGCTATTACGGCGAGGAGCCGGCGCCCGAGCTTGGCGTAACGCTCCCCGAGCGGGATGCTTTCGAGATGGCGTTGGTCGGGCTGGCCTTACGGCGTGGGATGCCCGTCTTCGGGATCTGCAGGGGGATGCAGGTCCTCAACGTGGCGCTCGGCGGGTCGCTCTACCAGGACCTTCCTTCACAGTGGGAGCGGGATCTGCTCAAGCACAGGCAGGACACTCCCAAGTGGCAGCCTGCGCACGAGGTAAGGGTCAGTGAAGGTTCCTACATTGCTGAGGTCATGGGCCGGGAGTCGGTAAAGGTCAACTCTTACCACCATCAGGCCATAAGAGACCTCGCCGAAGGGCTGGTCGTTACGGGCCTCTCCTCGGATGGGGTGGTCGAGGCCGTTGAGGCCAGGGACCTCTCCGAGCGGTGGCTGCTCGGCGTCCAGTGGCATGCCGAGGCCATGCGCGGCGCCGGTCCGCAGCAGGAGAATCTCTTCGAAGCGCACGTGTCGGCGGCGGAGGGTCACGCCGTGCGCAGGGCCGCCTAGCCGGAAGGCCCGCTGCGCAGACCGGGCAGCGTACACAGAGGGGCATCTTCGTAACGGTCGAGGGTCCTGACTTCTCGGGCAAGTCCACCCTTGCACGCGCCGTAAGAGCGCTCCTCACAGGTTCGAAGCCTCCCACGCACTTTACCCGCGAGCCTGGCGGCACCCCGGCGGCCGAGCGCATCAGGGAGGTCGTCCTCGACCCTGGGGTGGAGATGGACGCGTGGACGGAAGCGTACCTGTACGCGGCGGCCCGCACCGATCTCGTGCGGCGAGTGATCCTCCCGCGTCTCGAAGCCGGCGAGAACGTGTTTTGCGAGCGGTACCTGGACTCGAGCCTCGCCTACCAGGGTTTCGGGAGGGGGCTCGGCGTTGAGGCAGTACGCGCTTTGAACGCCTACGCCGTGGGGACCCTCGTGCCTGACAGGACATTCTATCTGCGGCTCGACCAGGACGAGAGAGAGCGACGGGCCAGGGAGATGGGGGTGCCTCCCGACAGGATCGAGGCCGTGGGGGAGGGGCTCATGCGGCGTGTCGAGGAGGGATTCGAGGAGCTCGTGCGTCTCGAGCCCGAGAGGATCGAAGTCCTCGACGCCTCGCTCCCGGCCCAGGATCTCGCCATGCTGGTGGTGGGTAGGTTGCGCGGGCTGCAATATACTCGTGAGACAGATGGCTGAAGAACGGCACGACACGTTCGTGGGTGTACTCGGGAACGAGACGGCGCTGCGGGTCCTCGGCCGTGCGCTGGGGTCCGGTGAGGTCGCCCAGGCTTATCTATTCCACGGTCCCCCCGGCGTGGGCAAGAGGATGGTGGCGCTGAGGTTCGGTGCCGCGCTGGTCGCCGGGGGCGACGCAGCGGAAGGCAGGGCGCTCCGGGGACTGCATCCCGACCTGGCGGAGATCCTACCCCAGGGGTCGTTCACGACCATCGGACAGGTGAGGGAGGTAGTACGCCTGGCGGCGAGCCGGCCTTTCGAGGGTGCGCGCCGGGTGTTCATCCTGCGGGCCGACACGCTCAACGTGCAGGCCGCGAACGCGCTCCTCAAGACGCTCGAGGAACCCGAGGGCGAGACGGTCTTCGTGCTGCTCGCGACCTCGCGTGAGTCCGTCTTGCCCACGATCCTCTCCCGCGCCCAGGCCATAAGGTTCAACCCCGTGCCGACCGGCGTCGTCGCCAGGTTCCTGCAACAGAGGGGCGCTGCCGAGCCAGGACTCGCGGCGGAACTCGGAAGGGGAAGCGTAGGGCTCTCGCTGCGGTACGCGGAGGACCCCGAGTTCGGGGAGCTGCGCGAAGCGGTCTTTCTGGCAGGACTCGCCTTCTCGGAAGATTTCGAGGGGCGACACGAGGCGGCGCGGAGGATCGTTGGCCGGGCCGAAGCGGTGGGCGAAGCAAGGGAGCGCGAGTTTCTGACGGAACTCGAAGAAGGAGAGGCTTCGACCGAAAACCCGGAGACGAACGCGACCGCCGCTTCGAAACCGGACAGACGCGCCAGGGATGCGGCCAGACGCGCGGGAAGGGTGGCGAGGGATGGCGCCCTGAGCGAGTCCCTCGAGTTGCTGGCCCTCCTGTATAGGGACGCTGCAATAATAGAGTCGGGCGTGGAAGAACTCGTCGCCAACAAGGACAGGGTAGACGAGATACGGAGGTGCGTGGAAGAATATCCGGGGGCGGACTGGAGCGGAGCCGCGGGCGCTGTGGGGGAAGCACGCGCGGCACTTGCGTATAATGTCTCCCCGGAGGCGACCCTGGAGGTGACGTTATCGCGCATACGGCGGAAGACACTCGCACCCTCCCGAGACTCGTCGACGTCAGGGTCCCTGGCTGGAGTATGACCAGGCTCTGTTACGCGCGGGATCTGGACCTAAGGGTCGGCAACGCGGTCGTCGTCGCGACCGAAGTGGGGGAGTTGATCGGACGCGTCGCCCTGACGCCCCGCCGCCGCGAACCCTACACAGAGCCCTACGACATAGTCAGGGTCGTCACCGAAGAGGACGCCAGGACGGAGGACCGCCACAGGGAACTGGGTCGCGGCGCGAGGGAAGAGGCCAGAAAGCTCGCCAGGGACCACGCGATCGAAGGCGTGCAGTTCATAGGTTGCGACGTCTCCCTGGACGGCTCCTACATCGAGGTGAAATACCAGTCCGACGACAAGGAAGTAGACCTGGGACCCGTCAAGAGCGGCCTCGAAAGGGCCTACGACGCCAGCATCGCCCTCAGGGAGTACCGTTTTATAGAGCGCTCGGGTGATGCCGGCGGATGCGACACGTGCGGGCTGCCCCTGTGCTGTGCGACGTGGAGCGGTGCCAGGAGCATGGGGCCTGTCAACGTCAGGCTGGCCAGGCAGCAGGGCGTGACACCGAACGAGAAGATCCTCGGTTGTTGCGGAGAGGTGAAGTGCTGCATGCGCTACGAGCACGACACCTACAAGGAGTTCAAGCAGCGCGCCCCATTCCGCAACTCGACCGTGACGCTCGGCGACAGGGAGGGCAAGGTCGTCGACTACTCCATGGTCAAAGACTCCGTCTTCGTCCAGTTCGGCACCAAGCGCGCGGATCAAGAACTGGTCTCCCTCGGCTCCCTGGCCAGGGACAACCCCGGCATCATACCCGCCGATACCGAAGAGTGGGAGTTGCCGGATCCGCGCACGGACTCTTAACTCCGGCGTGCTGGACAACCTCTGCGACGTGCCTGGCGTGCTCGTTGGCCACGCAACGGACAGGGTGGGGGTCACCGGCTGCACCGCCGTTCTCTTCGAGGGCCAGGATGGGGCCGTGGTCGGCGTGGACGTGCGGGGCTCCTCGCCCGGTACGCGCGAGACGGACCGCCTCGGACCGGTCGGCGCCGTCCATCCCACGCATGCCCTGCTCCTGACCGGAGGTAGCGCCTTCGGGCTCGCCGCCGTAGACGGCGTCGTCCGCTTCCTCGAAGAGAAGGACACCGGCCTCGACGTTGGCGTGGCCCGCATCCCCCTGGTCTCGGCGGCCGTTCTCTTCGACGTCGTAGTAGGAGATCCCTCGGTGCGTCCCGACGCGGCGATGGGCTACAAGGCTGCCTCGACGGCCACTAGCGGCGAATTCGCCCAGGGGAGCGTGGGAGCAGGCACGGGGGCGACGGTAGGGAAGGTCCTAGGCATGGATCGCGCGATGAAGGGCGGCCTGGGTAGCGCCTCGGCCCACCTCGATGGCGGCCTCGTCGTCGGCGCCCTCGCCGCCGTGAACGCCTTCGGTGAGGTCAGGGACCCGCTGACCCGCAAAGTGCTGGCGGGACCTCGACTGGAAGACGGCACGCTGGGCGACACGGTAGAGCTGCTCCCCGAGGCCGCGGCCCGCCTGCATTGGGGTGAAAGCACCACCCTGGGGATCGTGGCCACCAACGCGCGTCTCTCCAGGCCGCAGGTAAACAAAGTCGCCCAGATGGCCCACGACGGCCTGGCCCGCGCCATATACCCGGTCCACACCACCGTGGACGGCGACCTCGTCTTCGCCGCATCAACGGGCAGGGTCGAGGCAACGCCCGACGTCGTGGGCGCCTGGGGAGCGCGGGTTATCGAGGAGGCCATCGTGCGCGCCGTCCTCGCCGCCGAGGGGGTCGCCGGCCTGCCCGCATCGAGAGATCTCACCCGCTGATCGCAGCAGGTTAGCACGCCTGCTTCGCAGGCTTGTCAGCACGCTCCAGCCTTCGGCTGTCGCTTGTCAGCATTTCAGCTTGTCAGCTTTCGCAAGCCCTGGCTGACTAGCTGAGAAGGCGCCCGTAAGGCGCCGTGCTGACAAGCGAAGCCGGGCGGAGCGTGCTGAAGTGCTGAAGTGCTGACCTGCTATCTACGCTGCGCCTTCGGGGACCAGGATCCCCCTCCCCCTTAGCTCGCCGTTGTTGAGGTCCTGGACGGCGTCGTTGATGGCGTCAAGCGGGTAGGTCGAGGTGTGCAGGTTGACCTTTCCCTGGGCGGTGAGCACCATCAGTTCGGCGAGGTCGTTGTAGGTGCCGACCAGGTTGCCGGTGATACTGCGCTCGGTCGAGATGATGTCTATGGCCGGTACCTCCACCATGCCGCCGTAGCCGATGACGTAGTGCGACCCGCCCTGGCGGGTCATCATCCAGGCATCTTCCTGCGCGCCGCGCTCGCCGACATAGTCGAAGACGACCTCGGCGCCGTTGCCGTCGGTTATCTCCAGGACGGTGTCCACGTAGCCGTCTTCGACCTTCACGGTCTGGTCCGCGCCCCACTCTTTGGCCAGCTCCAGCGCCTGCTCGCTGGGATCGGTCACGATGATCTCGGTTGGGGTGAGCGCCTTGAGGCACTGGATGCCGATGTGTCCCAAGCCCCCCGCGCCGATGACCACGGCCCTTGTGCCAGGATAGAGGAGCGGGACGGACTTCCGAACGGCGTGATAAGCGGTGAGGCCAGCGTCCGCGAGGGCGGCTATGTCCTTGGGCTCCAGTATGGGATCCAGCTTCACTAGCGCGCGGGCGTTGGTCTTCATGAGATCGGCGAAACCGCCGTCGCGGGAGAGCCCGGGGAACTCGCCGTACTCGCAGTGCATGTCGTCCCCGGCGCGGCACGCCCGGCACAGGCCACAGGTCATGAGCGGGTGGCAGATCACCGTGTCCCCGACCTCGACGTTGGTCACCGCAGAGCCGATCTCCTCGACCCACCCCGAGTTCTCGTGTCCAGGCACATAAGGTAGAAGCGTGTTATCCGCATCCTGTATGGGCTGCCACTGGCCCTCGATGACGTGGATGTCCGTGCGGCAGAGGCCAGCCGCCCCGATGCGTACGATCACATCGAGGGGGTTCTCTATTCTTGGCTCGTCTATCTCTTCGACCTTCAGGCTGTCATTAGGGATGCTTTCATCGTAGCGGTGCAACCGCGCAGCCTTCATAACGTAGCCTCCTCCTTTTGTCCCGCCCCGCGCGCGCCACCATAGCGCACGTCTAGCAGCCCGCGGCATAGCCCCGCGTTGCCTTCTATGCTCACCCTGACGGTCTTCGCGAACCTGAGGTGTTCGACGACCGCCTCCTCGGGCACCCTTCTTCCGTCCGGGTCTACGATGAGCGGGGCTCCCGGCGAGACGTCGATCCCGAGTTCCGCCCGCCGCTTCAGGTACTTCTTTGCCTCATCCGTGGGCGGCAGGTCACCTAACCGCATCCGCACCAGCTCCGCGGGCGTGCCGGCGCCCGCGAGCAGCGCCCGGCACAGCTCCTCTTGCCTACTTACGAAGGACTTGCGCTGGAAGATGCTGCGTAGCTCTGCAAGGTTGGGACCCTCGGTCTCCCCAGGGAATGCGCCGTCGAAGCCCTGCCCCTCGTTAACGCTGCCATTGATCTCATCGGAGGCGTAGTGGTCGTCGAGTATTACGCTTGCCCAACGCACGCCGGGAACAGACAGGATGGCCTCCCGCGCGTCCGCGACCATCAGGTAGGCGAAGTTAGGGGCGCAGAAGTAGGTCGGCAGCCGCAGCCGAATATTTACCGCTTCGCCCTCTATCTCGAGATCCGAGACGAAGCCAAGCTCCGTTATGGGCTCATCCAGCTCGGGGTCCCGGACGCCCGAAAGGGCGCCCAGGACCCTTGCCTCGTCTACGGTCATGTGGACAGGTCGGTGGCAGGCTTCTCGGTTACCGCTGGGCCCGTGCCCGCATGCTCGACCTGAAGCTCCTCTGGCACTTCGATGTCGTAGAGCTTTGCGGCGTTCAGACCCAGTATCTTGCGCTTGATCTCCGGGGTGAGCTCTGAGAAGTCCTCAAACTCGCCAGACTCGGGCATCTTTAAGTCCACGAACTCCTCGACGAGCCACTTCGGCGACCAGATCGCGTAGTCGCTGGAGAATAGCAGCCGATCTTCTCCCAGCCAGTACAGGAGTTCGCCGATGATCGTGGAGAAGTAGTGTCGGCGCGTATGAATGAACGGCATCGCGACCGCCAGCCCACCGTAGACGTTGGGCTCCTGCGTTCCGATCCAGCAGAAATCCTCGAGCCTCGGCAACCCCACGTGCTCTACGATGAAATTGAGATCAGGGAAGTCTGACGCCGCCTCATCCACGTCTGCGACGTCGAACGCGTCCCTGTTCAACGGCCAGATGGTCGGGCCCTTGTGGACGTGGATATTCTTGACCCCGAGCTCCACGCATTTCTCCAGGTACTTGGTGGCCGAGGGATCAGAGAGCTTCCAGCCCTTGGAGTCCCCCTTCCACTCTGCCGTATAGAGCTTGACGCCCTTGAGGTCGTACTTGTCTACCAGCTCCTCGAACTGCTCGAGTCCCTGCACGCCCTCACGCGGGTCGAAGGAGCCGTTGAGGATGAACTTGTCAGGGTACTTCTCCTTCAAGACCGCGTTCTGCTCGGTGGTGTTGAAGCCGTGTGGGAAGAATTCGGTAAGGTAGGTAGGCTGGAAGATCGCAACGTCCACGTGTCCGGTCTCGAAGAGGTCGTGCATCATGTCCTCTTCCGAGTACTTGTCGTACTTCTCCTTGGGCCAGACCCATTCTTCGGGGCTCAGGTTCTTGTGGTAGTCATAGAAGCAGTTGATGAAACCCTCGCCGTACTTGTTGCGGTTCTCAGGGCTGGCATCCCAGTAATGGACATGCCCGTCTACCACGAAATACTTCTCTCCATCTTTCTCGTACAAAGGATCTCCTCTCCCAGACAAACGTCAATGCCGCCCCGCTTGGACCCGCCGTATCACCCCCTTCTTCCGGCTTGCCTCACCCCTCAGAGGTCCAATATATCCGGCTGTATCCGTCAATCAAGGCACAAACGTGTGACAAGTCCGTGGCTTGTCATTGCCAGAAGGTGTGGGACACCTCCTCTTCGACCGAACCTTCCCGATGCTTCCACCCGGACTCATGCGGACAACCCCGCGTCCGCTGGTCTCCGATCATTGCCACAGGGGCTCCCGCGGCAAATCACCTTCCCCACGCTCCTCTTCCCCCGAGTCCCTGCCTCTACCGCGAGATCAAAAGTCGTAGTCCACCCTCGGGATCCAGCCGCAGCCGCTTTAAAGCGCACATCCGCTACGATATACTTTGCGCCCTGAACAGGCCGACGTAGCTCAGCAGGTAGAGCAGCTCACTCGTAATGAGCAGGTCAGCGGTTCGAGTCCGCTCGTCGGCTCTCTCTTGAGCGTAGCCGGTCCTACTGGCTAGGGCTATCGGGTGGATGTATTGCTACCTTCGCAGCCACTCGGAAGTGATGCCGCCAGGGCCAGAGCGGGCCCCACCGCCTCGGGCCCGAGTGGTCGGTGGCGGTGGGAGGCCGGCTCGTGTAGGGT
>JBKPNW010000287.1:0-5184 GCA_046732815.1 Actinomycetota bacterium | reverse complement strand
GCGGCCTGCTCCTCCTACCGGAAGACCCGGACACCATCGTACTCGTACACGATGGTTCTCGTTGCCTGGTCACGCCGGACCTCATAGGGCGCGTAATACGGGCGGCAGGCGGAGACGGCGAGCCTGACGGCGTCGTCCCCGGGATTCCCGTCTCGGACACCATCAAGGTCGCCAGGAAGTGCACCGTAGCCGAGACCCTGGACAGAGCGAACCTGTGGGCGATCCAGACCCCCCAGGCGTTCCGCCTCGGCCTGCTGCGCCGGCTCCACGAATCATCGGAGGAGTTGCTCCGCGCCGCGACCGATGACGCCTTCCTGGTCGAGCGGGAGGGAGGCCGGGTCGAGATCGTCGCGGGGGAGAAGACCAACATCAAGCTGACCTCCCCCGAGGACCTCGTGTTCGCCGAGGCAATACTCGCCTTGCGCGAGGGCACCGTCAGGGAGGCCTTGCCTTGATGCGGGTCGGACTCGGCGTCGACGTCCACGCCTTCGCCGCGCCCGAGGAGGGTCGCACTCTCGTGCTCGGAGGGGTGGAGATCCCTTCGGACCGAGGCCTCCTGGGCCACTCCGACGCCGACGTGCTGGCCCACGCCGTAACCGACGCCCTCCTCGGGGCGGCGGGCCTCGAAGATATCGGCCACTACTTCCCCGACACCGACGAGCGTTACAGGGGAGCCGACTCCATCGGGTTGCTGCGCGAGGCCCGCGGGCTCGTCGGGGGGTCGTGGGAGGTCGCCAACGTGGACGCGGTCGTAATCTGCGAACGGCCGAAGATCAGAGACCACAGGTGGAGCATGCGGAAGAACCTCGCCTCGGCCCTGGGAGTAGAAGCCTCCAGCGTCGGCGTGCGCGGCACCACGACCGAGCGCCTCGGCTTCCCCGGTAGGGGCGAGGGTATAGCCGCCCAGGCGGTGTGCCTTCTGGAACGGCGATGAGCACGGTCAGGGTCCGCTTCGCCCCCAGCCCCACGGGGCTCCTCCACCCCGGAGCGGCTCGCACCGCGCTCTTCGTCTACCTCTTCGCCTGGCATTACGGGGGAGAGATGATCCTCCGTATCGAGGATACGGACAGGGAGCGCGGCAGGCCCGAGTTCGAACTAGCGCAACTCGAAGACCTCGCCTGGCTCGGGCTCTCCTTCGACGAAGGTCCCTACCGCCAGAGCGAGCGTGGAGAGCTGTATGAGAGCGCCGCACGGCGTTTGACTGATGCCGGCCTCACCTACGAGAGCACGGACGAGATGGGGCGGCGCGCGCTCTACTTCCGCCCGCCCGTGCGCGGCGGTAACTTCGTGGATGAGTTGAGGGGGGAGGTGACGTTCGGCGGCGTGGAGGACTTCGTGATCAGGAAGTCCGACGGCACCCCTTCGTACAACTTCGCCGCGGTCGTGGACGATCTGGAGATGGGGATTACACATGTGATCCGGGGCGAGGAACACCTCTCTAACACGGCCCGCCAGGCCCTGCTCTACAGGACTCTGGGCGTGTCGGAACCCCGGTTCGTCCACCTCGGCGTCGTCCTCGGTCCGGACGGCAAGAAGCTGTCGAAACGTCACGGCGCAGCGAGCATCGCCGACTACCGCGAAGCAGGATACCTACCCGAAGCGCTGGTGAACTACCTTGCCTTGCTCGGCTGGAACCATCCCGCAGGGAAGGAAGAGTTCGCCGGCCTGGGCGAGATCTCACGCGAGTGGGACCCTTCCCGTCTGGGGGCGAGCCCTGCGACCTTCGACCCCGACCGTCTGCTCTTCTTCAACGCCAGACACATCCGGCGCCTGCCCACCGGGGAGCTACGCCGGCGTCTCGAGCCCTTCCTCGAAGAGCCCTTGCCCCGCGGACGGGAAGCCGCAGCGATCGAGGCCATAAGGGAAGAGATGAGAATCCTCTCCGAAGCGCCGCGCCTGCTGCGCGAGATCACGGACCCCGTAGATCCCGCCTTCTTTGTAGGGGAGCTGCAGGACTCGAGTGTCGAGGTCTTCGCGCACACCGCTGCTGAGCTGGAAGGTCGCGAGTTCGGGGACGTGCAGGAGGCGCGGGAATTCGTAATAGGACTCCGTGCCTGGGCGAAAGAGCGGGGGATCAAGACCCGCGATCTCCTGCATCCCTTGAGGCTCGCGCTCACGGGCAAGAACAGGGGGCCCGAGATGGCTCTCCTGTTTGCGGTGTTGGGTGCCGGGGAGGCGTGGGAGCGGATACTTCGGGTGAGAGAGGCTAGACTAGGGGCATGAGCTTGCACGTAAAGGACAGCATGAGCGGCACGATGGTCGAAGTGGGGGGGAGTGGCGGGCTGGGCCTCTACATCTGCGGTCCCACCGTCTACGACCACATTCACATAGGTAACGCGCGGGCGCCCCTGTTCTGGGACGTGGTCACCAGGTATTTGAGGAGCCGGGGTTACGACGTGACGTTCGTCCAGAACATCACGGATATCGAGGACAAGATCATAGCCAGGGCCTCCCAGGAGGGGGTCTCCTGGGAGGAGATCGTGCGCCGCTACACCGCTTCCTTCCACGAGCGGCTCCAGATGCTCGGCATAGGGATGCCCGACATAGAGCCGCGCGCCACGGAGCACATCCCCGAGATGATCTCGTTGATCGAGGAGCTCATCGAGAAGGGACATGCGTACGCCCCCGCAGAAGCCAAAGGAGACGTCTACTACGCCGTCGGAAGCTTCCCGCCTTATGGCGCCCTGAGCCACCAGCGTCCCGAGGAGATGCGCGAGACGGAGAAGGGTCATACCGGCTTCAAGAGGAGCCCGCTCGATTTCGCGCTGTGGAAGGCCTCCAAGCCGGGCGAGCCTTCCTGGGAGAGCCCCTGGGGACCGGGACGTCCCGGCTGGCACATAGAGTGCTCCGCGATGGTGAGCAAGCACCTGCCGGGCGGGGCCGACATCCACGGCGGCGGCACGGACATACGCTTCCCGCACCACGAGAACGAGCTCGCCCAGAGCGCCGCGGCCCACCCCGACCTTCCTTTCGTACGCGCCTGGGCCCATCACGGCATGGTGACACTGGCGAGCGACAAGATGGCGAAGTCCGTGGGGAACGTACTCGACGTCGAGAGGGCCGTGGACATTCACGGTCCCAACGCCATCAGGATGTGGCTGCTCCAGAGTCATTACTCCCAGCCGATAGAGTACTCCGAGGAAATCCTGGAGGAGAAGCGCCGCTCCTACGAACGTCTCATGCGTCTCTACCTTCAGATCGCCGATTCGCAGAGTTCCTCCGGTCTCTCCGACACGCTGGCCGCCAAGCTTCGCGATAGCTTCGATGCGGCGATGCAGGACGACCTGAACACCCCTGAGGCGATCGCGATGCTCTTCGAGGTCGCCGGACGGGCGGGGCGTGAGATCTCGACCCGCCCCGAGGCCGCGGGCGAGTTCGGTTCGCTCGCCGAAGCCATAGAGGAGGTCATGACCATCTTCGGGTTCGACCTCTCGCAAGAGAAGTCTACCGGGGTGGAAGGGGTGCACATCCGGTACTCTGAGGAGCCGGGCGCCGAGATCCTGAAGCGCGTGGCCACGAGAGAGAGAGCCAGGCGCGAAAAGGACTGGACGACCGCCGACCGGCTGCGTGACGAGCTTCACTCCGATGGGTGGGCCGTGGAGGATACCTCCGGCGGTCCGATCCTCGTCCGCCGGTAATTGAAGCAGGAGACCATCTACGGCATAAGACCTGTGGTCGAGGCCCTGAGGAGCGGAAGGCGAAATGTCTTCGAGGTCATCGACGCGGTGGGGGACGAGAAGGTAGCGCAGGCCGCAGGCGCACGCGGCGTAGAAGTGAAGCGCGCGTCCAGGCGGCGCGTGGAGGAGCTGGCCGGGGGCGGGGTTCACCAAGGTGTGGTAGCCCGCGTCGAACCCTACCCTTACTCCGGGCTGGAGGAGATCCTCTCCGCCCCCGAACCACTGGTACTCGTGCTCGACGGCGTCACCGACCCGCGCAACCTCGGGGCCGTCCTGCGGGCCGCGGAGGGTGCAGGAGCCAGCGGGGTCGTCATCCCCAGGGACAGGGCCGTAGGGGTTACGGCCGTTGCGGTAAAGGCGAGCGCCGGGGCGAGCGAGCACGCTCGCGTCGCCAGGGTGACCAACCTGAGGCGGGCCGTGGACACTATGAAGCGGGCCGGTCTGTGGGTCTACGCCGCGCAGACCGGCGGGACGCCGTATGCGGAGCTCGACCTCACCGGGGGCGTGGCGTTCGTGCTCGGCAGCGAGGGGCGGGGAGTGCGGCGGCTCGTGCGCGAGGGGTGCGACGGGACGGTCTCCGTTCCTATGCTCGGGGCCGTCGAGTCACTGAACGTCTCCGTGGCGTCAGCGATACTCCTCTACGAGGCGCGGAGGAGGCGCGGATGGCCCTGATCCTGGACGGCTACAACCTCATTGGCGCCCTCGAGCGTTACAGGATGGCCGGCACCCTCGACGCGGCGCGCGAGCTCCTGATCAACGACGCCCTCAAAGCAGCGGGGTGGACGGGGAGGCCCCTTATCGTCGTCTTCGATGCGCATAGAGGCCCCGAGCCCGAGAGGATCGAATCGCGGGCCGGCGGGGCGGTGCGAGTGATCTACAGCGCCCCGGGAGAGTCGGCGGACGACGTGATCGAACGCCTCCTCTCCAGACTAGAAGGTTCGGCCACGGTCTACACGGCGGACTTCGCCCTGCAACGCACGGCCCTCGCCCGGGGCTCTACCCGTGCCACCCCGCGCGAGTTCGCAAACCTCCTCGACGAGCTTCCGGCCGTGACGAAGAGCCCCAACGTCCCGCGGAAGTCCCGTTTAGGAGACCGTCTGTCCTTGGAGGCTTTGCGTAGGCTAGAAGAGATACGCCGGCGCGCCGCCGATGGCGACGCTTAGCACGCTCCCTTTGGTCGCTTTCAGCACTTCAGCATTTCAGCACGCTTCGCCCTGACGGGCTTCGCTTTCAGCAAAGAACGAAGATGATGTTGCGCTGTTACAATCCCTGGAGCATGAGGCGCGTGTCGGCGAGCTGGCCTCAAAGGCTCGTGCTGAGAGCGAGGACCAAAGGTCCGAAGCGTGCTGAAATGCTGACAAGCGAAGGCCGTAGGCCTGAGCGTGCTGACAAGCTGGCGAAGCCAGCGTGCGGCGCGCCGCCTGCGGCGGCGCGCCCGGGTAGCTCAGAGGTAGAGCAGCCGCCTTGTAAGCGGCCGGTCGGGGGTTCGAATCCCTTCCCGGGCTCT
>JBKPNW010000286.1:0-3346 GCA_046732815.1 Actinomycetota bacterium | reverse complement strand
TGCGGAGCGGGGGTCATCGAGGCCAGGGTGATAGAATCAGAACCCTTTCGGACGGCGACGAGTTTGGGACTGTGCGCATAGTATTGACCAACGATGATGGGATCGAGGCTCCTGGGCTTCTGGCGGCTCGGCGTGCCCTGGAGAAGGTCGGGGACGTCATCACCGTGGCCCCTGATCGGAACCGTTCGGGGGTGGGCAGGAGCATCTCCTTCGGGCGCTCGATCCACGTAGAGGAGTGCGAGATGGCGGACGGGGTGACCGGATACGCCTGCACGGGGACGCCGGTCGATTGCGTGCGGCTCGTCGCCCTCGGGCTCATGGACTTCGTGCCCGACGTCGTAGTCTCGGGGATAAACCACGGTGAGAACCTCGGCGACGACATCACCTACTCGGGGACCGTCGCCGGCGCGATGGAGGGGATAGTGATCGGGGTCCCCGGCATCGCCGTCTCTTTAAGCATAAGCCGCCCCTGGCACGAGACGGTCCAGGAGGCCATGCCCCTGGAGGAGGGACTCCACTTCGAGGCGGCGGCGGATTTCACGGCACGCCTGGTGAAGGTCGCCTTCAAGGGACTCCCGTCGGGAAGAATCCTCAACGTCAACGCGCCGAATTTGCCCCGCGAGAAGCTGCGGGGGGCGCGGGTCACCAGGCTCGGGCGCCGGTTCTACAAGGACGAGTTAGTCGAGGTGAGGGACGAGGAGGGGAGGGTCGGCTACGATATCTACAATAACCCCCCAGGCCACCACGAGGAGGAAGGTACCGACTTCGCGGCCATCGATAACGATGAGATCAGCATCACCCCCGTCCACCTCGAGCTGACCGATACACCGGCCATCGAAGAACTCGACGCCTGGGACGTTGATGGCCTGCTGGAGAACGGGCTCGACTAGGCCCTGCCGACCGCGGTCCTCTGAACTCCCCTACAATCCCCGCACGGCTTCTGTCAGCGCCTCTAGCTCGTCCTCCGTGTTGAACAGGTGCGTGCTCGCCCTGACGTAGGAGTTCGGGCCTGGCAGGTAGCGAAGGATGAACCCTTGCTCGAGCAGGCGCTCGACGGCGTCTCTGGCCGCCAGGCCTTCGACCTCGAAGCTGACGAGCCCGGACCCGGCGGGCCTCGGTGAACGGATGGTGACGCGCAGTAGCTCCGAGAGAAGAGCCATCAGGAGGTCGGCGCGGTGCCGAATCTCCTCGAACCAGGCGCTGCCGCGCTCGCAGACGGCCTCTGCGGCCGCGGCAAATCCGCCCGCGAGGGCGGGGCTCATGGTCGAGGACTCGAATCGGCGGGCGTCGGATCTCAGCTCGTAGTCACCCTCGGCGTCGAAGTCCGCGGGGGCCGGCAGCGACATCAAGCCCACGTTCGGGCTGTATACCGGCAGGCCTGGTCTGACGTAGAAGGCGCCCATGCCTTCTGGGCCGAGCACCCACTTGTGGCCCGTAAAAGCGTACATATCGGCGCCGGTAGACGGCGCGTCGACCGGGATGTTCCCGACCGACTGGGCGCCGTCGACCAGAGTAAGGACATCACGCTCGCGGGCCACGGCGCAGATCTCTCGCAGCGGCAACACCTCCCCGTTCGTCCAGTCTACGTGCGATAGGGCGACGAGCCGCGTCCGCGGCGTCAGGGCGGCTTCGATCTTCTCCGGCGTCACCCGGGGTGGGACCAGGTTGACCTTCACCCCGAAGCGGCCCTTCAAATTGTGGAGCGGCACGAGGCATCCGGGATGCTCTGTCCTGACCGAGACGACCTCGTCGCCCTCGCTCCAGTTTATCGAGCCGATGCCGAGGTTCATGCCGTGGGTGGTGTTCTGGGTGAGGGCAACGTCGCCGGCGCCTACGAGGCGGGCCGCCGCCTCACGGGCCCGCGACGCCGCCTCCGCCTGGCGGGCGAAGAGGCCGAAACCCTCGAGGTAAGCGGGACCGGAGCAGAGATCGTCTGTTTCGCGCATCGCATCTATCACGTAGTCGGGGGGAGGACCACTGCTGCCGGTATTCAGGTAGGAGAAACCGTTCGTGGCGAGGGCCGGGAACATCTCGCGGGCGAGGCTCGTGTCGGTGATGGCGCTTCTCCTTCCGGGATCAGAATAGCCGTTCTGTATAATATCCTCTTCATGCATAACGGGAACCTGGTCAGGATCGGCCGCAGGCGCAGGCGCAAGAAGAGCAAGCTCTTGCAGAGGCTGAGGACCGCTCTGTTACTGCTGTGCTTTGCGACGATACTCGCGGTGGTCGGCTTGGTCGCGAGCGCCGTCAGCACCTATGAGGCCCTTGCCGCCAACATGCCTGACCTCGACGACTACCACTCCACCGAGCTCGCCCAGACCTCCCTCATCTACGACACCAACGGAAACGTCGTCGATCAGCTCTACGGTGTACAGAACCGCTTTGTGGTTCCCCTGAAAGGGATCGACCCGACCCTGAGACAGGCCATTATCTCGATCGAAGACCATCGTTTCTACGAGCACAGGGGGTTGGATTTCGAGGCCATCGGGCGCGCGGCGGTGGAGAACATCAAGAGCCTCTCCATCCAGGAAGGCGGCTCCACCCTGACCCAGCAGCTCATAAAGAACACCTACATAGCCCAGCAAGAGCGCCTGATCCCTAGCTTCCAACGCAAGTTCGTCGAGGCCTCGCTAGCCTGGCAGTACGAGAAAGAGCATTCCAAGCGTGAGATCCTCGAACAGTACCTCAACACCGTGTACTTCGGGTCCAACGCCTATGGGGCGGAGGCCGCGGCCAAGACCTACTTCGACAAGAAAGCTTCGGACCTCACGCTCCCGGAGTCCGCGCTTCTGGCCGGGATCATCAACCTGCCAGGCATCTACGATCCTTTCGTCGATCCAGAGAGCGCGAAGGCGAGGCGCAACGTCGTGCTCGACAGGATGCTGGAGTACGGTTACATCTCCAAAGATGAGCACGACAAAGCGGTGGCATCGAAGCTCGGTCTTAGCCGCGGCGCGGTCCAGTACCAGAACGACAACGAGTACTTCCTCGACGCCGTCCGAACAGAGGTGGCCGAGGAGTACGGTGACGACATGGTCTATGAGGGCGGCCTCAAGATCTACACCACCCTTGACCCTGAGCTGCAGGCGATGGCGAACAATGCCGTCGACACCATCGTGCACCCCGAGGCCGGCGACCCCTCTGCAGCCCTCGTCTCGATCGAACCAGGAACGGGAGCGGTCAGGGCGATGGTCGGCGGATCCGACTTCGACGAGGTGAAGTTCAACCTCGCGACCCAGGCGCATCGGCAGGCGGGAAGCGCGTTCAAGCCTTTCTCCTACGCGGAGGCCGTACACGAAGGCATCTCACCGGAGACCATGTACGTCTCCAAGCACCTCTATATAGA
>JBKPNW010000285.1:0-3414 GCA_046732815.1 Actinomycetota bacterium | reverse complement strand
TCTTTGTGTAAGCGCACACAGATGGTCGAGAGCCGGCGTCTCCCGGCGCTTTCGGGGTGGGGCTATGTTGCATCTGAGAGTGGACGCTCGCGGCTCGTTTCCATAAACTCGCCGCCACGGAAGTAGCCGAGGAGCACCAGGTACTCGTCCCCTAGATCAAGATCGAGTTGCGCAGAGGGTGCCTCGTCCGTGCCTGTCTTGCTGTTAAAACCTATTATCCGCACCTTGCGTCCCTCGAAGTCCACGCTCCCGCCGTGGTTGGATACTTCTAGCGCATCTTCGTATCTTGTCCCGGTGGGTCTTCCCTCTTGTGTCATAGGAGGAGTCTACCAATGCGCCCCGCTATTGGGAGTGCCGATGGCATAGGACCGGTGCTATGCGGTGTCTACCGCAGCTATACCTTGGAGGGTAATTAGGAACATCCCGTCGCGCGAGCTCATGGCGCGGTCTGCGTACTCCTCTATGTATCCGGCCCGGACCAGATAGAGCAGGCTGCGGTCGAGGGTTTCGGGGTACATGCCAAGACTCTTCGCCGCGGCGCCCGCGTCCACGGTACGACCTGTGTTTTCTCCTAACTGCTCCCTCATAACCTTCAATAACTGCAGGCTCTTTTCATCCACGCTAACCTCCCAGCACCCTACGCCACCAGGGCCTATGTGCGCCCTCCTGAGCGCCTGGGGCATCGAAGTGGGGCAAGACCCCCCTACCCTGCTGCGCGTCGGGCGCCTCGGGGGCTCCTGACGCCTCCTCTGTGCTCTCGTGAACCTCTACCGCACAGGACGCGGGTTCTACATTCTCTGGGGCCTCCGAGGGGGCTTCTAGCTCGGCGATCCGTTCCGTCAGGTTTAGCAGGATGGCGTCCTTGCGCTCCAGTTCGCGCCGGAGGAAAGCCATCTGGTCTTCGAGCCTTCGGATGTAGGCGTCTTGAACGGGCTTGGTCCCGTCGTCATGTGCGGTGTCTTGGCCGGTCTTGTGGACGGTCTCGGACGGCGCCAGGTAGACGTACACCCGGCCCGATTCGTCCCGGTCGTGGGGGATGGTGCCCCTTGCTATGCGCTTTCTTACGGCGTCCTGGCTGATTTTCAGCGCGGCGGCGGCCTGCGCGACGGTCACTCTGTCCAGGTCGGAGCTTGGACGGTCTGTGCGGTCCTCTCCCACGAGATGGATACTAGATCATTAGGACCGGCTCCGAAAGCCCTTAGAAGCCATCCTCGTGCCTGTGTTATGCGAAGCAGTCGCTCAGTATGAGCGTACGTCCGCTCCGCGCGGCCTGCCCTGCCTGATCCGGATCAAACAGGTGAGGGGGTGCCAGAAGAGGTGTTCGTCCTCGACTCCCTGCACAGATCGCACCACGAGGCCCCGCTCTGATACGGATTCAAGTGTGCCCTCCTGTCTATACCCCAAGCGTCGGCCAGTTCGGGATCTCCCGTGCGCTACGCCCGCGGGTACATGCGGTAGGTATACTCATTGTACGCGGAGGACGATAAACGCGCCCGGACGCGGAAGCCCCTCAGACGGGCACACAGCCCCGCCCGTGGTGGCGTAGGATTGGGTGACAGCGATGATCCAAGAAAGGGCCAGATGCACCCTCACCTAGCCAGGCAAGCGACAGTACGAGACGTAGAAACCACACGCTACGGGCGGGACTACGCAGGACGACGAGGCAAGATAACGCACGTCGATAAGGATCCCCAAACGGGAGCCGCAACGGGCTACGTGGTCCGCATGGAGGAGGGCGGGAACGAAGTGCGCTTCGAGTCAGAAGAGATCCGGATAGTTGAGGCCTGGGATTGAGGACTGCTATTCCCCTATTCACCCGAAGGCTTGGACGGAGCATTCTCAGATGTTCGAATGCCCTGTTCGCCTCTTGGGATTTCCGCACTAAAGTAGTGTAGAAAGTGCTGACGTAGCAAAGACCCTGGTCGCGTTCTCCGCCAAGGCCACGCGAGGAGGCCAACCTGGACTGGTTGGGCGAGGACCCGGTGCGCGTAGTGAGCGAGACTCTGCAGGCAGACCAAGTATCTTGTTTTATTGCGGCCTGCTCAGAACCCTCAACCCGAGCCGCAACGTTGCCATCCCTCGGGCCTTCTTGGTGGTATAATTGTAAAATATTATACAAAATGCTAGAGAGGGTGGCAGCCTGGCATTGATGAGGCAGCCACCCTCAAGGAAGGGAGTAAAGGTGCAAGCCAAGACCTACACGACCGAGGTAGCAGCGAAGAAGGCAGCGGCGAGAGCGTACAGGCCTGCCATTTTACGCTTGCCGAACGGTCGCTATGCCTGCTTCCAGGCTGGAGATGCCCTTCCGCGGGGTGCGCGCGCGGTTAGTCGCTGGGGTAGTAACCAGTGGCGTGCGTATGACTAGCAGTAGATCCCGTATTCGTAGGATCTAAGGAGTAAGGGTCTCTTGCCTCAGACGATTATGAAGCCGGGCCCTTGCCAGGTCAGAAGCAAGACGCAGAGCCCATGTCTTCATCAGGCGGTGGTGGAGATCCGGGGTATACCCTTCTGTGAAGCTTGCGCCAGCCAGCAGCAGGTGTACTTCGCCATTGGCGAGCTTACGCAGGAGGAGACACGGGACCTCCGCGGGGAGCCACTTAGCAAATCGCTCGGCGAAATGCTCGACGGGATGCGCCGCCAGCGCACAGATGACCTTGCCGCGGCGAAGCGTGTAGATCTCACGAGAGTGGACAAACCTGGCAGCTTGCGCCTACGAAAGGCTAGGCAGAAACAGCCAGCGAATAGCCAGCACCGCGGTAGGAGGCCGAATAAGATGGAACACGTCACCGAAGGCGCGCAGGCACTGATCCGTGCGGCCCGAGAGGTACACGTCGAACGCCACGGGGCAAAGACGTTCGTACCCGGAACCAACCTCTCCTTGCTGGAAGCGGCAAAACGCGCCGGTATCAGGTCGGACCGTCAGCGCTTCTACGATGCAATAGAGGATCTGGAGTACGAGGGTGCCATAGTATGGGACCAGAGTGCCCGATACGCCAGGGGGGACAAACACTACCTCATAACCCAGCGGGGCCTGGATGACCTGGGTAGTGCCGGAACAGTACCTATCCAACAGAGTCAGCGGAAGTCGTTTGAGGGTTAGAGAGAGGGTGTGTGCATGTGTCGGAACTAGATCGTCATAGAGGTGCGGAGCAACGTGCCGAGCGGATCCGGTGGAGGGGACGCTCGCGCAGCATGAGCCGAGCTTCGCGGAGCATGGACAAACGCCTGCGCAAGATGAGCGATCAGGCGAGCCTGCTGGACAGACGTCTACGTCGTCACTCAGAGGAGAGCAAGAGCTGGCACACGACGTGGGATGACCCGCCGAGGCTTGGCTAGCGAGGCTTAACTAGCATCGCTCTTGCCACCCTATCCTCGACGGTAGTGCTTCCCGCAGAGGATGCTCACATGCTTCCT
>JBKPNW010000284.1:0-5643 GCA_046732815.1 Actinomycetota bacterium | reverse complement strand
GAATCGCTGTTAGAACTATGAGCTGATGAACGCCTGCGCAGCTCTTGATGAGCAAGAGCTCTATAGCATTGAGCGACATGGGCCGTCCAAACTGTAAACCGCTGTGAGAACCCCGTTAAGCGCTTAGGGTTTAGCCCTTCCTCGCGGTCGGCTTACTGCCGGTTTTCCCGGCAGACTCCATCGGGGTTTACACGTTCCGCATGAGGGAGATCCAGTGGGGTGGGTGCCTTCTTTACGCCGGGAGCTTCGGTGTTCTTAAGCCGGGGCAGGAAGGAGTCCCCAGACCGATTACGATCCAACGTCGCCGTGTCGACCGAGTTTCGGCGATCTTGCGGAGGCGACGCTTGCAAAATTTCACTTTATGTTCACCCGTCCGACTTTCGCCTGGCCCCGGTTCATCCGCTCGGTTCGGGCTTCCCTTGGACTTTCCCGGCAGCTTCACACCAGTCTGTTACCAGTCTCGCATGTGCCAGTGGCGACGGGATCGAACACTATCCCGAGTCCATTTCGAACTACTCCTCTCAAGCGACTTCGTGTCGCGCCCTTCCTCACCACACTTTACGTCATGGTCGACGACTATTGCCAGTCCCGCTCGCCGAAAAGGAAGCCCGGTCCCGAAGCTTCCCTCTACGCAAGTGAGATTATCACCCTCTCCATCTTTGCACGTTAGAGCCGTTTCGCCAGTGAGAGGGACTTATATCGCTTCGCCGCAACTAACCTGCGGGACGCCTTCCCTGCCCGCTCGCAGTTCAACCGCTGTGTGCGCTCCTGCTCCCAGCTCATCGAGGCTTTCACCTTGCACCTGGCTAACCACAGAGGAACAAAAGTGCCCTTACCGAGCCCTGGATAGCTCGACGATGCCTGTCAAGGACGCCAAGCGTCGGGAGGTAGGATGGCGCCGGCCGGGTAAGCCGACATTGGTTGGCCTAACAGCCTAGATGCCTGTTGCGTGGATTGACGGTACAACGAGGGCCATCCGACTCCCCACCACAAGGAGCGACAGATGGCCCGCCTCCACCATACCGAAGCGTTCGCCCGAACGGAAGACGCCCTCACCGTCCTCTTCTGCCTCATCGACGAGGCCTACGCCCTCCTCAACCCGCGGGCCAAAGGCTACGAGGCCATAAAGCGGCTCTCGGACTCCGAGGTTCTGACCCTGGCGCTCCTGCAGCAGCTCAGGGGCGTCGAGAGCGAGCGCTCGTTCCTCAGGGACGCCCAGCGGTTCTTCGCGCACCTGTTCCCCGGGGTGGTGGGCCTCCACCCCTCCTCGTTGCACCGAAGGGTGCGCAGACTCAGGCGCTTCTTGGAGCCCTTGAGGCAGTCTTCCTCCATGCCCCCAGCGTAGAGCACCACGCAAGAGGGGCTCCCGGTGAAGGACTCCCCACCGACGTGCACTTCGGCATTGCCCTCGAGGACCTACTTCAGGCCCTCAGTCGTGATGGAGTAAGAGGAGCTGAGCACCCAGACCAACCCCAGGCGCCTACTTCCTGGTGCGGCGCGCCGCTGCGTCGATTTGTGCTCCTTGTGCCCTCAACTCTCTCCAACGTTGCTGTGCTCCTATCACGTGCCCTCCCTTGGCTCTTTGTGGGGGCGGAGCGCGAAGCGTTTTTGGCCCGCGACCCTGTGTGACGTCACAGAGGTAGGCTTCGAGCCTTGCCGGGTGCGGCGCATCCCCCAAATGGGGTATCTTCGTATGCCAGGTGGCTATTTCTAGAGGTGAACTTCTATGAGAAGGCACTGTTTGTCAAGGCCGACGTGGCGGCCCCGCTGTGCGGTGAACGCGACTGCTCTTTGCCCTTCGCGCTATGCTTCTATTCGCACTCTCGGGGAGCTCTCTTTTTGGTAGCTCGGTGCATTATAGGATCCGTCTTCTCGAGCCAAAGGCGCTGCAATCTTCGTAGCGGTCTCCCCTCTTCGGGATGGACCAAGTTCGCATGGCGCAGTCGCCTCATGCTAGATCAGAAGCGCGTTCGGGCGACATCAGCCGTGGCTGTCCGCCACGCTTTAGGGTCGCCTAGCCGCTGTAGCGCTATGTTCACCTCCTCTCTTTGCTCCCCTGAGCCATCACCTCTGTTCAAGCCGCCTCCTTCGATTGGCGCCGATGCGCGTCGTAGAGCGGCTCGTAGAGTTCTCCTGTGACCCACAGGTGGTGCAAGAGCACACAGAGCTTTCTCGCCACGGCCACCACCGCCTGCTTCTTTGAGTTCTTGCCACCCCGGGAGGCTATCTTCTCTCCGTGGCGCCTCAGGTCCGAGTCGGAGCCGAAAGGCCCCAGGATGTAGTGGGCGCTGCCCACCAGGAGTTTCCTTAGCATCTGATCGCCCTCCTTGGAGATGCGTTTTTGGGGGTCCCTCTCCCCCGACTGGTCGGTGGCCGGCACAAGCCCCAGGTACGCTCCTACCGAACGGCTCTTCTCGAAGCGGTGGGGGTCCTCCACCGTGAGCACGAAGGTAAGCTCTGTAAGCGGCCCGATCCCCTCGACCTGCCTCAATAGCGCGGTCTCAGGGTAGTGTTCCAAGGAGATCGCCACCAGCCGCCGGTCGTAGTCTCGGATGCGCTCGGTGAGCGAAGCGATCTGCTCCAAGACGGGTTCAAGCGCCGGACGGAGCGCCTGGGGGATGTGCTCTTGGGCTCTGTTGTGGAAGCTCCTTGCGGGGCACTTGGGCAGGCGGGCACCGAAGGATTTGACCGCCCCTCGGACATGGTTGACTAGCTGCGTGCGACACGCGATCAGCGCCTGCCTAGAGCGGATTAGGGCCATGTGGGCCTGGGAGTCTTCGCCCCTGTGCCTGACCGGGTAGAGCAGCTTCGGATCGAGGCGCGCCAGGCGGGCCAAGTTCTCGGCGTCGATCTGGTCGGTCTTGCGCTTGTTTGAGTAGATGAGCCGCAATCTGCGAGCGTTAGCGACCAGCACCTCGTGGCCGCACTCCTCCAAGAGCCGGCTGACCTAGGGCGAGTGGGTCCCCGTCTCCACGGCGATGCGCAAAGGCCGCTCCGAAGCAAAGCGTCGCCTCAGAGCTTCTGGGGTGGTGCGCAGCCTACCCTCCTCGATCACCTCACCATCCGCCTGGTCGATGAGGCACAAGTAGGAGTACTTGTCTCCGAGGTCCAATCCGGCCGTCATCTTCGGTCGCTCTTTGCTAACATCCATGGTGGGCCGATCCTCCTTCCTGGGCGTTAGAGCCCGTATGGCTTTTGCAGACCCACAGGGTACTGCGTAGGGGGTCGGCCTTCTCATCCCATCTTCGTAGAACGTTATGGCGAAGTTCGCAGAACACACCTTCCACGCACTCGGATGAATAAGCTTCGTTAGCCACGCCCCTGAGCGCGTGTACGATGGGACGATCCACTCGTCCTCGATGTTGTTCGGAGGTGTATGCAGCCCATGATCGAGTTCTTTTCCACCTTGGTCCGACTCTTCAAGGCTATCGTAGGGGCTTGGAGGAGAGATCCTCAGTTCCGTTCGCTCATCGGCCTGGGGTGACGTCCTAAACTAACTTGACCGAGCCGAGAGAAAGGTATTGTGGGTTGAGTGGACGCTAAACTTCGCCCAAAACAGCGTAAAGTATGTTGTGATGCTAGGCGTCAGCCTATACTAAGGTACCAAAGTCAGACGATAATGACCTAAGTCTACTCGCCGATGAGTCGAGCAGATAAGGAGTCGTCTATAATTTTCCCTCGGTACATTTGTAGGACATATCTTACTAACGGAAGGCTCACTTGGCTTCAAACGAACCTAGGGTACAGGACACTCGTGTGAGCAGTATTGTTCTGAGCCTAGTCTCGCGGTTGCGATTAGCACTCCACCGTCACGGCGTGAGGGGCACAATCGGCAAGGTGGAGCAGCGAGTCCGAGAAAGGTTGTATTTAGAGCGAACCTGGATTTGGTACGAACTTCCTCTCGGAGCCGATCGATCGCGTGCTTCTCTTCCTCCAGGGCTGGTGCTTACCCGGGGTAGGGCGAGCGAGGCATCACTCCTTCACGAGTTACCGTTGGGTAACGAGTGGCGGGCAAGACGGTGGCTGGGAGCCGGTAACGATCTTTGGTTGGTTCTCGACGAGGGGCGACCTGTTTTCGCTTGCATGGTCTTCCACGGCTCGGCTCCGACGCGGGCCGCTCGGGGAGGCTGGCTCACGCTCCCGCCCGATGTAGTCTTCTTTGAGGAATCCTCCACCTCGACATCTTACCGCGGCCGGGGGCCCATTGGGCCCGCTGCGTGGTCTCAGATCGCGGACAGGCTCGAAAAGACTGGAGCGAAATCGATCGTCACACATGTTCTGGAGGAAAATAAGATCATGCACTGGGCCCTTGTGAGGTCAGGATTCCGTCAGATCGCAACTGTGCACCTGCAAAGGGTAGGGTTGCGACAGCGCGTGACCGTGGTGGGAACGGGTACAGCAGCCGACGAGTGGATTGCCGAGCACCTCTAGTGTTAAAGGAGAGCCCAGTAACACAGCGAAGAGCCCCTAGGAAGCTGTTATGTTGAGTACTAGGGCTGCAGGAGGTTCCTCTTTCGTGAGTGTGGCGCATATGCTCCTAGAGACGACGGCATCGGTGGGGAACAAAGCGGCCGTCACTAGCGGAGAGTTGACCGTCGGCTATGCCGACCTGGCTACCCGGTCGCTTGCTATCGCTGAGGCGCTGGCGGAAGCCGGTGTAAAGCCCGGAGATCGAGTCGCTATCCTGCTACAAAGGGGGTCCGAGGCAGCCGCAGCCTTCTTCGGTATCGTTGCTGCGGGGGCGGTCGCCGTTATGGTGAACGAGACGCTTCGGTGGCGTCAGATCGAGCACATCCTCAAGCATTCCTCCGCCCGAATCTTGCTTACGTCCGAAGACGTATTCGGCCGGCTCTCCAAGCCTGAAGCTATTCCCACGTCCGTAGTTGACATGGACGAGATCCCGCCGGCGAGCGACTTCCAACCTCTCCCAAGGATTGGCAACGACATCGCCCAAATCGTGTACACATCCGGATCAACCGGCCTTCCAAAGGGCGTGGTGGTTTCCCACGCTAACCTCTGGGCTGGCATGCGAGCCGTAACCAGCTACCTTGGGATCACCGAGAACGACCACATCGCCAGCCTACTCCCTTTCAGCTTCGACTACGGGTTCAATCAGCTACTCTGCAGCATCGGGACCGGCGCAACTCTGGTTGTCGAGACTTCGCCGATCCCGCAACGCATCGTCGAGACGATACGATCTCGAAGGATCACCTTACTACCCGCCGTCCCACCGCTGTGGCTTCAGTTGTTGAGCGTGGAGGCCTTCAGATCCGAACGACTAGAGTCGCTACGCGTGATGACCAATACTGGGGGTCGCCTGCCGGCTGAGGCGGTTCGGAAGCTCCGACAGGCGCAACCTCACGCTGATCTAGTGCTAATGTATGGTCTCACCGAGGCATTTCGCAGCTCTTACCTTTCACCTGAAAAGGTCGATCGTAAACCGAACTCGATCGGTCAGGCAATACCGGGCGCCGAACTCCTCGTTCTCCGGGAAGATCTCACTCCCTGCCGGGCTGGTGAGATCGGCCAACTGGTCCATCGTGGGCCAACGGTGACGCTAGGCTACTGGGACGACCCTGAGGCCACGGACAAAGTGTTCAGGCCGAACCCACTTCGGCCGGCAGGTACCCCCGATAGTGAGCG
>JBKPNW010000283.1:0-5362 GCA_046732815.1 Actinomycetota bacterium | reverse complement strand
CCCAGGAGGCGTCGGCGGGGAGGATCAGGGTCGCGACCCGCCCCGGCGGGGACATCGCAGCGGCAACGGCGGCCGCGCCGTCGCGCGCGACCGAGCGAGGGTCGGCCGAAACAAGGACCCAGTCCGAGAAGGCCCGCGCGGCGCCCTCGACGTCGGAGGTGAGCGGCGCGTCGTGCTCCTTGTGGTAAGTAGCGTGGTCGCCAACGATATTGATCATGGGCGAGTTGGCCCGCCTGGCGTTGTGCACGTTGGCGAGCCCGTTGGCGAGCCCCGGCCCCAGATGCAGGAGGGTCGAGGCCGGCCTGTCCGCCATGCGCGCGTAGCCGTCGGCCGCGCCCGTCGCAACACCCTCGAACAGCCCGAGCACGCAGCGCACGCCCCCGACCCGGTCGAGCGCCTCGACAAAATGCATCTCTGAAGTGCCAGGGTTGGCGAAGCAGACCTCCACCCCCGCGTCAGCTAATGTCTCGACCAGGCTTTCTGCTCCGTTCATCTGTTCGTTCCTTCCCCGTGCTGCCGCCGGTCCTGCTTACCCGTGCAATACTAGACCGGATCGTTCATGAACGATCCGGCGGGCTTCACCTCGCCCGCGGAAACGGCCGATGAATGCCCCTGAAAGACTGCATACAAACAGCACATCGACTCCCATCACTCATGAACCGGCGCTTTCGCCGCGGCGACGTGGCAGGCTGCTCTGTGGCCGGATTCGAGTTCTTCTAGGGCCGGGGACTCTGCCAGGCAGTGGGGTTCCTGGGGCCCTGCCTCTCCCGAGCGCAGCACCGGGCAGCGGGGGTGGAAGCGGCAGCCAGGGGGGATGTCTGCGGGATCTGGAGGCTCGCCCACCAGGACCTCGTGGGAGCGACGGCGTCCGACCTCGGGGGTTACGGTGAGCAAGGATTTCGTGTAGGGGTGCAGGGGGTCGGTGAGGACCGTCTGGGCCGGTCCGAGCTCGACTATTTTGCCCAGGTACATGACAGCGACCCGGTCGGCGAGGGCCCAGGCGAAGGCGAGATCGTGGGTGATGAGGATGAGGGTCATCCCAACCTCGTCCTTGAGGCGGACGAGGAGATCGAGGATCTCACCCCGCACCGAGGCGTCGAGCATGGAGACGGGCTCGTCGGCGACGAGCACCCTGGGCTCGAGCGCTATGGCTGCTGCGATGACCACCCGCTGGCGCTGTCCCCCGGAGAGCTCGTGTGGGTAGCTGAGGAAGAAGCGCTCGGGCGGCCTCAGGCCGGCCCGCGCCAGGGCGCGGGCGACGATCTCCCCCTCATCCCCTTCGAGCCCGTGGATGCGCACGCCCTCGGCGACCGCTTCGTAGACGCTCTGGCGCGGGTTGAGGGAGCCTATCGGGTCCTGGAACACGACCTGGACCCGGCGCCTGAACTCTCTCAGCTCCTGGCCCTTCAGCTTTGCCGGATCCAGGCCGGAGATCGAGACCTCCCCCGAGTGTGGCCTTACCAGGCCGAGCAGCGCGCGCCCGAGGGTGGTCTTCCCGCAGCCGGATTCCCCGGCGATGCAGAAGACCTCGCCGGGATCCACGTGGAAGGAGACGCCGTCCACGGCCCGCACCTCGCCTCCGGTACGGCCGAAGAGTCGTCCCGAGGCGAAGCGGACCTCTAGGTCCCTGACCTCCAGCGCCGCCGCGTGGCCGCGCTTTCCTCCCATCAAGCCTCCTCCCTGGCGACGAGGTGGCAGGCGGCAAGGCGCGGACCGTGCCTTTCCAGCCTCGGGTCTAGCGTGTCGCAGGGCTCGAAGGCGGCGGGACAACGGGGATGGAAGGCGCAGCCCTTGGGCCTGGCCTCGGGGTGGGGCGGATCGCCAGGCAGGCCGGCAGGGACGCCGCGGGAGGCGGGGTCTCCCACGACGGGGAAGGCGCCGACCAGAGATTTCGAGTAGGGGTGGCGGGGCGTCTTCAGGAGCTCTGCGGCCGAGTCTTCCTCCACGATTCGGCCGGCGTACATGATGGCCACCCGATCGGCGATCTGGGCGAGGACCGAGAGGTCGTGGGTGATAACGAGTAGTGCGATGTTCCTCTCCTCGCGCAGCTCTGCCAGGAGGTTCAGGATCTGGGCCTGTATCATGACGTCGAGCGCCGTCGTCGGCTCGTCGGCTATTACGAGCGGAGGATTGCACGCAAGCGCCATGGCGATCATGACCCGCTGGCGCATGCCGCCGGAGAACTCGTGCGGGTAGTCGCCCGCCCTGCGCGGCGCGATGCCGGCACGCTCGAAGAGCTCGTGCATCCTGCTTCGGGCTTCGCTCTTCGGGACGTCTTCGTGGAGCAGGATCGCCTCGACCACCTGGTCCCCGACCCGCTTGACCGGGTTGAAAGCGTTCATGGCCCCCTGGAAGACCATGGAGATCCCGGCCCAGCGCATCGCCCGCAGACGTCCGGGTTTGGCGCCGATCACCTCCGTGTCCTGGAAGCGGATCGAACCCTCCACCGTCGCGTTGCGCGGAAGCAGACCCAGACAGGCCAGCGCGAGTGTGCTCTTGCCGCACCCCGACTCCCCTGCGAGCCCGAGGGCGTCTCCCGCCTCAAGCGAGAGGTCCACGCCGTCCACGGCCGGGGCTTTCGCTCCCCTTACCTCGTACAGGACGCGCAGGTCCCTTACCTCTAGCAGGCGTCCGTTCATCTCTCTCGCAGCCTGGGGTCGAGGATCTCGTCGAAGGCGTAGCCGCACATGGTGAAGCCGAGGACCACGAGCACGATGCACAGGCCAGGCGGGACCAGGTACCACCAGGCGCCTAACGAGATGGCGCCTTCGGCGAAGGCCGACTCCAGGATGCTGCCCCAGGAGACAGCGAAGGGGTCGCCGAGCCCCAGGAACGACAATGTTGTCTCGGTGAGGATGGCGACGGCCACGACCAGGATGGTGTTGGCGAAGATCAGGGGGAAGACGTTGGGGAGGATGTGGCGGCCGATGATCTGGCGGTGTCCGGCGCCGAGGGCCCTGGCGCGTTCCACATAGGGGCGCTCTTTGAGGGTCAAGACCTGGGCGCGCACCACCCGCGCGGTCCCTGGCCAGGTCGCGACCCCGATGACCAGGGCGATAACGAACAGGCTCGGGCCCAGAATAGCAGCGAGCACTATGGCCAGGGGCAAGAACGGGATAACCAGAAACCAGTCGGTGAAGCGCATCAGGATCACATCGACCCAACCGCCGAAGTAGCCGGCCACTATCCCCACCATGGCTCCTATCAGCATGGAGATGCCGGTGGCCAGAAACCCCACGAGCAAAGATATCTGGGACCCCTGGATGACGAGGTCGAGCACCGAGCGCCCCAGCTCGTCGGTGCCGAGCCAGAATCGCGCCGAGGGTGGTTCCAACGGCGCGCCGGGCGCGTTGGTTACGGAGAGGCGCGCTTCCGGGGCGAGCACGTCGGCGAAGATGGCCATAAGCACGAACACGATCAGGATCGCCAGGCCCGCAACTCCCATCTTGTTGCGGGCGAAGAGCCGCGCCGACGACCTTAGCGCCTCGATCCTGCGTGCCCGGCGCACGGCGCGGCCGCTCTTGGCCCCAAGCGTAGCCCGGGCGCTCACACGCGCCCGATCCTGGGGTCGAGCACCCCGAGCAGCAAGTCAGCAGCCAGATTGGCGAAGATCACCGCCACCGAGAACAGCAGGAACAGTCCCTGCAATAACGGATAGTCCGGGCCCCCGTTGATGGCCCGAAACGTAAGCTGCCCGAGACCGGGCCAGGAGAAGACCGTCTCCACGGTGATGGCGCCGGAGACGATGAAACCGAGGTTCAACGCGGCGAGGGTCACCACCGGCAGCAGGGCGTTCGGGACGACGTGTTTGCGCAGGACGAGGGCCTCGCGCATGCCCTTGGCGCGGGCTGTAGTGACGTAGTCTTCGTTCATCGCCTCGATGATGCTGGAGCGCATGATCAGGGCGTACTCCCCGAGCAGCGCCAGGATCAGGGTCAGGGCAGGCAGGAACAGGTGCTCCAGCGTGTCCACGAACTGCACTCCGGTTGTGGCGTCCGTCAGGCCCGGGGTGCTCATAAACGAGGTCGGGAACCAGTCGAAGGCGACCGCGAATACCAGGATCAAGAGCATCCCTAGCCAGAACTCGGGCATGGCGTAGGTTACGAGGCCGAAGCCCAGGGAAGCTGTATCCACCGCGCTACCCCTACGCCACCCGCCCCAGATACCGAGGAGCGTCCCGATCACCGTCGCGCCCAGGGTGGCCACCCCGACGAGCAGTATCGTCGGCCAGAGGGCGTTCGCGATCACCTCGGAGACGGGACGGGAGAAGACGTAGGAGATGCCGAGCTCCCCCCGCGCGGTGTCCCCGAGGTAGTCGAAGAACTGGACCGTGAGCGGCCGGTCCAGCCCCAGCTCTTTCTTGACCGCCTCGATGGTGGAGGGGGAGGAGCGCTGCAGCCTGGTGAGCGTGCGCTCGGGGTCGCCCGGCAGGATGCGGAACAGGAAGAAGTTCAGCACGAGCACGAAGAACAGGGTCCCGACGGCCCCGACCAGCTTGCCCGCTACGTAACGCGCACGGCTCAGGCCCTGTCCTCCACGCTCCTCCTCCGGACGAGCACGACGACCACCGCTACGATGGCCGCCCCCACGAGAGCCAGCCCGACGTAGAGAAGCGGCGAGGTGCCGCCTCCTGCGTTCTCGGGAGAGTTCTCGGAGCTTAAAGGCCGCAGGTTCAGGTACCCCTCGTTGGTGAAGGTGTAGGCGATCTGGCCCGGGTCGGCCGTGGTAGGGGTTTTGGTCCAGCCCTCGAACTTGTCGGTGCGCCAGGCTTCGGTCTGGTTGTCGTAATAGAAGATGACGTAGGGGTTGTCCTCGTAAGCGATGCGCTGCATCTCCTTGATGGTGTCGGCCCTCTCGTCGAGGTCGAGCTGCTCTTTTTGCTCCTGGTACATCCGCGAGTAGTCCTGGTTGCACCAGAACGTGTCGGACCAACCCATGAGCTGGTCGCACGTAAGCACCGAGAGAATGAAGTCGGGGTCCGCGTCGGAGCTCCAACCCCAGATGAACATGTCGTAGTCGGCCGCGTAGATGGCGTCGGTGAGGGCCGTGTCGCTTATGGCCTTGGTTTCGACGCCGATGCCGGCCTCCTCCAACCAGTCCTCTACGAACTGGCCTTCTGTTATGGAATCCTTGTCCTCCGAGCGCACGAACAACCGCAGTGTCAGGTCCTTACCATCCTTGTCCACGATCCCGTTGCCGTCGGTATCCTTCCAGCCGGCCTGTTTCAGGAGCTGCTTGGCGCGCCCTATGTCGAAGCCCTGCAGCTCGGATGCGGGCAGGTCCAGGTGGTACTTGGCGAGCACCGGGGGTACGAGCGTGGAGCCGGGGACACCCTCGCCCTGCAGAACCTTTTGGGTGAGAG
>JBKPNW010000282.1:0-23384 GCA_046732815.1 Actinomycetota bacterium | reverse complement strand
GCTCCAGCGTGAAGCTCCCGCCCGGCAGCGACCTCACGATGTCGTTGAAGATGCGGGCCGGTATCACCACGCGCCCTCCGCCCTCGACCTCCGCCTCCGACGACGTCTGGATCGAGATCTCCATGTCCGTCGCCGATAACCCTAGCGCCTCTCCCCTCCCCTCCAGAAGTATCCCCCCAAGCAACTGGATGGTCGACCTCGCAGAGACCCCGCGCGAGACAAGTTGCAGCTTTCTGCCGAACGTTTCGGTGTTACAAACAGCCCTCATGCTGCCTCCCTTCTCACCTTATTATTACTACTAGACCATATATCTATTAGAACAATAATAATAATAAGGCCTGTGGATATGTGTATAACTCGGAAAATCTCCCTTACCTAGGCCAAATAGGCGCCCTCGCGCCTGTGGATAATAATGTGGATAACCCGAGATTTCCTGTGGACGAATAGTGGATAAGTGCCGAGTTATCCACAGGATAAAGTTATCCACAATTCTATCCACAACTTTATCCACAGATTTTACCCCTCTTATCCACAGGTTTATCCACAGGTAAAGATAAGCCTAAATGTTGCAATCAGCCTGAATCCCTTGTTTGTGGTCATATTTATCCACAGTTTGCGGTAGTTATCCACAATTTCTGTGGATAAGCGGGCCAGCTTGTGGAAACTTTTTGGAGACTTATCCACAGGCTGTCGTCGTCCTGTGGATAGGTTGTGGATAGAATACACATTCAATGCATATTTCGTGTTACAATCTCCTCTCCCTGGGGGAGGGGGATAGAGGTCATCTCTTGCTCTTCACCTGTTGGGTGATCTCGTGTATCTGGGAGAAGACGTCGCGGTCGCTATTTATAAGGTTGGAGATCTTTGCCGTGGCGTGCATCACGGTGGAATGGTCGCGTCCGCCGAAGGCCTTCCCTATCTTGGGGAGTGACTCATCGGTGAGTTCGCGGGAGAGGTACATGGCTACCTGACGGGGGTAAGCGAAGCCTTTGGAGCGGCTCTGGCCGATGAGGTCGGCCTTCGCGATACCGAAGTAGCGGCAGACCTCGTGTTGGATGAGTTCTATGGGGATCTCGCGGTAAGCCTGGTCGGGCAGGATGTCTCTGAGGACCTCTTCGGCGAGGTCGGCGCTGACCTGGCGGCCGTAGAGTGAGGCGTAGGCCAGGATGCGCACGAGGGCGCCTTCGAGCTCCCTGATGTTCGTCGAGACCTTGGAGGCGATAAAGGTAAGCACATCGTCGTCGACCTCGAGCTGGTCCATGAGCGCCTTCTTGCGCAGGATGGCGATCCTCGTCTCCAGGTCGGGCGGTTGGATGTCCGTCACAAGGCCCCACTCGAAGCGGCTGACGAGCCGGTTCTCCAGCGTCTGGATGTACCTGGGGTGCCTATCCGAAGCAATAACGATCTGCTTGTTCTCCTCGTAGAGCGCGTTGAAGGTGTGGAAGAAGGCCTCCTGCGTCTCGACCTTGTTCTCCAGGAACTGGATGTCGTCGACCAGGAGAACATCGTTTTCGCGGTAGCGCTTCTGGAACTCGAGGGGCGCGTTGTCCCTCATCGAGTTTATGAAGTCGTTGGTGAACTGCTCGCAGGTAACGTACCGGATCCTCATGCTGGGATCCTGGTCCTCCACGTAGTGCCCGACGGCGCGCAAGAGGTGGGTCTTCCCCAGGCCCACGCCGCCGTAGACAAAGAGAGGGTTGTAGACCAGGCCGGGGGTCTCGGCCACGGCGAGCGTCGCCGCGTGGGCGAACCTGTTGCCAGCCCCGATAACGAACGTGTCGAACGTATACTTGGCCCGGAAAGACCTAGGCGTCCGCGCGTTCAGAACGGACTCGGCGCCCTCCGCGGCGGCCCCGTTCCCGGCATGGTTGCCGGGCCCCCCGACGCTGACTACAAGGGAGGTCTCCCTGCCCACCACGTCGTCCAGCGCCTCCTCCAGAAGCGGCCTGAAGCGGCTCTCGATGTACTCCTTGGCGAACGTGTTGGGGACGGAGATCTCCAGCTGATCCTCATACAGGGCTACGGGACGTATCCCTTCGAACCAGACCCTGAGCGAAGAGACGTCTATGTGGTCGGAGGCCCGATCCAAGACCTCGGTCCAGACCTGCTCGGCCTTACCCACCACGTTACTTCACCCAGGAACTGATTATGGCCTCGACGAGATCTTTGCCGAGCGGGGAGATGAGGCGCTTGCCCGACTCGTCGGCCATGACGAGGCCGTGCTCTTCGAGGACCGAGAGATCCCTGTACGCGGTGCTTACGCTTATCTCCAGCCGCTCGGCCACCGTCGAGGGACCTACCTCGCCGCACTCGAGGACCGTGATGAGCGCTTTCTGCTGCCTCTCGGAGATGTTCATCCGCGGCACGCCGTCAGGGTACCTTCTCTGCGGTGCCACGGACGCTTCTTCTCTGTGCTCGACCACGGTCGCATCACCGGCCACCGAGATAGTAGCCACGGTACCGCCATCGATGTTGTCTTCGATGGTGAGTGTTCCGCCGGCCTTCTCGGCCGCCGCGCGCGCGATGCCTAGCCCTGCTCCGACCCCCCGGATCTCAGCGAGGGCCTCGGGGGCGGCACCGGAAAAGCCGAACTCCATCGCCCTGCTCTTGTTCTGCACTCCCGGTCCTTTGTCCGAGACGCGCACGACGTTCCCGTCTTCGAGAATGGAGACGACAACCCCCCGGTAGCCGGCGTGAACGAGGTTCTCTATAACCTCCCGAATAGCCTCCTCTGGAACCTTGCCCCCGGCCTCCCTCACCTTCTGCGCCACGAACCGCGTGAATTTCTGCGTGGCCGAACCAGGGTTTGCCGCGGAAACCTCGGTGATCTCCGGCGCTCCACCCCCGGGATAGACCGCCATGCGAACGCCTATGCCCGCCTGGTCCGTCTCCCCTGGTGTCCGCCGCGCGTGCATCATCCCCACTAGGGAATTTAGCGCACCCCTCATCGTAGCGCTATAGCCCGGTAACGTAAAATCCCGTTTTGCAGGCAATTAACATGGTTATCCACACGTTTATCCACAGGCTGTGGATAACTATGAATAAATCTTCTCCGCAAAGAGGGATCGGCCCGATGTGGGGGTGCTTCGAGGCCTGGATAGGGGTGGAAGTGCCTGAATCGTACGCGTCTTAAAGGTTGTTTTGCAGCATTTTTCTGCGAGGTGGGCCTGGAGAGCTCGCGTTCGCGAAGGCGGAATTGCCCGTCGGATCGCTGGATGGTGTTGCCGGCTTCGGATATACTCCCTTGGGTCGCCTGAAGACTTCGGAGTACCCGTAGAGGAGTTCGATGAAGCGTACTTATCAGCCAAATCGTCGCAAGAGAGCCAAGACGCACGGCTTCCGCCAGCGCATGAGTTCGGTGGGCGGACGCAGGATCATCGCCGACCGTCGGCGCCGGGGACGCAAACGCCTGGCAGTCTGAGCGTTGCCGCGAAGCAAACGCATGCGTCTGACTGACTCGCCGGAGTTCGAGAGGGTCTATCGCCAGGGCACTGCTTACAGGGGCAGGCTCTTCTCGGTGCACGCTTTCCCCAACGAGCACGGCACCCCGCGACTGGGGCTCTCCGTATCCCGGAAGGTCGGCAACGCGGTAACACGAAACGCTGTGCGGCGGCGGCTCAAGGAGGTATTTCACGCCTGTATCTCCGAGATCTCCGGCGACCTGGACCTCGTGGTGTCGGCGAGGCCGGCGGCGGCCGATGCCGGCTTCGAGGAGCTCAGAGAAGAGTTCAGCGAGTCACTGGGCAAGGTCGGCGGCCCGGCCGGGCGCCGGCAGGCTTGACGGCGGGCCATAACCTTGAGAAGGGTGAGCATAGGGCTGATTCGACTCTACCGCACCTACCTCTCCCCCTTGCTGCCACCGACCTGCAGATTCACCCCGAGCTGCTCGCTGTACACGCTGCAGGCCATAGAGAAGTACGGCGCACCGAAGGGCATATACATGGGCGTCCTCAGGGTGCTCCGCTGTCACCCGTTCTCCAAAGGAGGATTCGACCCTGTAAGATGAGTAGGATCCCATGATCAACAACATCGCAGACTTCTTCCAGACCCTCTTCGGTCCCATAGTGGACATCCTCGGTACCGTACTGCTGTACTTCCACCAGACGCTCGGCGTAGCCTGGTGGCTTTCGATCGTGATGCTGACGGTTATCGTGCGCAGCCTCCTCTTCCCGCTGACGGTCAAGCAGGTCAAGAGCATGCGCGCGATGCAGGATCTGAAACCTCACATGGACAGGGTCCGGGCCCAGTTCAAAGACAACCCCCAGCGCCAGCGCGAGGAGATGGCGAAGCTCTACCAGGAGCAGGGGGTCAACCCCTTGGGCGGATGCCTCCCCATTCTGGTCCAGATGCCCGTATTTATCGGGATCTTCTACGTCATCCGCAAGTTCGGCGGTACTCCCGGCAGGACGCCGCCGGAGTACGAGAGCTTTACCCACGGAGGGATCCTGTGGTTCCAGGACCTTGCCCACGCTGACCCCTACTACATCTTGCCGATCATCTCCGCCGTTACCATGCTCGCGGCGACCGAGATCACGTCGAAGAACGTGGACCCCCAGCAGCGATGGCTGATGCGGCTGCTCCCCGTCGGGTTCACTATCTTCCTCCTCAACTTCCCCGCCGGTCTGTTCATGTACTGGATCACGTCGAACTTCATGACCCTGGTTCAGAACTACGCCATCTATAACTACGGACCAGGAAGGAAGTCGTCTTCTGATCGCGTGGGAAGTACTGGTAGCGGCAAGTCCAAAGGCTCCAACGATCTTCGGGCTCAGGGGAACGGCAAGGAACAGGCGCCCCAAGAGAGTCAAGAGGAAATCGCTAAACGGGCGGCCAAGATCGCGAAGCGCAAGCGTAGAAAGAAGAAGAAATGACGGATGAGAGAGAGTTTTACGCCGCTACTGTCCAGGAGGCCGTGCAGAAGGCCGCGGACGAACTCGGACTTCCCGCGGACGAGCTGCCTTATCAGGTGCTCGATGAGGGCAATACTGGTTTCCTCGGTATCGGGGCGAGGGACGCCCGCGTCCTCGTCGAGACGACCGGCGAGCATGCGTCAGCCGCCGCGGACGAGCCGCAGGAAACCATGCCGGCCGAGCCCGCTGAACCGGTCACATCGGAGGCCCCCGAAACCACGGAAACGTCAGATTCGTCCACCCTGTCCGAGGTCTATGGAGAGTCTGAAGAGGTCGATGAGGCCCCCGAAGATTTGCTCGAAGAGATTAGGGTGCTAGTGTCCTCATTCCTCGATGCTATGGACTTCGAGGCGCGTGTGGAGGTCTACGACGCGGGAGGGTTTATCGCCGCGGACGTCGCCCCCGATAACACGGCCCTGTTCATCGGACAGAAGGGCGAGACGATCGACGCCCTCCAGTATCTCGTCAACGTCTCCGCCTTTAGAGACCGTCCCTTCTTTAAGAGGGTTGTGCTCGATGCGGAGGGATACCGGCAGCGGCGCGTCGAGGCTATACAAGGCATGGCCCACAGAACCGCTCGTAGGGCCGTCCGTGAACGACGAACCGTCGAGATGCCTCCCATGAATTCCTCGGAGAGGCGGGTCGTCCACCTCTACCTCTCGGATAATCCAGGGGTCTCGACCGAGAGCGAAGGTAGCGGAGAGAACCGCCGCGTGAAGGTCTCCCCCACCCCGTAATGCTTTAGACCCTGTTTCACGTGAAACGTAGATCGCCACCGCCCCTTCGACACGCGCAACGCGACAATTGTTTGTACACACTAATTTTTGTCGCCCCAGGTGTGTTTCACGTGAAACGCTACCTTGAATTCTCTTAGCTTGCTGGAGGAACAGGTGGCTGCCTGGGGGCTGCATCTAGATCACGTCAAGCGCGAGCGATTACTGGAGTATGCCCACCTTCTCGCTCGCTACGATCGGGCGAACGTCATAGGCACCAGGGACCTGGACGGTATCCTGCTGGCGCACGTCCTCGATTCGTTGAGTTGTTTCCTCTACACACCGTTGTTCGATGCCAGGAGCCTCGCCGATGTTGGCAGTGGCGGAGGGCTCCCTGGCATCCCGTTAAAGATCATGAAGCCCGACATTGCGACGACGCTTGTAGAATCGACCGGCAAGAAGGCCAGGTTCCTGAGGTATGCCGTAGAGAGCCTCTCACTAGAAAATGTAAAAGTCGCCAACGTCAGGGTGGAAGAGGTGGGCCGGGATCAGGCGCACCGAGGCGCTTACGACATCGTGGCGTCGCGGGCGGTCGGCAGATTATCCGTTGTCGCCGAGTATGGCGTGCCGCTGCTCGATGATGGTGGGCGGGTCGTCGCCATGAAAGGCAGGTTGGGGCAGGGAGAGCTGGCGGAGGGCAGCAGGGCGGCCGATGCGCTCGGGGCGCGAGTGGAGGAGACCGTAGAGGTACCGATGTTGCCAGGGGTTGGTGAGAAGGAGCGGAAGTTGGCGATCCTCGAGAAGATCAGGGAGACCCCGGCAAAGTATCCCCGGCGGTCTGGCGTAGCGGCCAGGAGGCCGCTCGGCTCCGGCTGAGCAATGCCCTCAAGCGACGTGCTAAGATGCCGTCGGTGAGGAAGATCACAGCCATAGTGAATCAGAAAGGCGGCGTGGGCAAGAGCACGACCGCCATAAACCTGGCGGCCTATCTGGCAGGAAAAGGCGAGAGAATACTCGTAGTCGACATGGACCCGCAAGGGAATGCGACGAGTGGTCTGGGTGTGACGCCGGGTCAGGGCGGATGCATGTATGATGTCTTGCTCGAGGGCAAACCGTTGCAGGACGTGGCCGTAAAGACAGAGATCGAGGGTCTCGACGTCGCGCCGGCCACCATCAACCTCGTGGGAGCCGAGGTCGAGATGGTTTCGAGCCTGGCACGGGAATTCAAGCTCAAGCGGGCCCTAGAGAGACTGACGTCGTACGACAGAGTATTGCTCGACTGCCCGCCGTCTTTGGATCTCCTGACCCTCAATGCACTGACCGCCGCCGATGAAGTCCTTATTCCGATACAGTGCGAGTACTATGCGCTGGAGGGCCTGACCCAGCTCATGCAGAGCATCAGGATGGTCAGGGAGGAGTTGAACCCCGGTCTCGAGGTCGGCGGCGTGCTCCTGACCATGTTCGATCCTCGTACCAATCTGGCCCATCAGGTGGCCGAGGAAGTGCGGTCCTTCTTCGGGGAGCAGGTCTTCCACACCATCGTCCCCAGGAATGTAAGATTGAGCGAAGCCCCCAGCTTCGGCTTGCCCATAGCCCTCTACGCGCCGAAGAGCACGGGCGCAGAAGCGTATTCGGCCGTAGCCGACGAGGTGGTGGGCCGTGGGTAAGCGGGGTCTCGGCCGCGGACTCTCAGCCCTGATCGCGACAGGGGAGAGCGTGGGAGGATTGAAGTTCGAGGAGTTGCCCTTGTCGGCGATCCGGCCCAACTCCCGCCAGCCGAGGAGCAGCTTTCCGGAGGCGGGTATCAGGGAGCTCGCCGCCTCCATACAGGAAGTCGGTATATTACAGCCGCTGGTCGTCCGTCCGACGCCGGGTGGCTTCGAGCTCATAGCAGGGGAGAGGAGGCTGAGGGCGGCGAAAGAAGCCGGCCTGGAGAGGGTGCCCGTGCTCATCAGGCAGGCGGCCGAGGACGAGTCCATGGAGCTGGCGCTCGTTGAGAACCTGCAGAGGGAGAACCTGAGCCCGCTCGAGACCGCGGCCGCCTACCAGGCTCTCATGGACGGGTTCGGGCTCACCAGAGAGCGGCTCGCACGCAGGCTCGGCAAGAGCAGGGCCGCTGTCACCAACACCCTGCGGCTGGTGCATCTGCCGGAGAGCATCCAGACCCTACTGAACGACGGCAAGCTCTCCGAAGGACACGCCCGCGCCCTTCTCGGACTCGAGACCGAGGAGCAGATGACCCGGCTGGCACAGAGGGTGGCGGCGGAGAAGCTCTCCGTGAGAAAGACCGAAGAACTAGTCCGCGAGATGCAAGGCGGTCCAGGCGAGACCTCCCATGCCACACCCGAGGGAGTAGGCACGACCCCCGAAGAGTTCCACCAGGCCTCGCGCGTCATGCGCGAAGCCCTGGAGTTGCCGGTCAGAGTAAAGAGCCTGAAGAGCGGCGGAAAAGTCGAGATCCGCTTCCGTAAGACAGAGGACCTGCAGGCCCTCGTCTCCCTCCTGACCTCGGGTTCGCAAGGAGGTTAGGAACCTCCTTGCCAGCATTTCAGCTGGTCGGCACCTCACTTTGCAGGGTGCTCCGATGCAAGATACTATATATACAATTAGGCTTGTGCACATAAAATAGAGATGGCTGATCTACGAAAAGATCTTCCGTTACGTGTTGCGATGATATACACTTAGCTGCCTGCGCTTTCTCGAAGTATCTGGCGCGTGGGGGGAGGAGAAGGCATGTCGGGAGGACAGCTAAGGACTTTCGCAGTTTTGGGCGTGCTGTCGCTGGCGTTCGTTTATGCGGGAGCGGCGGGGGCGCAGGGAACGGTGCGGGGGCAACACGTGGCTGAGGATGCGTCCGTGGCCGGGTCTACGCGGCAGCCCATGCTGGAAGCCAAGATCAGTGACCAGGATGCCGCTTTGCGGGAGACCATCAAGGAGGTCTCCACCGTTGGCGCCGAGTTGGGTCAGGCCCAGGCGAGGGCGGACGAGGCGAGGGCGCGCGTCGAGGAATTCAGACGGCAGACCGGGCAGTTGAAACGGCAGGTAGCCGAGCAGGATGCATCCTTCCGTGAGGCCCAGGCCAGGTACAGGGATCAGGCGCGGGCGGCCTACAAGGGGGGAGGCCTGGAAGGCCTGGCCTTACTGCTCGACGGGTGGTTCGGTTCCCTGGAGGGCGTCGAAGGGACCGATGATCCCGATGTGATCCGCATCCTCCTCGATAGTCGACAGAATCTGGCCGAGTATCGGGACACCAAGCAATCCCTCAGGAACACGCAACGCCAGATCTCACAGAAGCGGCGCGACTATGCCGCTGCCATAGAGGAGCAGCGGGCGACGACCGTCGTCCTTGGCCAGCGCAAGCGGGTGCTCGATGAGGCCATAGACCGCATGAGCACCAACAACGCGCGGACGGAGGCCCGCCTGCACAGGCTCGAAGCGGCAGAGAAAGCGCGCCTTCGGAAGCTCGCTGCTGCTACCGGCGGGGGAGAGGGGGAAAGCGGGTACGAGCGTGAGGTCGCGCGCGACGACATCGTGGCCAGCGACGTCGGTCCTACCTCCAAGGAGAGGTATATGGAGCTCTACAAGGAGGCAGCCGAGCAGTACGGATTCGGGCCTGACTGGTACGTACTCGCGGCCGTCGGGAAGGTAGAGTCGAACCACGGCGCGAACATGGGAACATCTTACGCCGGCGCGATGGGCCCGATGCAGTTCATGCCTTCGACGTGGGAGACCTCGGGCGTGGACGGCAACGGCGACGGGGTCGCCAACATCATGGACCCCGAAGACGCCATACCGGCCGCCGCACGCTACCTGAAGGCCGGCGGGGCGCCGCAAGACTGGTACAGAGCCCTGTTCTCCTACAACCACGCCGACTGGTACGTAAAGGACGTCCTCACCGTGGCCGAAGCGTACAGACGCCTCGCGCACGATGACAGGGTCGGGCCGTACATATAGCAATTCAGCATTTCAGCACGCTCAAGCCTTCGGCTTTCGCTTGTCAGCATGTCAGCTTTTGTTTGCTGAAGTGCTGACCAGCTGAAATGCTGAATTGCGCGGGTTTGGGAAGGACACCTTCCCAAACCCGCTTTCAGGTGAGGTCTCCGCCTTCGGTTAGAATCATAACATCTGTTGCTTTGACGAGGGCGGTCGCTTGCTTGCCGGGTTCGAGGCCGAGTTCGTCGGCGCTCTCGCGGGTGATGAGGGCCACCAGGTGGTTGTCCCCTACCTGGAGGGTCACTTTGGCCGCCGCTTCTCCCTTCACGACCTCCGTGATGGTGCCAGGTAGACGGTTACGGGTGCTGAGTTGCATCTCATTCTCCTCTCGGTAGCCAGCAGAGTAGTGCTACCCTGTGGTCGTTCGAGTCTAAACCAAGGCGTCCGGATGCGCTCCTCTCCCTCTCTCGCGTGCTAAAAAGGGCGCATGGATGTTCCCCGTTCGGACATGTTCCGCAAGCTGCTCCAGAAGGACCCGGCCAATCCTATGGTCCTCTACTCGCTCGGCAGCGAGCTCTTCAGGGAGGGACGCTACGGGGAGGCCAGGGATCACCTCCGGCGCGCGGTCGAGAACAAGCCGGATTACTCCGTCGCCTACAGGATGCTGGGCCGCGCCCATTACGAACTCCACGAAGATGCCGAGGCCAGGAACGTCTTCGAAAGCGGCAGAGAGGTAGCCCTGGAGAACGGCGACCTCCAGACCGTAAAGGAGATAGACGTCTTCTTGCGCCGGCTGCAGAAGCGCGAGGTGGGGGAGGGGTAGCATTCCGTTCTGCTAACATCCCTGGCGTGTCTGAAACCACGGTCGGCATCCTCGTAGATTACGAGAGTCCGCTCGCCCGCAGGGTGGCCGGTGACGTCTGGTCCGGACTCTCCAGGGCCGCTCTGGAAACCGGGTTCACGAAGACTACGGCGCTCTGGAAGAGCCTGCGGGAGGACCAGGACCCCCAAAAAGATACCCCCGTGCACGTCTTCGCCGTCGGCCAGGATCGCCCCGACGCCATCGACGCCGTCGGTGCGGTCGGCGACCCTGGCGCATGGCAACTCTACGGTCTGATCGTCGCCGTCCCGGGGGAGCCGAGTCCGCTGGCGGGCTCCCTCCTCTACCAGGGCGTCGAGCGTCTGACGGGGACGGGCGTGAAGGCCGGCATGGTCGAACCGGCCCTGCTGCACGCCGTCCCGGCGGAGTGCGAGCGCTACGCCCGTCGCCTCCTCCAACGGCTCGGTAGCCTGTAAGGACCACTTGGCCTCCCAGCTCACGACCGCCCTCCTGGTAACCGGGGCCTTCGCCGCCCTCGCCTACGCGCTCGGAATGATCAGCCGCAGCGGCGCCCTGGGCGGGCTCCTCGTCGGGACCACGATCTACGCCTCCCTCGGAACGCGTGGCTTCGCCATCCTCGCCCTGTTCGTGGTCGGGGGCTCCCTCCTGACCCGGCTCGGCTACGGTAGAAAGCAACGCACGGGCACGGCCCAGGAACACGGCGGACGCCGCAGCGCCCGCAACGCCATCGCCAACTGCTCCGTCGCCACCCTCTGCTCCCTCCTCGCCGCAGCGACCGGTTCGGAGCCCCTTGCCGCCGCCTTCGTCGCCTCCATCGGCGCCGCCTTCGCGGACACGGCAGAGTCCGAGATAGGCCAGCTCTTCAGCCGTACGCCGCGTCTGATCACCACCCTGAGGAAAGTCCCGCCAGGGACCGACGGGGCCGTCTCCTTGCCTGGTACTCTGGCGGGCGCAGGAGCCGCAGGCCTCACTGCAGGGCTCGGACTCTCACTCGGCATGCTCCCGGCACCCGGGTCCGCGCTCCTCGTCGCGGTAGCGGCCTTGTCGGGAACGCTCGCGGACAGCCTGATCGGAGCCCTCTTCCCCCGGATCGGCAACGAGGCGACCAACGTCCTCTGTACGCTCGTGGCCGCCCTGCTCGCCCTCATCCTCGTCTGACCTACCTTCCAACTCGAAACTTTCACCGTAAACCCTGCAACCCATTTGGGGAGTCAGATCCGCAAGAATGTCACCCGTTCTCACTCGAAGTATCCTGCGACCTTCTATGAGAGAGCACAGCTTGTCGAGCCGACGTGGCGGCACTAGATCGTGGCGGAGTCAACGGCTGTTCTGCCCTTCGCGCTATGCCTCCAGCCGCACTTCCGAGGAGCCACATGCTTCGGAGAAGCAGCGTTGCGCACCCTACGGTGCATAGAGTACGATTCCTGCAGGAAGCCCTTGGGGAAAGGGCATCAGAACGATGGAGGTGATCCCGAGATGGCTACCGTAGAAGACCTCGACGGAGTGATCGAGCGTTGCCAGCAAGCGATGCGCGAGTTCGGCAAGGGAAATCCCGAACACATGAAGCGGCTGTACTCCCATCGGGAGGACGTGACCATCAACACCGCTGTCGACCCGGTGACCACGTCCCAGCCGCATGAATCGATGATCAAAGAGTAGATACGCTCTAGCGCGCTTCTGACAGCACGTTTCACAGTAGTTGGGCTGATAGGCGATAGCCGGCATGCTCAAAGTAACCTCTGGCGTCCCGGACGCTTATCGCCGAGAGCGCTTCGCTCAGTACGTCCACCAAGGACGCCTTGGTGCGGGCTCCCACTCGACGCAGGATGTCCTTGATCTTGGCGAAAGCCTCTTCTATCGGGTTGAAGTCTGGCGAGTAGGAGGGTAAGTAGATCAGCTCACAGCCCCGCTCCTCGATAATCTCCCTCACCCTGGCCGGTTTGTGCGCGGAGAGGTTGTCCACGACCACCACCTGTCCGGATCCCAGCGTGGGCGCCAGGGCGTGCTCCACGTAGGCCTCGAAGACCGCGCGGTCGGTGGAGCCCTCCACGGCCATCGTCTCGCCCATCCCTTCGAGGGTCATCGCCGCCAAGAGCGTCGTGTTCTTGCCTTAAGGTTGCGAGGTACCGAAAGGCGCAACCGATCGCCTTCGGCAGAGTAACCGTAGAGGGGCGCCAAGGAGGTGTGCACCCCCATTTCGTCCACGAAAACCAGCCGCCCGGGGTCGATCTCAGAGGCAACCATGACCCGCCAGGCGGACCTCAGGAACTCGTCTCGCTCGGTGGCCGATCGCCCCCCTTTTTGCGTGTCTTACCGAGCCTGGCTATGGCGCGGCACATCGTGGAGCGGCTTACCGAAACTCCGCTGATGGCTTCCACGTAGTCGCAGCGCTCCCGAAGAGTGACGAACGGGCGCTCCTTTAGATCTTCTTGGAGGATCTTGCTTACCTTCTCGTCCATCTTGGGTCGTTTGCCGGGCGCCTTGCCCGGCTCAAGGGGTTCTCCTCTCTGGGCCCTGGCGGCGTAACGCTTGACGGTCGAGACGCCCACCCCGAAGGTGCGGGCCGCCTGGGCCTTGGGCATGCCCCGCTCTATGGCGTCCACGATCTTCCGACGAAGGTCTTCTGAGTACGCTTTCATCGGCCCATGATCCCATGCGGCCCATCCTCATCGCAACACGCTGTGAGGCCGCCGTCGGGGCGAAGTCCAAAAAGTTTCCCGAAGTCCGCATACCCGACGAATATGACCCCGGTGAGAGATCATGTGATCCGGGTTGCAACCGGTAGCAATCTTGCGTAACGAAATCTTCTGACGCTCGGTACTCTACCGAGCTACTCCCTCATGACACCTTTGCGCACGGTTTCCTAACCAGATTATCCGAAGTTGGCCAAGGATTTATCGCCAATTCATCCCCGCTTGCTAGCTTGAGCGGTTTGCAAAAGGGTCAACCGTTTTGCAAACCGCTCAGGTCAGCACTTCAGCAAGTCAGCTACCAGTTCTTGCTGAAATGCTGAGAGCTTGCAAAGAGGCTCAACCTCTTTGCAAGCTGCTGTTGACCCTCATTGTACGTGTGGGTAGAGGCCAAGAAGCCTCGACAACCTCGGTAGACCAGAGCAGCTGGCACCAATCGAGGCCAACATCGCCGCGATCATGTGGTGAGAGAGGGGAACGATGACGATTAGGAACATGGTGATCGTAGCGATCACGGCGACGATAATCGCCCTGGCGCCAACCTTCGCCGGCAGGACGGATGCACAGGAGTCGTCCAGCACGGGAGCATCGGGCTGGTTTCAGGATTGCCGTCCCGCAGCGGTTGGGGACTTCGATCCCTTACTGGCCTCCGGCCAGCCGGGTGGCAGCCACATGCACAACTTCTACGGTAACGAGGCCGCGTCCCCCTTTGTCGACCGGACTGCCCTATCCACAGGTGTCCAGACTTGTTCGTTCGTGAACGGGCGAGCGTTCGGAAACCGGTCGCTGTATTGGGTCGAGGACCTCAAGCTGAGGAACGGACAGTTCGCTGGCCCTCGGCGCGCGACACCTTACTACAGCGGCGATTCCAGGCAGGCTGGAGAGCTGATACACCCGTTCCCGTCGGACCTGAACGCGATCGTTAGCGACGATAACGTGATGGCCAACACCAAGATGTTCTTCGCCTGTGGGGGCTTGTTGGGCGATGGCAACAGCGCCCAGGACGGCGGGACGAAATGGGATCGCCCGCACGACTGCGACCCCAAGAGCAGGCAGCCCTACGTCTTCGCCAACATCCAGTTCGGATCCTGCTCCAATAGCATGGTCGATTCCGAGGACCACGTCTCCCATCTGGTGTTCCCGACGGCATCGGGATGCCCGGAATCGCACCCGTTCGACGTGCCCAAGCTAAGGCTTGGCGTCCGCTACAACACGTGGATGGGTGAGGGCGCCGTCATGGCCGATGGTGATGATCCGGCAACCGGCTTCCACGCCGACGTTATGCACATGTTTGACCCGGGGCAATTCGAGTTGCTCCTCGACTCCTGCATCAACGCCGGGATCAGCTGCAACAATAATCCAGCGAAGAAAGCCGGCATCTGATGCCCCCCAAATAGCGGGGGCTGGTGCCTACTGTGGTACGGCCTCGACTCCCCGCGCTAGCGAATCGCTCTAAAGCCACCCCATCCTGGGCGAGAACCGTGCGATCCTCTTCGATAGCGGGCCGGGCCTGGGCGACATAAAGCCGGTGGTCGGGGCGCCGACCGACCTGCCGGTTACGGCAGCGGCCTCCCAAAACAACCTTGACAAACCTCGCGAACCGATGCATCATAAACGGTACTGTTTAGTTTACTTAGACAGGAGAGTTCGTTGGTTACCAGGGCGGAGGAGCTTGGCCCCAGGGCGAGGGCGAAGCGGGACCAGATCTTATCCGGTGCCAGGCTGGTGTTTCTGCGTGATGGCTTCGCTGCTGCGAGCACTGATGCGATCGCGACGGAGGCGAAGGTCTCCAAGAGGACCCTCTACGCCTATTATCCGAGCAAGGAGAAACTCTTCGCCGGCGTCATGCGTGAGCTAACCATCGAGAATCCCCAGGTCCGTGCCCTGGAGACCATAGAGGAGATGTCGCCCGGCAGCGAGGAGGAGTTGCGCCGGGATCTCCTGGAGCTCGCGCGGAAGATCGTCACGACCATGATGCAACCTGACTACCTGGCGCTGCTCAGGACTACCATCGCCGACACCCACAGGTTCCCGCAATTGGGCGGACTCTTCAGCGCCAGCGTGCCAGAGCGGGCCATGAAAAGCTTCGCCATCTTCATCGAGAAGGCCAGGGAGCGCGGGGTGGTGGGTCACGCCGTGGACGGGAGTACGGCGTCGCGCATGTTCGTGGGACCCCTGCTCACCTACGCAGTCCTCGACGGCCTGTTAGCCGAAGGCCCGCCGCGACCTCCTGCGCAAGAGCAGATCGAGGAGATCGTCGACCTGTACATAAAAGCTATCACCTGAGAACAGCTGGAAGGAGGCCGTGCGATGAAAGTCGAGGGTACCGAAGAGATCCGGCGGGCGACGTGCTGTGTGATCGGCTGCGGGCCCGCGGGGGCGATGCTTGGGCTCATGCTGGCGCGCGAGGGTGTCGATGTGCTCGTGCTCGAGAAGCACGCGGACTTCCTGCGGGACTTCCGCGGGGACACGCTCCACCCCTCGACCATGGAGGTCATGGACGAGCTCGGTCTCGCGGACGGGCTCCTCGACCTGAAACACACGAAGGCCCCGAAGATCGAAGCCCGCCTCCCCGGAGGTACCGTTACGGTCGCTGACCTTGGCCGCCTGAAGACGCGCTTTCCGTACATCACCTTCATGCCCCAGTGGGATTTCCTGGACTTCGTCACAGGGGAGGCGAAGCGATACTCGAACTTCCGCCTGGAGATGGAGGCCGAGGCGAAGGAGTTGATCCTGGAGGACGGGACCGTGCGCGGCGTGCGCTACGAGACGCCCGACGGTCCCCGCGAGGCGCGGGCGCTTCTCACGGTCGCCGCCGACGGACGGTCTTCGCCTTTCAGGGAGCAGGCCGGCCTGAAGATGGTGAGGACCTCGCCGCCCATCGACGTGCTCTGGTTCAGGCTCTCGCGACGGGAGGGAGACTCGAAAGACACCTTCGGGTACGCCGGCGGCGGGCGCTTTATGGTCGTCATAAACCGCGGCGAATCCTGGCAGATCGCCTACGTAATCAGGAAAGGCGAGTACAAGAACGTGCGCAACGCTGGTCTCGAGGCGTTCCGCCGGTCCGTAGGTGAGACGATACCGGATCTCGCCGACCGTACACAAGAGCTGCAGGATTGGGATGCCGTGAAGCTCCTCTCCGTGCAGGCAGACCGGCTGCGGCGCTGGCACGGACCCGGGCTGCTGTGCATCGGGGACGCCGCGCACGCCATGTCTCCGGTCGGCGGCGTCGGGATAAATCTGGCCATAGCCGACGCGGTCGCGGCGGTGAATGCCCTGGCGGAACCGCTGAAGAAAGGACGGGTACGTTCGCGCGAGCTTTGGGCGGTGCAGCTCAGGCGCGAGCTACCGACCCGCGCGATACAGGCCTTCCAATCTTTAGCCCAGCGGCGTGTGGTCTCCTCGGCCCTCGGTCCAGGCGGGGGGCCTTCGATCCCGGCGCTGGTGAGGATGCTCTTGCGATTGCGCCCGGTGCGCGACCTTCCGGCCCGCTTAATCGCCTTCGGCATCTGGCCCGAGCACGTGAGGCGCCGGGAGCCCTCAGCGGAGACCGGCAAGATCCCGGAGGCGAGAAGGTCGTCTGTGAGATGAATACGCTGAGCGTGCTCGCGGGTCCCAGTGTATGGGGACCCGTCCTCGGCGTAGTGGCGGTGCTCGCCCTGGGCTTCTATGCATATCTTGGCGCCGTTGTTAGCCCCGTCGCTTCGGACCGTTAGTCAGCACTGCTGTGGATAAGATGACGGTCGGGATCACGCATTGGCGGGAAGCAACACGAGCGCCGCTTCCCCGGTGAGAGGCTTTACGAGGCGAAACCGGACTCGACGAGATGGCGGTCCACCTCAGCTCCGAGATCCCGCGCGCCCTCGAAAACGCCGCGCGCCTGAGGTCGCGGGCGGCGTCGCTCGACCACCGCGGCGGCGAGAGCGCGGCGCACGAGCTCTGCCTTGCTGACACCCTCCGCAGCAGCCCGCCGAGTGAGTGCCCTGTCTACCTCCGGGTCGATATACAAACTCGCTTTCTTCATAATGTAAGGCTACCACCCACCACCTGCCTCTACTTTGTGGCGCTGGATAGGGCACGAGCGGGGATGGTACACTTACGACATGCGCGCAATTGAGGACATCTCTATCGTCTTCGATCTTCGACTATAACCTCGCGCCTTTCTCTGTTCCGAATTCAGGCAAGACCCCTCGAAAGAGCAAGAGGAGTTACTCGTGAGCGAAACACCGTTTAAAGAGACAACGTCCAGAAAGCGAGACTACGACCCCACAGAACTCGAACGCCGCTGGCAAGAGCGGTGGGCCGAGAGTGGCCTGTACAAGACCGACGAGGACGAGAGCAAGCCGAAGCACTACGCGCTTACGATGCTCCCCTATCCGAGTGGAGATCTGCACGTGGGGCACTGGTACCCGATGACGCCGTCGGATACGCGGGCGCGCTACATGCGGATGAACGGATACAGGGTCTTCTTCCCTATAGGCTTCGACGCCTTCGGGTTGCCGGCCGAGAACGCCGCGATCCAGCGTGGCATCCAACCTCGCGAGTGGACCTACGCGAATATCGAGCGTATGCGCGGCCAGCTCAGGCAGATGGGCGCAATGTTCGACTTCGACTCCCAGGTCGTGACCTGCGACCCCGAGTACTACCGCTGGAACCAGTGGTTCTTCCTCAAGTTCTTCGAGAAGGGTCTCGCTTACCGTATGGAGGCGCCGGTCGACTGGTGCCCCAAGGACAACACAACGCTGGCCCGTGAGCAGGTAGTGGGGCCTGACAGGCGCTGCGAGCGGTGCGGGACGCCGGTCATCAAAAAGAACCTGCCGCAGTGGCTCTTCAAGATCACCGACTACGCCGAGGAGCTGCTCGACTTCTCGGAGATAGACTGGCCCGAGAGGGTCGAGACTCTGCAGCGGAACTGGATCGGACGCTCCGAAGGGGCCGAGATCAGGTTCGAGATCGAAGACTACGGCCCCGTGGAGGTCTTCACTACCCGCCCGGACACGCTCTTCGGCGCCACGTTCTTCGTGATGAGCCCGGAGCACCCGGCGGTCGAGGAGATAACGACCCAGGAGCAATCCGAAGAGGTGCGCGCCTACGTCGAGAGGGCCGGCAGGATGAGCGAGATCGACCGCACCGACGTGACGAGGGAGAAGACCGGCGTCTTTACGGGGGCTTACGCGATCAACCCGGCCAGTGGTGAAGGGATCCCCGTCTACATCGCCGACTACGTCCTGATGGGCTACGGCACCGGCGCTATCATGGCCGTTCCTGCCCACGACGAGCGAGACTTCGAGTTCGCGAAGGAATACGGCGTCGAGATCAGGACGGTTATAGCTCCACCCGACTGGGACGGCGAGGAGCTCGAAGAGGCCTACGCCGGCGAGGGCACGATGGTCAACTCGGAAGGATTCGACGGCACCCCGAGCGCCGAAGGCAAGGAGAAGGTCACGACCTGGCTCGAGGAACGCGGCGCCGGCGGGGCCGCGGTCACGTACCGGCTGCACGACTGGTTGATCAGCCGCCAGCGCTACTGGGGGACCCCGATCCCCATAATCTTCTGCGACGAATGCGGCACGGTACCCGTCCCCGAGGAGAGCCTTCCGGTACTGCTCCCGGAGGAAGCCGAGTTCATGCCGACGGGCGAATCGCCCCTCAAGCTCGACCCGGCCTTCTACAACACGGAGTGCCCCCGCTGCGGTGGTCCCGCCACACGTGAGACGGACACGATGGACACCTTCATGGACTCCTCGTGGTACTGGTACCGTTACCTCTCGCCGCACTACGACGAAGGGCCTTTCGATCCCGAGAGGGGAGAGAAGTGGCTCCCCGTAGACCAGTACACCGGCGGCATCGAGCACGCCATACTGCATTTACTCTACGCCCGCTTCTTCACCAAGGTCATGAGGGATCTCGGTCTGGTCGACTTCGACGAGCCGATGACCCGCCTGCGCAACCAGGGGACCATACTCGGGCCCGACGGGTACAAGATGAGCAAGAGCCGGGGCAACGTGGTCAACCCGCAGGAGTACGTCGATCGCTTCGGCTCTGACGCGCTCCGCGGCTTCCTGATGTTCATCGGCCCCTGGAACGAAGGGGGACCCTGGGACGGCAAAGGCATAGAGGGTGTCTCGCGCTGGCTCAGGCGCGCCCTCTCGCTCGCGACGGAGGGCGACTCTTCGGGCGGCGAGGCCGACCCGTCAGAGCTCACCCGCAGGACCAACGGGCTCGTCAAGAAGCTCACGGACGACCTCGAAGGCTTCCGCTTCAACACGGCCATCGCGGCCCTCATGGAACACACCAATTACCTGCTCGCGATCAGGGGCCGCGTCGGGGATGCCGAGTGGCACGAGGCGCTCAGGACCTTCGTCACGGTCCTTTCCCCGTTCGCCCCGCACCACGCCGAGGAGCTGTGGGCCGCGATAGGGGAGACGTACTCCGTGCACGAGCAGGCGTGGCCGGGCTACGAGGAAGCCCTGATCCAGGCCCAGGAGATCACCCTCATAGTCCAGGTCAACGGCAAGCTCCGCGATCGTATCGACGCCCCGGCAGACATCTCCGAAGAGGCGGCCAGAGAGCTGGCGCTCTCCAGCGCGAGGGTCCGTCCCCACCTGGAAGGCAAAGAGCTCCGCAAGAGCATCTACGTGCCGGGACGGCTCGTCAACCTCGTGGTGGGATAGCGGACATCTGCCGCCCTACGAGATACCCCGGGCGAAGAAGCGGCAAGGGTGAGAGAGTCGCAGCGGCTTGAAACCCGGGATCACGCGTAGGAGGTTCCTGCGGGCCGCGGCCGGCGGCGCTGCGTGGGTCGCGCTCGCCGGCACTCCTGGTTGCGATACGGCCCCACGCATCCGGACGACCGCCGCATCCGCCTCGGTGGGGCAGACCTGGAGCTTCCGCTCGCGTCCGGATCTCCACCCGCCGGTAATCCAGACGACCAAGCAGGCGCGCGATACCGCTCCCGGCTACGTCTTCGTCGCCTCGAAGAACGGTCCCGATGAGGAAGGTCCGGGGCAAGACGGCTGCATGATCCTCGACAACGACGGCCAGCCCGTGTGGCTGCGCCTGCTGCAGAACGAGGACATGGACGTGATGAACTTCAAGGCGCAGTCGTACAAGGGGGATACGGTGCTCACCTGGTGGGAGGGCATCCATACCGGCTACGGCCAGGGCGACTACGTGATCTGTGACCACTCCTACCGCGAGATAGCACGCTTCACGGCCCAAAACGGCTACGAGGGGGATCACCACGAGTTCCTGATCACGCCCGAGGACACGGCTCTCATAACCATCTACAACAAGTTACCCAGGGATGTCGCTGTGGACGGCGATTCAGTAGACGGTAAGGTGCTCGACGGGATCGTCCAGGAGATCGACATCGAGAGTAAGGAGGTGCTCTTCGAGTGGCACAGCCTCGACCACGTCGGGCTAGAGGAGTCTTACACCAAACCCTTCGACTACTTCCACATCAACTCCATAGATGTTTACGACAAGCATCACCTGCTCATCTCCTCCCGTAATACCTGTACGGTGTACAAAGTCGACCGAAAGACGGGCGAGATCGTCTGGCGACTCGGCGGGAAGAAGACTGACTTCGAGATGGGTCCAGGCAGCGTGACCGCCTTCCAGCACGACGCCCGCTATCATCCCGACGGCACCATAACTATCTTCAATAACGGCAACGTAAACAAGGTAGAACAGTCCCGCGGTATCGTGGTCGAGATCGACGAAGACGCCATGAGCGCCAGATTGGTGCGCGAGTACACCCACCCCGACAAACTGCTCTGCGAGACCCAGGGCAGCGTGCAGGTGTTGCCGAACGGCAACGTCTTCGTAGGCTGGGGCAGCGAGCCGGTCTACTCGGAGTTCGACCGTGATGGTCGGTTGCTCTTCAGCGCAGACTTCCCGAAAGAGAGCGAGTCCTACAGGGCCTTCCGCCTCCTCTGGAAGGGGCAACCCGACGCCGACCCCGCCATCGTCGCCGAACGCGGTGCAGAAGACGAGGTAAAGATCTACGCCAGTTGGAACGGCGCCACGGACGTGGCAACCTGGCAGATCTGGGCCGGCTCCGACCCGGAAGAACTGGAACCTATCGGATCAGCCCCCCGGCAAGGCTTCGAGACCGTGATCACGTTGCACACCTCAGAGCCCTACGTCGGACTGAAGGCCATGAACGAGTCCGGTAAAACGCTCGGTGCCTCCAGAGTAATGGAGCTAGGGAACAACTCCTAGAGCGGTCCGCAATGGGATTGCCCGTTGCGGACCGCGGCTTCAGGTTCCAGAATTTCTCTGTATCCTCCTGCCATAGGACATGCCGAGTCCTGTCGAACGATGGTGCTTTCCGAGAACGCGGGCAGGCGCTGCTTCTTTCTCCTCCGTCCTTCCCGGGAAAGCAGGAATCCACGGGCAGCCGAAGATGCAGGCCCCGGCACAGTGGCGTTGCAATTTACCCGAACCTGGTGTCATTCGGACTCGACATCTCTTATGTACGATCGGGCGCCGAGAAGGCATGAACGATACATAAGAAACACATCCGTCAGTTCGACGCGCGTCGATCTTCGGGGATGCTGAATTCCCTGGCGAGTGCCTCTGGCAACGTTTTGCCGATGTACTCACTCGTACGGCCCGGTCCGTTCGCTTTGGGCCGGTACAGGTACCAGTAGGGGCCATGAAGCTCTCCGCTGGCGCATTTCTTACAGCTTTTCTTGCCGCATTTGACGCGCTCCAGTTTGAGGTAGCGCCTGTTGTGGGCCTTCTTGCGGACCGCAGACCTTCGCTGTTCGAGTTTCTGTCTTCGCGCCCGCTCGCGCTCGCGTTGTATGTCGGAGATCATGTACGAGATCTCCTGGAACTCAGCGGCGTCCAGATTCTCCAACCATTCCCTGGTTATCCGCTCCGGTTCCATCGAATCCTCCATGTGAGCTGACTTATGTACACCTTACCATGCTCTCTCGTGTTCATACATAAGAAACCCGTAGAAGGAGCGGCACCTTCCGATCGACGCGAACCATCGAAGTAGCGCGGATCGCCCTGTAGACACCTGTAGGGGCGGTTCGCGAACCGCCCAAATACGAACCGCCCTAAGAGTCCGTCCGCTCGACCAGTTGCGCCCGCCACTGTGGCGCCTCGAAAGGTTCGGCGTAGCAGCGGGTGTCGCGCGGTCGGCTAGTCTTCGAAGAGAGATCCCAGCCCACCGCCGCCCTCGCCGCCGTGGGAGTGCTCGGGGACGACAGTGCCTTCCGAGGGCTGTATCAGGACCCAGCCCGCCCCTTCGAAAGATACCTGAAAGGACTCTCCGCTGCCGCGTCCCGTAAAGGTCTTGAAGGAGACGTCGCTTCTGACCCCTGTTCTGACATCGCCGCTCCAGGCGATGGCTGACTCGGGGTCGGCGAAGGTCGGGGTCGAGGTGTCGAGTAGGACGGGCTCTCCGGCTGAGGTGACGGCGACCTTGCCCGTGCCTTCGAGTACGACGTTGAAGAGGCCGCCGGCGAGGCGGCCTGCACCCTCGACCCGCCTTATGTCCCAGTCGACGCCTGCCTCGAAGGCGAGGATGTTGTCGCCGTTGACGGTCATACGGTCGTTCTGGAGGTCGAGGATCATGATCTTGCGCTTGTCCTGCGCCAAAAACAGGTCCCCGGTCCCGTTGGCCGCCATCAGCTTTACACCCTCGCCCGTCATAGCCTTTTTGAAGAAACGACCCAGGCCTCCGCTCTTGTACTCGAAACGAACGTCGCCCTGGTAGGCGACCATCGAGCCCAACTTGGCCTGGATCTCGTCGTTCTCCAACCTCACCTTGAGCATCGCCGAGTTCTGGAGCGTGAACCGTCCCGCCGGCGTAACCTCCCGAAATTGCTCCAGGTTCGTCTCACTCACCACACTACCTCCCTGGTTAGCCACTCTCCGACACAATGTACTACGCACGACCAGAAGTCCAGGTTTCTGCAGGGGCGAAACAGAGAGCCGACCAGCGTGGGAATGGGCAATCCCCCCATCCCGCATTCAGAACATCTTGCCGCCCGGCGGAACCTCGTGATCCGGGGAGAGGAGCACGACCTCGCCGCTCTCGTCGGGAACTCCCAGGACAAGGACCTCGCTCTTGAAGCCGGCGATCCTCTTCGGCGGAAAGTTGACCACGGCGACGACCTGCCGGCCCACCAGTCCCTCCGGCTCATAATGAGCCGTGAGCTGGGCGCTGGTCCTCCTGGTCCCGACCTCGGGTCCGAAGTCCACGATGAGTTTCATGGAGGGCTTGCGCGCTTCCGGGAAGGGTTCGACCTCGAGAACTCTGCCGACACGTACATCC
>JBKPNW010000281.1:0-1675 GCA_046732815.1 Actinomycetota bacterium | reverse complement strand
CTATGACCCTGTCAACAGTCTGCGGGGCATCCTGGGTGTGAAGCGTCCCGAAGACGAGGTGCCCGGTCTCCGCCGCCGTAACGGCGAGCGCGATGGTCTCGAGGTCGCGCATCTCGCCTACGAGTATCACGTCGGGGTCCTGCCTCAGGACATGCTTTAGAGCCTGGGCGAAACTCTTGGTGTCCTGGTTGACCTCGCGCTGGTTGACGATGCACTGCTTGTGTTCGTGCAGGAACTCAATGGGGTCCTCAACGCTCATGATGTGCTCGTGCCTGGTCTGGTTGATCTTGTCGATCATGGCGGCGAGGGAGGTCGATTTGCCGCTGCCTGTCGGGCCCGTAACCAGAACGAGCCCGCGCGGCTTCTCGGTAAGCTCCTGGATAACCTCTGGCAGCCCAAGCTCACTGATGCTCTTTATCTCGCTGGGGATGGTACGGAAAGCAGCGCCAATAGCGCCCCTCTGGAAGTAGACGTTGACCCTGAAGCGGGCGCTACGCGGCAAGGCGTAGCTGAAGTCTAGCTCCCACTCGTTCTCCAGGCGCTGGCGCTGTTCGTTGGAGAGAAGATCATATATCAGGTCGCGCGTCGCGTTGGTCGTCAGGACCGGATAATCGAGGGGCTCGACCTTGCCGCTGATCCGCACCATGGGCGGCAAGCCGGCTGTAATATGCAGGTCGCTCGCCCCCATATTTGCGGCGTCGAGTAAGTAGTCGCTCAGTCCGCTCTGAGTAATCATATTATCCTCCGGTCGCCACCCACGAAATCTTATCAGGGAAATGTATCATGAATTCATTCTCACGAGAGCAATTCATGCAGTGGCACAGGGTCTACAGGGTTTTCAACGCTTCTTCGATGGTCGTTATGCCTTTGGCCGCCTTCAGAAGGCCGTCGTCCCTCAATCGCACCATTCCCTGGCTCTCGGCAACTTGGGTGATCTCACCGGCAGAGGAGCGCAACAATATCATCTTCCTGATCTCGTCGGATACTACCATAAGCTCGAAGATCCCGGTCCTTCCCCGGTAGCCGCTCCCGCCACACCGTCGGCAGCCTACCGCCTTGTGGAAGTGCAACCCATCCGAAACCAACCCGAACGGGAACTCCATCCCTTCCAGGATCTCGCGTTCGATCTCGACGGGCTCCTTGCACCGCTCGCAGAGCTTCCGGACAAGCCTCTGGGCGATCACACAATCTACAGCCGAGGAGGTGAGGTAGGGCTCTACGCCCATGTCGGTAAGGCGGCTCAGGGCCCCGGGAGCGTCGTTGGTGTGCAGCGTGGCCAGGACCAGATGGCCCGTCAGGGCAGCCTCGACGCTGATCTTGGCCGTGTCCTTGTCGCGTATCTCGCCTATCATCACGATGTCGGGATCGGCGCGCAGGATATTCCTCAGACCTGAAGCGAAGGTCAGGCCCACCTTTGGGTTAATCTGCACCTGGTTGAGGCCCGGTATCTTGTACTCGACAGGGTCCTCAACAGTTATGATGTTCTTCTCCGGGGAGTTCAACTCCTTGAGGGTCGCGTAGAGCGTCGTGGACTTGCCCGAGCCTGTCGGCCCCGTAACCAGCGTGGCCCCGTAAGGCCTGCGGAAGACAGCCTCGAAGCGCTCGTAATCCCTCTGCTCGAAGCCCAGCTTCCCCAGCTCCGCCTTGACTCTGACCGTATCGAGCAGCCTCAGCA
>JBKPNW010000280.1:0-24880 GCA_046732815.1 Actinomycetota bacterium | reverse complement strand
GTCCTCGCCCAGCGTCGACTCGGTGCTGCCCCTCATGATGAGCATCCAGAGGCCTATGGTGCCGAGCACGTAGGTGAGTATGGGCAACGAAGCGTGGTAGAACGCATCTGCGATGAACGTGAGGTTGAAGCCTGGCTCTATCCCTGGGGAGAGCGAGCCCCGCATGTTCGTCACATCGATCAGCTCCCACTGGACCCCGACCCAAACAAGGATCAGTATACCCGTGATGAAATCTGGGATGGAGCTGACGATGGACCCCAGATTGGTGAGTATGTGGTCGAGCTTCGACTCCCGCTTGTAGGCCATAAGCATCCCGAGCATGACGCCCACCGAGAAGCTGATAATGAGCGCCGTGCCGATGCTGAACAGCGTCCACGGCAGGTAGGTCAGGACGATCTCACTCACGGGTACACCGCGGGAGATGAGGGACTCACCTAAGTCTCCTTGCACCAGGTTTCCCAGGTACTCCAGGTACTGCTGGTAGACGGGCGCGTCCAGGTCGAGCGAGAAGAGCGAAGCGGCCTGCGCCTGCGCGTTTTCGTGCGAAAGGTTGTACTGGCTGACCAGGTTGGCGATGTACGCCTCCACGGGACCGCCGGGCATGAGCCTTATCAAAAAGAACGTCAGGGAGGCCATGACGAAGATGGTCACGAGCGCCTTGACTATCCGGCGAAAAAGGTAGCTCGAAGCGATCTTCCTCAACACTTCCAACGCCCCGACTCTTTGAGCCGGTACAGCCGTCCGAGCCAACTTCCCTTCCCTTCCACCTGCCAGTCTGGCCCTTACACATATAAACGATTGAGCCCCCCGGTGCAAGCATGCCGCCGCGGGCGTCCGCGGACGGTCTCAGACTCCACGCCAGGAGGCTCCCCCGTACTCCAGCAGCCGCTCCTCGAATACGCTCTCGCTGTCCTGTAGACCGCCGACGCGGTTGCGGGCGCTCCACAGGCGGCGGTGCTCGCCGAGGATGGTGCGCATCTGTGAGGCCAGCCCATCACGCTTATCGGCGGAGCCGATAGTTCCCTCTAGTATCGCCGTCCCGCGCTCGCAGGCGTGCAGCATCATCCTTGCGGCGTTGGCGAACTCGTCGCTGATGATCCCGGCGTCTTCCCTGTCCATGCGCGCGCTATCGAGCGGCCCGATGATAGAGAGGATGTGCTCGCCGGCCTCCCTGAGGCTCTCCACGGTTACGCCCTCGGGGAGCGGGCTGCCCTGGTCCTGCGTCAATAGGTGGAAGAGGACCGTAGAGTTGTGCGGTTCTGGCCCCGCCTTCTCGTGCGCGTTGCCGAGGTCGTGGCTCAAGGTGCCCATCACGCGCGCGTCGTCGCGAAAGGCGTGGAGGTCGAGGGCGGCGATGAAGTCCTCGTCCCTGTTGGCTTCCTGGCACCAGGATAGCGCCGCCCCCGCGGCGAACCCCAGGTAGCTCACAGGCAGGTACTGCGTGTGGTTGTTGTCGCCCCAGTCGGTGTTGAGAACCCCGCTGGCCCCATGTCTCAGGCCGTTCTCGGTCGCGTTGCGGATGTTGCCCAGGCAGTTGGAGGTACGTCCCGCGATGGTGTTCCACGACGAGGTGCCGGGACAGACGAAGAACGGTATCCCGGAGTTCGCGAACTCGGCGCCGTGCTCCTCGAAAGGATGGTCGGCCTCGTAGCCCCACTCGAGCACCACGGCGTCTTTCGGCAGTTCGAGCACCAGTTCGGGGTGCTGGATGACGATGTCTCCCCAGTAGTGCATGGTGCGGCCATGGCGTTTGACGAGTTCGTGGATCTCGAGCACGTAGTCGAGGTAGACGCGGCCCTCGCCCTTCTCCTCGACGGCCCCGGCGCTCCGGCCGCGCCCTACATCCCAGGTCTCGTCGCAGCCGACGTTGAACTTCTCGCTCGAGAAATGCGGAAGCAGCTCCGAGAACAGCTCTCCCATGAGCTCCACGCTCCGACGATCCGTAGGATTCAGGCTGAAGGGCGGCATCGACCTGGTGTGGCTTCCCAACGTCAATTCGAAGCCGTCGGGACACTCGGCCAGGTGGTTGTAGCGGGGTAGCTCCAGCCAGTGGTGCATGTGCCCGAAGGAGTTCTGGTTGGGCACGAGATCTACGAACCTCTCGCGACAGAAGGCGTCGAGGCGGAGTATGTCCTCGCCGGTCATCGGGCTCGCCTGCGCCCAGACCTCGTGATGGTTCTCGTAGGCGAAGGTGTGCTCCGTGTACAGCTCGAGGTGATTGATCTTCCATCCGGAGAACATGTCGACCATGTCGAAGAGTGTCTCCACAGTGGGGACCTTGCTGCGACTTATGTCGAGCATCACCCCGCGCACAGGGAAATCCGGCGAATCCTCGATCTCCCCCGCAGGCAGTACGCCTTCGCACTGGCGCAGCATCTGCGCCAGGGTCGCAACGCCGTAGAAGGCCCCGGCCGCGTCACCCGCCACGAGGTCTATGCCGTCGTCGGCGATCCGCAACCGGTAGCCCTGCGCAGGAATGCCCCGATCTGGCGCGAGCGTGATCGTTGCCCCGCCGCTAGATCCGTAGAGCCCGGGATCTCCCGCCCGCAAAGACCAGCCGACGCGTTGGGTCTCTCGGAGCGCCCGCTGCAACCTGTGGGCTATGGGGAACAACGACGCAGGATCCCCCTGGCAGATGATCTTCGAGCCACCGGCGAGCCGGTAGGCACCGGGCCTGGCGATTACCGAGCGTGGTTTTGGGAGCAGGATCAAATCGTCGATCGATGCCATGGGTGCCTCCTTCCGCGCCCGCTATCGGGCGACTCCTTTCCGCCACGGACATGATGCCACGTGGTAGAGTCCGGCGCAGCATCCCACGCAACGCGTCCTGGAGTAACTCCTCGCGTTGCCCCAGGCACCAGTGACGAGCGGTTCGTTGAGCCACGGGGCGTGCAAGATCTCTACCCGATCGCCGGAAGGGAGGGGCGTGTGGACCACGAAGAGGTCGTCCGCTACTGGGGCGAGAACGCCGAGGTATGGACCGAGCTGGTGCGCGCGAGAAAGCCGGCCGGACCGAGAGGCTAACCGAAACCTGCGCCCTCCAAGGCGGGCAGCGCCGTCCTTGCGTAGCGGGCGGCGTATCCTGTGCCAACGCTGCCGGGAAAGGCGTCCGGCTCCCTGCTATCGAACTCTCTGGCCCTGGTGCGTATGCGACCCTCAACGAGGTCTATCCTGAGGGCGTCACCGTCGCGAAGCAGGCTGAGGACACCACCCGTCGCAGCTTCGGGGGTGAAGAGTGAGATCCAGGTTCCTACCGTGGCCTCCGGCGCGAGCCCGTCGGTGAGCACGGGCACCCCGAGGCCAGCCTCACCTAGAGACCGTCCGAGCGCGTCGAGCCGGAGCAGCCCCGGTCCTCCGCGCGGCCCGCAACCTCCCACCACGAGCATCGTTTGCTCTCCGATCTCGCCACCGCGTACGCCGGACACAGCTTCCTCCTCCGAGCCGAAGGCGCGGCACTCCCCCGCCACCTCCGTAACACCCTTGCGGACGCGGCAGACGGCCTCGGCACCCGATGCCCTGGCCCTGACGAAGACCAGGCGAGAGTGCTCTTCGGGCGTGGGAGGCTCGGGCGGCAGGTTCACTTTGAGATGGCCCGTGACGGTAGGGACGTCGTGGAGCGTGTCGCCCAGCGAGGAGAGCAAGCCCGGTACGCCGTACTCTTGCAACCATTCGGGGCGGACTTCGGGGGTCTCTGCGGCGAGGACCTTCACCATGGGGTCGAATCCGACGACGCCGGCCTCACGAGCGATAGCCGCGAGGTGGACGAGAACCTCGGGTCCGCCGCCGGCCGCCACGCCGGCCCTGAGCGCGTTGGCGAGGGAGAAATCGTCGACCAGCCCGTGAGGCCGCGGGCCGCCCCTTCCCGCGAGAGAGACAGCTGTGTTCGCAGGGTCCCCGGTGTTCGGCGTGAGGCCGAGCCCGACGAGAGAAGCGAGGAGCGATAGGCTGGCTGGTGGCACGCAGACCGTGGGGAGATCCAGGCGCATTGCGCCAACGAGCATCCCGGCGAGATCCTCGGGACGGGTGGCAGCGAGCACGAGCGCGTCGAGGTCCATTTCGGAGTAGGAGATCTCTATTAGGTCCGCGAGCCACTCGCGTGCCAGCGCGACGCCACCTTCCGGCATGGAGTGCGGCAGGCGAAGAGATATGGGTTCTCCTCCCGCGTCGTGGACGGCGTCGGAGAGCCCCGAGGGTTCGAAGAAAGGGATGCCGATACGCGGGGCGTTCAGGGCGGGCCTCTAGGAGCCCAGCTTCTCCATCAGGAGCTCGCGGACCCTGCCGCCGTCGGCGTTGCCACGCGTCGCCTTCATCACCTGTCCGACGAGGTAACCGACCACCTTCTTGTCACCGCCCCTGACGCGCTCGGCCTCTTCGGGGTTGGCGGAGATTGCCTCGTCTACGACGCCGGAGAGCTCGTCGGAGCCTACCGAGGCGAGGCCCTCGTGCTCTACGACAACGGAAGGAGAATCGCCGGTCTCGAAGACCGTGCCGAGGGCCGTTCTTGCTGCGGAGCGCGAGACCCTGCCCGTGGCGACGAGTTCGATCAGCTCTTTCATGTGCTCCGGCGTAACCCTGGAGGCGGAAATATCCGTGCCAGACTCGTTGAGGAGTGCGCGCAAATCACCGGAGATCCAGTTGGACGCCTGTTTGGGGTCCACCTCGGCCGCGACGGCTTCGTAGAACGCCGCGAGGTCCCGATCGGCCGTGAGCACCCCCGCGTCGTACTCCGAGAGGTCGTACTGCTCTATGAAGCGGGCGAGCATCTGGTCGGGCAGCTCGGGGAGGCGCTCTTCTATCTCACGGACGTAGGCGGGCGAGAGCTCGAGCGGCAGGAGGTCGGGCTCGGGGAAGTAGCGGTAGTCGTGGGCGTACTCCTTGCTGCGGAGCTCGTGCACCTCGTCGGTCTCGGGGTCGTAATGGAGCGTGGTCTGCTCTACGCGGCCGCCGTTCTCGAGGATCTCGCGCTGGCGCTCCAACTCCCGCGCGAGTCCCCGCTCCACAAAGCGAAAAGAGTTCATGTTCTTGAGCTCGGTCTTGGTGCCGAAGGAGCCGTCGGGGTTGCGTATGGAGACGTTGGCGTCGCAGCGGAGTTGCCCCTTCTCCATGTCCGCCTCCGAGACGCCGACCGCCCTCAGGATGTCCTTGAGCTGGTTCGCGGTAGCCCTCGCCGCCTCGGGCGATGGGATGTCGGGTTCGGTGACGATCTCCATGAGGGGCGTGCCGCCGCGGTTGAAGTCCACGAGGGAGCCGACCGAGCCGTGCATGCGCCCCGAGGTACCGACGTGGACGTTCTTCGCCGCGTCCTCCTCCAGGTGAAGCCGCGTGATGCCGACCCGGATCCTGCCTTCTGGAGTGGGGACGTCGATGTGGCCTCCCGTGCAGATCGGCTCGTCGTACTGGGAGATCTGGTACCCCTTCGGCAGGTCGGGGTAGAAGTAGTTCTTCCTGGCGAAGATGGCCCTGTCGGCGACGTCGCAGTTGAGCGCGAGGCCGGCCATCACCCCGAGCTCGACGGCCTTCTCGTTGGTGACGGGCAGGGCCCCAGGATGGCCGAGGCAGACCGGGCAGGTGTGGGTGTTCGGGGGATCTCCGTAGGCCACGCTGCAACCACAGAACATCTTGGTCGTGGTCGCCAGGTGGACGTGAAACTCGAGCCCAATGACCGCCGTATAAGTACGTTCCTCCTGTACTTCCAAGTGCCAGCCTCCGTGCCAGACTCGCCTGCTCTTGTGTTCCTATTCTAGCATCGCCAGGCGTCCGTCCTGGCCCATGGAACGGGTGTTAGAATGATTTTGGAAGGAGGTTGCATAAGCTTGCATACCGAGACAGGGAACGCTGGGGTAAACAGGCCACACCTCGTGGTCTTGCAAGGACCCGGGCTCGGCGACTTCTTCGAGATAACCGACGACGAGCTCGTCCTTGGCAGCGATCCGTTTTCGGCCGACATCGTGGTGCGCGACGTGGAGGTCGAGCCGCGGCACGCCGAGCTCTACCGGAAGCCCGGCGGCTACGCGCTGCGGGGCGTACAGGCCGCAAAGACCATCGCGCTCAACGGTGAGGTCATGGAGGAGCCGGGATGCGGCCATCTCCTGTCCGACGGGGACCGCATACGCGTGGGGGACTCCGTACTCGAGTTCTCGCACCAGGACGAGATCAAAGCCTCCTTCTACGAACAGTTGCACCACCTCGTAAACCGCGACCACCTCACGGGCCTCTTCTCCAAGGGGCGTTTCGACCGCGAGTTCGAGCACCGCCTCGAGGCGATGGCCGACGAGGGAAGGCCCTTGAGCGTGCTAATGGCGGACATAGACAGCCTCAAGAAGATAAACGACGCCAACGGACACCTGCTCGGCGAGTTCGTCGTCGGCGAGATCGGGCACATCATCGGCGCCATGCACGAAGAGGGTGGACGCAGCGCTACCCGTTTTGGGGGCGACGAGTACCAGACCGTCCTCCCCGACCTCTCCAAAGAGGAGGCCCTCGAGGTGGCCGAGGAGATACGCCGCCGCGTCGAAGCGCAGACCTTCGAAAGGGATACCGTCGCCGCCAGGACGACCATTTCTCTAGGCGTCGCCAGCTACCCCGAGGACGGGACCACCCACCAGGAGCTTACCCACGCCGCGGACGCGGCACTCTACAGGGCAAAACGGGCCGGCGGGAACACCGTAAGCGATTAGAGCAATTCAGCACGCCGCCAGGCTTCGCCAGGCAGCTTATCAGCACTTCAGCCTGTCAGCTTTTTGTTTTCGCTGAGGTCTGATGCCCGTAGCCTGTTGCCGTGCATATAATGTGTCTGATAGATGGCGGCCAGGAAAAGGAGGAGGGCATGACCCAACCACAGGCGGCGTTGCCGGCGGAGAGCGGACACTGGTGGGCTCTGGCCATACGTGGCGTCATAGCCATACTTTTTGGGCTGGCCGCGCTCTTGCGGCCCGGTATTGCCCTGGAGGCCTTGATCCTGCTGTTCGGCGCCTACGCCCTGGTCGACGGCGTCTTCGCGATAGTGGGCGTGTTCGGGGGCACCCGCGGGGGGACGCCCCGCTGGCTGCTGCTCATCGAGGGGATAGCCGGCATCCTCGCCGGTCTCATCGCCTTTGTGCTGCCGGGGCTGACCGCGCTCCTCCTTCTCTACCTGGTCTCTGCGTGGGCCATCATCACGGGGATCTTCGAAATAGCGACGGCCCTCAGGCTGCGACGGGAGATCAGGGGCGAGTGGGCCCTCATCATCGGTGGCGCGCTCTCCGTGCTCTTCGGTGTGATTCTGATCGTGGTAAGCCCGTTTGCCGGGTTACTCTCGCTGATATGGTTGATCGGCATCTACGCCATTGCGTTCGGCATCCTTGTGCTGGTCACGGCCTTCAGCGTGCGCAGCGGTAACAGCGGCGGCACCAGCAGGCCCAGCAGGGTCGTCTGAGCTCCGGTAACACCTGATCGGGGAGACGACAGGGCACATCCGACGAGACGCAAGGCCGGCAGTCGGAGGCCCGACCTCCCTGGAGGATGGCTGTGACGCGAAGGAAACACTCCCGGAAGAGTACCCGTGCCGAGCCTGGCAGGTTTCGACCTACCCCGATCCGCATCTCGAGGCGCACCCGAACGGTGCTGGTCGTGCTCGGGCTCGTTCTTCTCGCCCTGATCATGTGGTTCTCGCCGACGGTACCCGTCGTGTTGCTCGGTGGTTTCGCCGTAGCGCTCGTGCTCTCGTTTCCGGTCCGCTGGCTTTCCCACATCATGCCGAGGTGGTTGGCCATGCTCGTCACATTCCTGGTGCTTGGCGGTGCGGCCCTGCTCGCTTTTTTGATCCTCATCCCCATCCTGGCGGTGCAGCTGGTCTCTTTCGTGCGGGCCGCGCCGGACATCGTGATGAGCGCGCGGGACACCTTGCGGAACGCGCTGCAACCGCTCGCCGACTACGGCCTGCTGAAAGGTACCCCGGACGAGTTTATCGGCGAGTTGGGGCACGATCTACTGGACTTCGCCAAGTCCGTGGGGCGTAACATCCTCGGCGGCCTGGTCGGCTTCGTCTCCGGCACGATCAGCCTGGTTCTCTCCCTCTTCGGGGTGCTCTTCGTCGCTGTCTACTTGCTCGCCAACGTGCGTAAGATCAAAGCCACCTACCTCATGGCGGCGCCGAAGCGTTACAGGCGGGACGCCGCCGAATTGTGGGAGAGCGAAGGGCTCTCTCTGTCGCGATACCTGAGCGGGTTGGGACTCGACATGGTCATACAGGGGGCCATCTCTTCCTTGTTCCTCTTCTTGTTGGGTGTCCCCTACGCCCTCTTGCTCGGCACCTGGGTCGCGATCACGGCGATCATCCCCTACGTGGGAGCCTGGCTGGGCGCCATACCGGCGGTCCTGGTCGCCCTCACGATCTCCCCCGGCAAGGCCGCCCTTACGGCCCTGCTTTATCTGGCAATCCAGCAACTCGAAGGCAACGTGTTGCAACCAAGAATACAGGGTCAGGCGCTCAACATGCCTTCGATCCTGATCTTCCTCGGCGTGATCGCGGGCGCCGAGATAGCCGGATTCCTGGGGGTACTGTTCGCCGTGCCGACACTGGCCGTTCTCAAGGTACTCTTTGACTTCTTCCGCGCCCGCCTGTATACGGAATAGCATTTCAGCAGGTCAGCATTTCAGCTTGTCAGCTTTCGCGTGTGCGATGTCTGGCTGAAATGCTGACAAGCGAAGGCGAAGCCTGCGCGTGCTGAAATGCTGACCAGCGCGGGTTTTGGGAAGGGTCAACCCTTCCAAACCCGCTTCAGGGCTTCATCACGAACTCGAAGTCGGCCACCTGTTCGGTGGCGCGGGCGGCCCTAAGGAGCATGGGCTCGGTGAAGTGGTCGCTCATAAGTTGGACGCCGACGGGGAGGCCGTCGGAGAGACCCCCGGGGACGCTTATGGCCGGGATGCCGGCGAGGTTCGCGGGGACGGCGCAGATGTCGTTGGCGTACATGGCGAGGGGGTCATCGACCTTCTCCCCGACCCGGAACGCCACCGAGGGGGCGGTCGGCGAGAGCAAGACGTCGTAGCGGGAGAAGGCCGTGCGGAAGTCCTCGATGATCCTGGTCCGCACCTTCTGCGCCTGGGCGTAGTAGGCGTCGTAGTAGCCAGAAGACAGGGCGTAGGTGCCGAGCATGATCCTTCGCTTGGCCTCGTCCCCGAAGCCTTCCTCGCGCGTCTTGCGGTACATCTCGTGCACGCCGTCGGCCGAATCCCTCAGGCCGTAGCGCACGCCGTCGAAGCGGGCGAGGTTGGAGGAGACCTCCGCCGGCGCGATGATGTAGTAGGCGGGAAGCCCGTACCCCGAATGCGGCAGGCTCGCTTCCCCCACCTCGGCCCCCGCGCTCTCGAGAGCGCGGGCTACCCTCTCGACTACCTCGCGCACGCTCGGCTCTACCCCCTCGACCATCAGCTCGGGTACGACCCCGATCCGCAATCCTTCGGCTCCGTCCTCTAACCGCGCGAGGTAGTCGGGCACTTCGACGTTGGCGCTGGTCGAGTCGTGGGGGTCGTGGCCCGCGATGGCCTGCAAAAGGAGGGCCGCGTCCCTCACATCGCGGGTCATCGGCCCAACGACGTCGAGCGAGGAGGCGAAGGCGATCAAACCGTGGCGCGAGACCCGCCCGTAAGTGGGCTTGAGTCCCACGATGCCACACAGCGCCGCCGGCTGGCGCACGGAGCCGCCGGTGTCGGTACCGAGCGCCCACCATCCCTCGCCGGCCGCGACGGCCGCCGCCGAGCCGCCCGAGGAGCCGCCGGGCACGCGGTTCAGATCCCACGGATTGCGGGTGGGACCGTAGGCCGAGTTCTCCGTCGAGGAGCCCATCGCGAACTCGTCGCAATTGGCCTTGCCGACCATGATGAGTTCCTCGCCGAAGTTAACCAGCGCCGAAGCATCGTAGAGCGGCTCGAAGTTGTAGAGTATTCTTGATCCGCAAGTCGTCCTCACGCCGCGCGTGGAGAGTACGTCCTTCACGGTCAGAGGAACGGCTTCCCAGAGCCTCCGGTCGCCGTTCTTCGCGTCTACCGCCGCGGCACGTTCGAGCGCCAACTCGGGAGTAGTCGTCACGAAGGCGTTGACCTCGTCTTCGACCTCGCCCACACGCGCGTTGGCGACCTCGGCGGCCTCGCGGGCCGAGACCGCACCGGCTTCTATCTCCTTTGCGAGCCCGTGGGCCGTAAGCTCGAGCAGACCATCGCTTGCGGCCATCTCAGTCGATCCTGGGAACGGCGAAGAGATCCTCGACGCGTTCGGGAGCCTGGGAGAGGGCCTCTTCCTGTGAGAGCTCGGGACGCGGTCCGTCGGGACGAAGGACGTTGGAGAGGTCGAGCGGGTTCGCCGTCGGTGGCACACCGGCGAGGTCTAGCTCCTGGATCTGCTCTATGCTGTCCAGGATCGCATCGAGTTGGGTGCCCATCCTCTCTACCTCTTCGTCCGTTAGCCCCAACCGCGCCAGATTCGCCACGTGGCGCACCTGCTCTTCGGATATCACGTCAGTCTCCGGTCTTTCGCTTGCAGGTCCAGATCTTATCTTAGCGCAGCGTCCGCAATCCATCGCGCCGGCCGATGGGCTTCCTCCATGAGCGCGCCGGGCGCGTCCCCCACCGAGGACTGTTGCACGTGCGGGACGACGCGGTTCTAATAGAGGCGCCTCTACATGACTAAAACGTTGGCGCGAGACCCGTTCAAGAGGAGGGAGCCAGGAGATGGAGATCCACGAGGCAGCGAGCGCACCGGACCAGGCAAGTTTCGAGGGTGCGCCTGGCTACCAGCCCATAGAGAACTACGGGATCATCGGCGATCTGCACACCACGGCCCTGGTTGGCATAGATGGATCCATAGACTGGCTGTGCCTGCCGCACCACGACTCCCCGAGCGTCTTCGCGGCCATCCTCGACACCGCGAAGGGCGGGCGGTTCAGGATCTCCCCCGATATGGACGGGGCTACCTGCAAGCAACTCTACTGGCCTGATACGAACGTCCTGGTCACGCGGTTCTTCACGCCCGACGGTGTCGGGGAGATTACGGACTACATGCCCATAGGCGCTTCGGAGAGCGGCCTGGAGCGGCACAGGATCGTCCGCCGCGTCGAGGTGGTGCGCGGCACTATGACCTTCCGGATGGAATGTACCCCGGCCTTCGATTACGCCAGAGAGGAGCACGAGATCAGGATCGTCTCTGGCGGCGCGGCCTTCGATTCCCCCGAGCTCAGCCTGGGGCTGGCGTCGGATTTTCCCTTGCACCGATACGGCAACGGGGTCCTCTCCGAGTTCACGCTGCATGAGGAGCAGTCCAGGGTCTTCGTGTTGAGGGAGATAGAGGCCGGGGAAGACTGCGGGGTCTCTTTCTCCAGGATGGAAGAAGAAGAGATCTTCATGCAGACCGTGGAGTACTGGCGGAGCTGGCTCTCGAAGTGCACCTACACGGGCCGCTGGCGCGAGATGGTCCGCCGCTCGGCCCTGACCCTGAAGTTGCTGACCTTCGAGCCGTCGGGGGCGATAGTGGCCGCCCCCACCATGGGATTGCCCGAGGGCATCGGCGGGGAGCGCAACTGGGACTACCGTTACACCTGGATCAGGGATGCCGCATTTACCCTCTACGGACTCTTGCGCATCGGGTTCACCGAAGAAGCAAGAGGGTTCATAAACTGGCTGGGATCGCGCTGCCAGAGCTCCCGCCCCGACGGGTCTTTGCAACTCATGTACGGGATAGACGGGCGTATGGACCTGACAGAGGAGACGCTCGACCACCTCGACGGCTACCGCGGCTCGCGCCCCGTCAGGCTCGGAAACGGCGCCTACAATCAGCTACAGCTCGACATCTACGGCGAGCTCATGGACGCGGTCTACCTCTACAACAAGCACGGTTCGCCCATCTCCTACGATTTGTGGACCCACCTCAGGGGCCTGATCAACTGGGTCTGCGACAACTGGGACAGCGAGGACGAGGGGATCTGGGAGACCAGGGGCGGGCGCAGGAACTTCGTGTACTCCAGGCTCATGTGCTGGGTCGCCATCGACCGGGGCTTGAGGCTCGCCGACAAACGCTCGTTCCCCGCCGACCGCGACCGCTGGCTAGGGATCCGCGACAGGATCTACGAGGAGATCATGGAGAAGGGATGGAGTTCCGAGCGCGAGGCGTTCGTGCAGTCCTACGGCGACGACACTTTAGACGCTTCGAGCCTGATCATGCCCCTCGTCTTCTTCCTCTCGCCGAGCGATCCCAGGATGCTCAAGACGCTGGACGCCATCAACCGCCCACCCAAGGACGGAGGACTCGTCTCCAACAGCCTCGTCTACCGCTACGACGTGCAGAAGTCCGTCGACGGCCTTACGGGCGAGGAAGGTACCTTCAGCCTCTGCACCTTCTGGCTCGTGGAGGCGCTGACGCGGGCGGGACGGCTAGAGGAGTCCCGCCTCATCTTCGAGCACATGCTCGGTTACGCCAATCACCTCGGACTCTACGCCGAAGAGATCGGGCACCGCGGCGAGGCTTTGGGCAACTTCCCCCAGGCCTTCACGCACCTCACCCTCATCAGCGCGGCCTACAACCTCGACAGGGCGCTCGGACCCAGGGGCTGACACCTCTAGAAAGGAGTCTTCCTCCTCTATGGAAGCACAGCATTACGATGCCATCGTCATCGGGGCGGGTCAGGGCGGGATCCCGCTCTCCCGGGCGCTCGCCGACTCGGGACGCAAGACGGCCCTGATCGAACGCGAACACGTCGGGGGCACCTGTATCAACGAGGGCTGTACCCCCACCAAGACCATGGTCGCCAGCGCGAAGACGGCCTACATAGACCGCCGTTCGGCCGACTACGGCGTCCACGACGGCCCCGTCACCGTCGACCTGCCCGAGGTCAGGCGCCGCAAGCGCGCGATGGTGGACAGCTTCAGGGAGAGCGGAGTGAAGCGCATCGAAGCTACAAAAGGGCTCGACCTGATCGCCGGCGAGGCCAGCTTTACGGGCCCGAAGACCCTCGCTGTGCACACGAACGAAGGCGAAGAGCTCGAGCTCGACGCGCAGAGTATCTTTATCAATACGGGCGCCAGGCCGGCCTACCCACCCATAGAAGGCCTCGATAGCGTACCCACCCTGAACTCGACCTCCATCATGGAGCTAGGCGAGGTCCCTGACCACCTGCTCGTGCTCGGCGGCAGCTACGTGGGGTTGGAGTTCGCCCAGATGTTCCGGCGCTTCGGCAGCGAGGTCACGGTCATACAAAGGGGCGCGCAGTTGATGGGTCGCGAGGACCCTGACGTGGCCGAGACGGTCGCCGAGATCCTGCGCGAGGACGGTATCGAGGTCCTGCTTGGAACCCCGACGCTGCGCACCGCGCAGGACGACGCCGGTAAGATCCTCCTCACGCTAGACACATCAGATGGGGAGCGCACGCTGGAGGGCTCTCACCTCCTCGTGGCGGCAGGAAGGCCGCCCAACACCGAGATCCTCAACCTCGACGCGGCCGGTATTGCGAGCGACAAACGCGGGTTTATAAGGGTGAACGAGCGTCTGGAAACCAGCGCGTCAGGCGTCTACGCCGTCGGAGACGTAAAGGGCGGCCCGGCCTTCACCCACATCTCCTTTGACGACTTCCGGATAATTCGCGCCAACCTGCTGGAGAACGGTAGCGCCACCATCACGGATCGCCTGGTTCCTTACACCATGTTCATTGATCCGCAGCTGGGCCGGATCGGCTTGAGCGAGCAAGAGGCCAGAGACCAGGGCCGCGACATACGCATAGCCAAGATGCCAATGTCCGACGTTACGCGGGCCGTAGAGACGGGCGAGACGCGAGGCTTCATGAAGGCCGTAATCGACGCCGAGAACGGACAGATTCTGGGCTGCGCCGTGCTAGGGATAGAGGGAGGCGAGATCATGGCGATGATCCAGATAGCCATGCTGGGGAACTTACCCTACACGGCGCTCCGCGACGCCGTCTTCGCCCACCCCACGCTCGCCGAGTCGCTGAACAGCCTTTTCTCGAACGTGGAGGCTCCCCAGGGAGCCATGGCGTAGGGGCGGGTTGCAAACCCGCCCAAAAACGAACCGTCCCTACAGGCCTATCCGTGCGGCCATAACGGTGTTGTGGAGCAGCATAGCGCGCGTCATCGGGCCGACGCCTCCTGGGACGGGGGAGATCCAGGCCACCCTCGGTTCGACCTCATCGAAGCGCACGTCTCCGACGAGTCCCCCTTCTTCTTTGCGGTGGATTCCGACATCCACGACGACCGCTCCCTCCCCGACATCTTCGGCACCGACGATCTCCCTGCGGCCCGCCGCGACGACGAGCAAATCGGCCCTTCGGGCGACTTCTGGAAGGTCGCGCGTCCGCGAGTGGCAGACCGTAACGGTCGCGTTCTCGCGCAGGAGCAGCTGTGCCAGGGGCTTGCCCACGAGGTTGGAGCGACCGATGACGACGGCTTCGCGCCCGGAGAGCTCTATACCGTTACGTTTGAGGAGTTGGATCACGCCGTGCGGGGTGCAAGGCAGGAGGCTGGGCAGGCCGATAGACAACCTTCCCACGCTCTCGGGGCTAAGGCCGTCCACGTCTTTGGCGGGGTCTATGCCGGAGATCAGGGGCATGGCATCGAGCCCTTCCGGCAGGGGTAGCTGGATGAAGAAACCCGAGACCGCCGCGTCTTCGTTCAACCGACCGACGAGATCGGCGAGCTCTTCCTGAGAGACGCCCGCAGAGAAGCGGTGGACCTTCGACTCTATACCGACCTCCTGGCTGTCGCGCTCTTTGGAGGCGACGTAGGTGAGGGAGGCGGGGTCCTCGCCGACCAGGATCACGTCGAGCCGCACGGGCAGGCCCTCCTCTTTCAGCCCGGCGACCTCTGAGGCAACCTCCGAGCGGACTTCGGCCGCAGCCGTCTTGCCGTCGAGTATCCTCGCCACGACTCTCCTACAGGACCGAGAGCAGCACGGGGGCCACCTGCTTTTTGCGGCTCATCACGCCGGGCAGGTCAAGGACGCCGTTGTCGGTCTGGGAGTCGAAGGCCTGGCGCACGGGGGAGCAGTCCCCGGCGCACAGTAGCTGTGTGCCGCCCTCCATGATGTCCGTCACCATCAGCGCCGAGAAGAGATAGCCGTTCTCTTCCTTCAAGTCCTCCAGGGCAACGAGCAACTCCTCCTTGCGCTCGAGGAGGCCGTTACCGACGATCTCCACCTGGGAGACGCTCACCTTCTCTCCTGAGCTCGTCCCGTATTCCTTCGCGTCGCGGCCGACGATCTCATCCGCAGAGAGCGACGAGACGTCCGAGGAGGCCTCGAACATCTCAGTCCCGAACTCGCTAGCGTCCAGATCGAGCATCTCCTCGAGGTATGCGGCGACCGTTCGGTCCCTCTCCGTCGTCGTCGGGGAGTTCAGGATCACCGTGTCTGAGAGGAGGGCCGCGAGCAACATCCTGGCGGTCGACTCCTCGATTTTCAGACCGCTCGCCTGGAAGCGCTCCACGATTAGGGTTGCCGTCGAGCCGACGGGGTCGAAGGTGGCCGGGATGGGAGAGGTCGTCTCGATGTCTCCGACGTGGTGGTGGTCCAGGATCTCGACGACCTCGGCCTGCTCGACCCCAGCGACGCTCTGTCCGATCTCAGCGTGGTCGACGAGGAGCACGCGCCTCGGTTTGGGGTTGAGCAGATCGGTCCTCGTAATGACCCCAATGGGCACCTTCTTGTCGTCAACGGCGATCGCCGCCCTGTAGTGGACCTCCATCACCTGCTCTGTGATCTCCGTTATGAGGTCGTCGGGGTTGACGGTGAGGGGGTTCTCGCTCATGACCTCCCAACAGGGAACGGAGAGCTGTATCAGGCGGCTCGTCACGTAAGAGTCGAGCGGAGAGAGCACGACGGCCGTTCCCCTTTCCCTGGCCACTTCCAGGACCTCATCCTCGGGGCGCACCCCGTTGGAGATGACGAGTACGCCGGCGCCCAGTTCTATGGCCCTCCTCTGGCCCCTGGGGCGGTCTCCGATCACCACTATGTCGCCGGGCTCCATGGACTGCCCCATTGAGTCCACGCTCATCGAGATCACCCACAACTGGCCCGAGGACTCCTGGTCTGCTTCCCCGACCAGAAGCTCCCCTTCGAGCACCTCGACCATCGCCCCGATCGAGACCGGGCTATCGGCGAAGGTGGAAGCCCCGCGCGATTCCCTCACGTACATGCGCGCCAGGTTCCGCTCCGTGATGATCCCGGCGAGCGAGCCGTCCTCTTCCACTATCGGGAGCTGGCTTATGTTCCGCTTGGCCATGGTAAGGCCGACGTTGCGCAGCGGGTCGTTCTTGCGGGCGACGGCCACATCCCCTGCCATGACGTCTTTTACTCGCAGCATGATATGTTCGAGCAGCATCGGTAACTCGGCCCCACTCTTCTTCAGGGCCCACCGTGTCTGGGTATTTACCTCCCCGAGCCGCGCGGCCACGTACTTGTTCTCGGGGTCGACGAGGTTCTTGTACTCGGCGTACCCGATGGCCGAGGCGATGGTATCCGTATCGGGGTTCTTGTGGCCTGTCACGTAGACGTGGGGCATGTCGCTCTCCTCTTCAAACCTTGCTAAGCGGTGCTATCTCGGGGACGAAGGTCCTCTCCTCGGTGCCGAACCTGATGACGATCCTTCCGGAAGCGGCTTCGACGACTTCCCCGACCCCGAACCTGGCGTGTCTCACTCTCTCCCCGGTCCTGTAGGCCGTCTCTCTCGAGAGGACCCTCTCGGGGCCACTTCGCCCGGGCAAGGCCATACCCCATCCCCCGCGACCCGAAGCGTTCGCAAGAGCAGGCACCGTGCCCGACTTGTACTCGTCGGGGATCTCCGAGAGGAAACGCGAGGGCATCCTGTACTCGCGTTCGCCCCAGCTGGATCGCAGTTTGGCGTGCGTGAGCGTGAGCGTCTCCCTCGCGCGCGTGATCCCGACGTAGGCAAGCCTACGCTCCTCTTCGAGGTTGTGCTCGTCGAGCGAACGGGCGTGCGGGAAGGTCCCTTCTTCCATCCCGACGACGAAGACGTGAGAAAACTCGAGCCCCTTGGCGTTGTGTAGCGTCATCAGCGTCACCCTGCCGCCCTCCGAGGTCAGAGAGTCCTGGTCTGAATACAGGGCCTGCTCCTGTAAAAACCCTTCGAGCGTCGGCTCGGGCTCGACGCGCTCGTACTCCCTAGCGGCGTTTATGAGCTCCTCGAGGTTCTCCAGGCGCGACTCGGACTCGACCGTGTCCTCCCTCTCCAGTTCCCCTTTGTACCCTGACTCGTCGAGGACGGCCCCGATCGAATCCGTCGGCGGCACCTCCACGGCGGCCACTCTGAGTCCCTCGAAGAGGTCACGGACGGCCCGGCAGGCCTTCTTTGCGGCACCCGTCAGGCCGGCGGCGTCGGCCTCCGTCAGGGCCCCGTAGAGCGAGAGGCCGTTCTTGCGGGCGTAGTCCTGGAGCTTGGCGACCGAGGTGTTGCCGAGACCACGTTTGGGCACGTTGATGATCCGTTCCAGGGAGACCGAATCGTCGGGATTGGAGATCACGGAGAGGTAGGCCATGGCGTCTTTGATCTCCGCCCGCTCGTAGAAGCGGACCCCGCCGACGACCTGGTAAGGAACGCCCTCGCGCACGAGCACGTCCTCCAGTGCCCGGCTCTGGGCGTTCGTCCTGTAGAAGACCGAGATCTCCCGCGGCGAAGCCCCACCGTCGATCAAACGCTCGACCTCGGAGACGACGAACCTGGCCTCGGCATACTCATCAGAGGCCGTAAAAACCCTGATGCGCTCTCCTTCATCCCCCGCGGTCCAAAGTGCCTTCGCCTTGCGCGAAGCATTATTGGCCACCACCGCATTCGCCGCATCGAGGATGGTCTGCGTCGAACGATAATTCTGCTCCAGCTTCACAACCTTCGCCTCGGGATAGTCCCTCTCGAAGTCCAGAATGTTCCGTATATCAGCCCCGCGCCACGAGTACACGGAGTTGTGCGTCACCAGATCATCGGCGACGAAGTTGTGCGTACCCTCGACGTCGATGTCGTAGACCGGCCTCTTCAAATCTACCCGCTCCACGCTCTCGACGACGTCGTAGCCACCTTCCGCCGTGAACATCGCCATGCCCGGGCGCACCGCCGAAGCGGGTATGAACGGCAGGGATTTCCCTTCTACGACCTCGCCGCCGTCGGCGCCGAGACGGGCCACCCGCTGCACGGACACGTCGAGGACGGAGCGAATCCGATCCACGATCTCCATCGCCGCGCCGTAGTTCTTGAAACAAGACTCGTAGCGCCAGCTCGAAGAGCCTTGTTTGGCTTGCCGCACGCTCAAGCCCAGGCTCTCCAATGCCCGGCGTCCCTCATCGTCGCGACCGACCATCGAGATCCTGTGCATCGGCTTCCTGCCACGCCTGTCCCCACAGAGAGTCACCACCACGTTTCTGCGACGCCCCGTGTAGCTCTGGGGCATGTAGTGTGGGATCTCCGGTCTCAGCCCGGAATCAGCAAGCAACCGACGACCGCCCTTCTCGCACTCGACCTCGGCGAAGACCTGGTCGATCAGGGCCTGGTTCGCCACTAGACCGTTGTCTGATCCTGCCCGCGCAACGAACGGCAGCGTCGGCACCTGATACTTGAGCGCGAGCGTCGTCTCGGCTGCCCTCGCCTCGCCCTCCGTCTCGTGGGTCGAAACTACCCACGCCGCGTCCGCGTGCTCCTGGCGCGAGCGCTGCATGAACCCGACGACGGGCCTGACCCTGCCGTTGGTGTACGTTCGTGAGGTGCCAACCCGGAACCCTTTGTCCCGCCGCCTCATAAGATAGGTCATGTGCATCTGGGGAGTTAACCCCAGCTTGTAGCCGGCGAAGTGGACGTGCTCGGGGGTAGAGACCAGTTGCCTTCCGCTTCTGGTGGTGATCCTTACTCCCTCGGATTTTTTCGACCGGAACACTCTCTTAACCTTCGCCGGGCGGAAGTCGCCGCTGCCGTAGCCAGAGAGCACTTCATCGTTCACCTCGACCCGCTCTATGGGCTTCGTCGAGCCGTCTGCCATCGTAATGTGGGTGCCCTCGATCAGGCACTGATCGTCATCGCCAACGACACACAAGTTACGGTGTCCTGCGGCCAGAATGTTGACGAGGCGGTACTGGGCGTGGTTTGTGTCCTGGTATTCGTCGACGTGGATGTATTTGAAGCGGGTCTGGTAGCGATCGCGGACCTCGGGGAAGAGCTCGAGGAGGGCGACGGTCTGCATTATGAGGTCGTCGAAGTCCATGGCGTTGTTCTCGTAGAGGCGCCTCTGGTAGAGGTCGTAGACTTCGGCGACGTTCTCGGCGATGTAGCCTTCCGTGTTGCGCAGGAAGTCATCGGGGGCCATAAGGACGTTCTTGGCGGCACTGATCTGGGCCTGGAAAGAGCGTGGGTTGAAGCGTTTGGGGTCCTTGCCGAGCTCCACGATGCAGCGCTTGACGAGCCTGACCTGGTCGGCGCCGTCGTAGATAGTGAACTCGCGTTTGTAGCCGAGTTTCTCCGCATGAACCCGCAGGATCCGGGCGCAGAAGGCGTGGAAGGTAGAGACCCACATCCTCCTGGAGTCCGGGCCGACGAGGAGCGCCACCCTGTCCTTCATCTCGCGGGCTGCCTTGTTCGTGAAGGTTATGGCCAGGACCTCTTCTGGCGCTGCAAGCCCTTGATCCAGGAGGTAGGCGACACGATGGGTGAGCACGCGCGTCTTCCCACTCCCCGCGCCAGCGAGGATGAGAAGAGGACCTTCAGTGTGCCGTACGGCGTCGAGCTGGGTCGGGTTTAAGGATTCGAGAAGCACAGGACAAAAGTATAACAGCAGGCCTCTCGCTATCCCGCCCCCGAAGCCTCAACACGTTCCTCGCGCGGGCTCACCGCGATGCGGGCTTCTCTCACTTCGAGCGCCTTGGACCCCACCACCATCAACCCGGACGGCGCCTCGCGTAGCGGGCGATCACGGGCCTGACGAAGAACAGCAGAAGCACCGAGTATCCCGCGGCCGCTGTGCTGAAAAACGAGAGCGCGATGGCGAGCGCGAAGACGACGGGCAGGGAGAGGATTCGCGCGAAGTTGTACCGGATCACGACGGGGTCGATCTCGGGGTCAACCAGCTTCCGGTCGCTGGTCGCGTACCACCACAGAAGGGCCATGCTCAGGCTGGTAAAGATCATGTGCGAGAAGTAGACCACCTCCGCAAGCTGGTACGATCCGTACCCGCCCAGCAGCGAAGCCGAGAAAGGCATCAGCGCGATCCACATCAAGAATAGGAGGTTGATGACCATCAGCCTCCTGTCGTAGGCCCTGATGTGCTGGAAGATGCGGTGGTGGGCGAGCCAGTAGACGCCGATGATCCAGAAGCTGATCGCGAACCCGTAGAACTGCGACAGCAACCCGAGCAACGCTTCACGGAGCTCGCGCGGCGTAGGATCGTGCATCTCGGGCAGCCGAATCTCCAACGCCAGCAACGTGATGGCTATGGCGAACACCGCGTCGGAGGAATAGACGAGGCGCTCGACGTCCGAGCCGCTCTCAATCCAGCTGTTCTCAGGACGGGCCAGAAATCACCCTCCTTTCGCGCCGACGCCCGAGCTTGTCCTGCAAACCAGGACGGCTGGCATTCTACCGCCGCAACCGGGGCAAGAGCACCTTTACCCTGCCGGTGTCGCGCTCCATCGAGCACAACCTTTGCTGCTGGCCGCCGGAGAGCCCGTTCCTAAGGAGACATCCAGTCAGGTCTCGCCGAAAGAAGCGAGAACGACGAAATCCTCATCTTCTTAGAGCGTGGTCCCTAAAGCGAAAGTCGGTCTGAGCCAAGCTCACGCGTAAGACCCTGTCGCAAGCCCGAAAGGTCCTATCGTCGCAGGCGGTGCAGGAGTACCTTCACCCCTCTCACGTCTTCCTCGACCGTGATCTCTTCCATCGCGTCCTCGAACCCGAGTCCCTTCATGGCTTCTAGAAAGACCGGCGCTTCGTCACGGCGGGGGTCGGCGATAATCGCCTCGCCTCCTGGTGCGAGGAGCTTCGGTACGAGGTCGGCGAGGGCGGCGGCGTTCTTGCGCTCGTACAGGATATCCGCGGCGAGGACCAGGTCGAAGGTCCCGACACCCTCGATGTCCGGTTCGCGCCAGTCGAGAAGGACCGTTCGGGGTTCCCGCTGCACATTGGTGTGGGCATTGTAGATAGTGAAGTCGAGGGCGGCCTCGTAGTGGTCGGTGGCGAGCACACTTGCGCCCCTGGCGAGCGCCAGGATGGTCGGCAGTCCGACGCCGCACCCCAGCTCGATGGCCCGGGCACCCGCGAGGTCACGTGCAGAGAGGTGACGCGCCAGGGCGAGGGCGCTCGGCCAGAGCTCGGCCCAGTAAGGTAGCCTCTCGTCGCGGTCGAACTCTTCCTCGTCGATGAGTTCGTCCGCCGAGACGGGATGCATGATGCGGTACCTTTTGCCCCCGATCTCGACCGTGGATTCGGTCAGCCCCGTGAGGCCACGGAGATGGGCTCTGAGGCTATCCAGGGTTCGTCAGAGAATCCGTCAGCGGCCCGCGGGGGTAGCCTTGTGGGACATGCGTTCCTCGCGCTCAGCGGCGGCGAGGGCCGCAATGCTGTAGCGCCCGAAGACGTCCTCCAGCGCCTCGCGGGCCTCGTCCCAGACCTTGCTCGTGGGGCAGAGGGGAGCGTCGGCAATGTAGCAGACCCCGCCTGCCGAACAGCGGGCCGGTCGGATCTCCCCGTCCAGGATCTCGACGATGTCGAGGACGGAGATCTCCTCCGTCGGCATCGCGAAGCGGTACCCTCCGTGCGCCCCGCGGCGGCTCTCTATCACGTGCGCCCGGCGAAGCTCGCCGAAGATCTGCTCGAGGAACCTCTCGGGGATGTGCTGGCGTCGCGCCAACTCTGCCACCCCGAGCGGGCAATCCCGCTCGTCGAGTGCCAGCTCCATCAACGCACGTACCGCGTATTTGCTCTTCTGAGTAAGCCTCAAGAGATCATCACCCGACCAACACAAACATACCGCCAGAGAAGATTGTAGCAGAGATACGCAAGCGAGGACCCCGACCGGAACTCCGGCCGGGGTCTCTCGAGTCCTGAGGACTACGCCTCGTCGACCGCCCTTTCCATCTCCCTGGCGTCCGCCCTGATCTCCTTCTTCAACTCCCGCTTGGACCGCTCGGTCGCCTCATCGACCGCCCGCTCGATCGTCGTCTCGCCGACCACGATCAGCGCCGCCTCGCTGTTGTCGAGCATCTCCCCGACCTCTCTGACGTCCTCGCGCGACATGCCTCCTTCGAGGTGTCCGATCAATGCGCCGGCTCCCGCCCCAAGCAGGCCGCCGACCAGGATTCCGGGCGGGAAGATCAGGCCCATAGCCGCGCCGACCGCCATGCCAGCCCAGCCACCGTGCTGGGTCGGCTTCTCGATCTTGTCGACGATATCGACCTTGCCCTCTTCGTTCTTGGTGACCACAGCCGCGTCGTAGGTGCCCACCACGTGCTCCCGGTGCAGCTCCTTCAACGTCTCGAGGTCAGCCCTGGCGTCATCGACACTCTCGTACTCGCCGGCGTACAGGAATACCGGGTTGTCGCTCATGGAGCGCTCCTTTCCCCATCGGTTCGTCCCGCCCTATCCCACGATTCTTCGGTCTTGCCCCAAAGTTGTCCTGGTTGACCTCCTTTGCCGAAGCGCCCTTCTATGCGCCCCGTTGATTGTAGTATAGATTACTAGATGGAGGGCCTCCAGCGATATTCTGGGCTACGTGTCGTCCCCGGTGTGCTCCACGTTGCGGTCGCGGTATTGTTGCATGGCGTCCTCGATCCGCTCGCCGCTGACCAGGAAGATGGTGCGTTCACCGATATCGACGCCGTGGTCGGAGATGAGCTCGAGGTAGCGTACTATCAGGGCCGCCCGCATCCTCCACTCGGGCGTACCGCCCTGGCCGTCCGAGGGGTTGGCGATGAGGTTCATGGCCTCGAATCTACCTCAGTGCGATCAACAACTACCTTATCGGGAAGGGGCGCATAAAGCCCGGTCGGGAGTTGGTCTTCGTGCCCTCTGGCGGCGTGAAGGGTGCCGCGCCCATCACCTCGATCATCAACCGGTACCTTCCCCGCCCGGCCAACGCCGAGGAGGAATTCGACGAGTTGGCACAAGGAGGCTCCCCGGTAGTCCCGCAGGTCGATGCCTACGCCAAACGCCACGGGATAGAGCTGGAACTCGGCTGGAAGGTGGAGGATGACAGGTAAGCCTATTCCAGGTGCTGCACACACTTGCCAACGACCAGCATCAGGAGTCCACTCACAAATAACGCGCTCGATGCTGCCACCAGCGAGGGCCCAAAGTCTTTAGGCCCGGACGCGAGTCCGGTAGCCACAAAAGGTCCTACGACCTGACCTACCCCGAAGGCGGCCGTGAGCATGCCTATCGCCCTGGCAGCTTGCTGCGACGGTACAACCTCTCTGGCGTAAGTAATGGTCAGCGCGACGATGCCCATGAAGGTGCCCCCGAAAAGGATCGCCGAAAGGGCCGCCGCCCACTCCGTGCCAGAGAGTACGGGCAAGACCACACCGATCGCCTGAATGATGTAAGCGACGAGGAGTGTCCCCACGAACCCCGCCCTTGACGCCGCCCACGCCCATAGCACGGTCGAGGGAATGGCTGCCAAGCCTACCAGGATCCAGGCGCTGGTCCCGAAGCCTCCCAATCCCGGCAACTCTTGGATGATCTTGACCAGAAATGTCCCGCTGACGATGTAACCTGCGCCTTCAAGGAAGTACGCAACGCCTAGCAACAAGAGATAAGTAGGGAAAACTCCTCTACTCGCCCTGGGTGTGATGCTCTCTGGACATGCTCTTCTCGCCGCATCATTTTCGCTCCTCGGTATCCAGGCCCAGCAAGGGATGAGTAGCACGGTGGCAAGGACCGCCATCCCGATCCAGTCTGCTCGCCATCCTGCTACGTATCCGATCGGAAGTAGCTTGTTCAAGGCCAGAACGAGGGCGCCGGAGATGGCGATTCCCAACCCGACTCCGCTATAAAGCCAGCCGGAAAGTTTCTGTTTATCCCTACTTGCCAACACCCCCAGGATGGCCCCGGAAGCGAATACGAAGACTCCTGCGCTGGCGACTCCCGCTACGAAACGTACCGCCATCCACGCCCAGAACTCAGTAGTAAAGGCCACGAGGCAGGTGGTAAGCACTACTACAATCAGGTTCGCTCGCAGCAATAAGGTTTGCCTGCGAGCAAAGGGAACGGCGGCGGCCAGGATAGCGCCGACCAAGTAACCCAGGTAGTTGCTGGAAGCCAAGGCCCCGCTCATTCCGTTGCTCAGCCCGAACGTAGCCTGCATGGCGGGAAGGATGGGTGTGTAGGCGAACCTTCCGATGCCCATCGCCACGACCAGGGCCAAGATACCCGAGGCAAGCGTCTTTCGAAGGGAGCTCTCTCCGGGTTCGGTTTGCCCAACCTTGCTTATCTGGAAGCGCCTTTGGTAGCAGAACGATTTTTATGCAGTTCGGCTCATTCGTGGAGCCTCGCTAACATCTTAGAACGGAGATCGGTGGCGGAGTAAGGTAACAGTTCACAAAGGTCCGCCTCCGCCTCGCTTCGGAACACCCCGGCCAATGCCTGTGGAATAACTCTGCGGCCGACAACTGGAGGCGCTCAAGAATAATTCGGGCTAGGTGTATTGTCGCGAGGTGCGGTTCCACGAACTTCGCGTTGACGGCGTTCTTTAGGAAGTCCGCCTAGCGCCGATCCAACGCCTTCGAGCGCCCCTGGCCAAGACCGGCTGGCACGCAGGGTATGATCCCGACGCTCTCATCCGTCGCTCCTTACGTCCACCAGTTCTAACGTCTCCAGTGGACCCTTGACCGCGACCTCCTTGACGTCTCCCGCCCCGGCAC
>JBKPNW010000279.1:0-18590 GCA_046732815.1 Actinomycetota bacterium | reverse complement strand
GCACCACGCTGGCATGGCACACAGCGTGGAAGCCTATAGTGCGGGCGAGCTCGTCGGGGGACTCTACGGCGTAGCCCTGGGGGGAGCCTTCATGGGCGAGTCGATGTTTACCCGCAGGAGGGACGCTTCCAAAGTCTGCTTCGTCTACCTGGTAAGGCGCCTGAGCGAGCGGGGTTACGAGCTCTTGGACTGCCAGATCCAGAACCCGCACCTCGCCAGGCTGGGGGCGCGTGAGATCCCCGAGCAAGAGTACCTCAGGCGCCTGAAGCACGCCCTGGACCTGGACCGCACTTTCGTGTGAGGCGTGATCCGGTAGATCGGTCCTGGGGACGCGGAGCGTCCGGCACGGCGTGGATTCCCGCTTTCGCGGAAATGACGGATACGCTGGGGGCAACGTGGTAGGAACTGCGCTCGTCCGGGTTATTCACCGCGGACACGATCATGCGGTTTCCGTATCAGGAGGTACTCTTTCGGATCGGTGCTTGCCGCGTGGTAAGCTAGCCCCATGGATATGAGACACATCGACATCGATTGGAAGCCCGAGCTGGAGCGGCCTGTTCTCATCGCCGGCTTTACGGGCTGGAATGATGCGGCCGACGCGGCGAGTGTCGCGGTCGGGGCCCTGGCGAGCTCGTGGGAGGCGCGGCGTTTCGGCGGCTTCGACGGCGAAGAGTTCTTCGATTTCCAGACCACGCGCCCCCAGGTCAAGCTGGTCGACGGCGTGACGCGTGAGATCGAATGGCCCGAGAACATGCTCTCGGCGACGGGGCCAAGGTTGGAGGCCGCCGGCAACCGTGGAGCCGTCCTGCTGACGGGACCGGAGCCGAACTTCCGGTGGCGCGCCTTCTCTGCGGCGGTCGTCGAGCTGGCCCGAGCGCTCGACGTGGAGCTCGTGGTGACGATGGGCGCCCTGCTCGCCGACGTGCCGCATTCGCGCCCGGTCTCGGTCGCCGCCAACTCCCAGGACGCCTCCCTGGTCGACTCTTTGGGTCTCTCCGCCTCCCGGTACGAAGGCCCGACGGGCATCACCGGCGTGCTACACCGCGCGTGCGCCGACGCCGGACTACCCTCGGTGAGCTTCTGGGCCTCCGTCCCGCACTACTTGCCCGCCGTCCCTTCGGCCCCTGCGGCCCTCGCCCTGCTGGACAAGCTCTCAGGACTGCTCGGCATGGACGTGGATACCACCGAACTCGAAAGCACGGCCGAAACCTACCAGGAGCAGGTCTCCGTGGCCGTCTCCCAGGACTCCGACCTCTCCTCCTACGTCAGGATGCTCGAAGATCGCTTCGACTCCCAGGCCGACCAGGGTCAGCGTGACCTGCCATCCGGCGACGAACTCGCCCAGGAACTCGAAGGCTTCCTCCGCGACCAACGCCGCGACGAGGAATAGCACTTCAGCATGTCAGCACGCTTCTGCCTGCGGCCTCGCTTGTCAGCATTTCAGCTTTTTCCGTTAGATTCCCGTCCTGGCGCGCACGAGGTACCGCTACCAGCGGCGGTGGGGTTCTACGCTTGTGGTCAGGCTAAGGGACGACTAGCTGAATTGCTGACAAGCCGCCTGACGAAGCCCGGCGGCGTGCTGACAAGCGCCCGACAGGGCGCGTGCTGACATGCTGACTAGCTAACAGCAAGCACGAAGATAATGACGCTCGCGAGTCCCAGTAGCCCCTGTGCGATCGCTGATGCCAGGTAGCCGATGATGACGCCGCCTGCTGCCCGCGAGGCGCGGCGCCAATCGGCCTGCGCGGGACGCTGGTCTTCCGGTTCGCCTTGCCTCTCTCGTTTAAGGTACTCCCCGACAAAGACGCCCGCGATGGTGCCCAGGATCAAGCCGAAAAGGGAGCCGATGCCGAGGAACAGGGCACCCACGAGCGCACCTGCGATGCCTCCCACGGCCCCGCCGACGGTGCCCCAGTTGCTCGCCCCAAAGCGGCGGGCCCCGTACGAGGTGGCGACGAAGTCGGCGAGGAAGGCGATGGCGGCGAAGACGAAGAGGAGCACGAGGACCGCGGCTCCGACGGTCTGAAAGTCTGTTAGGACGGCGTAGAGCAGGGCCGACAGGAAGATGAGGGTAACCCCGGGTAGACCCGGAACCACGCTTCCCACCAGCCCCACGACCATCAAGACGAGTGTGAGGGCTAAGAGCGGTCCTTCCACGCCTTCCATACTCTAGGACGAGACGAGGGGCAGCGCCTTCTTGCTCTTCGTGAGTGCGGCGTTCAGGCTACCTGACTTGTAGCCTGCGAGGTCGAGGGTGACGTAGAGGAACCCGGCGTCCCGGAGTTCGCTGGAGATCTCCTCCCGCCTGGCGAAGGCCCTTTCGAGCTCTTCGGGACCCACTTCGAGGCGGGCTATCTCCCCGTGGTGCCTGACGCGGACCTGCAAGAAGCCCTCCCTGCGCAAGAACTCCTCCGCGCGGGCGACCTGGGCGAGCTTTTCGGGTGTGATCTCCTGCCCGTAAGGGAAGCGGCTAGAGAGGCAAGCGAGCGCGGGCTTGTCCCACGTGGGCAGATCCAGGTATTTGGCCAGCTCCCTCACCTCGGCCTTGGTCATCCCGGCTTCCGAGAGTACGGAGACGACCCCGAGTTCCCTCGCGGCCTTCCTGCCGGGACGGTAGTCGCCCTCGTCATCCTTGTTCGCCCCGTCGACGACACAGGCGTAGCCTCTCTCTTTCGCCAGCTTCGCCAGGTCCGTGTAGAGCGTGCTCTTGCAGAAGTAGCAGCGGTTGGTGGGGTTGCTCGCATAGTCCGGATTGTCGAGCTCGCGGGTGTTTACCACGAGATGCTCTACACTGAGCGAGGCGGCGAAATCCCGTGCCAGATCCAACTCCGACGGAAGATAGGTCTCGTTGTTCGACGTGACGGCGAGGACCTTTTCTTTCGGTAGCGCCCGCGCCGCCACGGCGAGGGCGAGCGAGGAGTCGACCCCGCCGGAGAAGGCGACCAGTGCGCTTCCGTGGGGAGCGAGGATCCTTTCGAGCTCCCCCAACCTCTCTCGCCAACTGTCAGTCGCGACGGGGTTCATCTACACGTCCTCTCTAGCTCGAGGTGCGTTCGGCGAGCCAATCTATTACCTCCTCGGCGTTCCTGCCAGGCGGGAACACAGGATAGAAGACCTTGACTATCTCGCCGTTCTCGACGACGAGGGTCAGGCGTCTTATGAGGGTCATGCCCTCGGCCTCGAACGTCGGCAGTCCCAGTACTCTCGCGAATTCTAGCTTCTCGTCGCTCAGCAACGGGAACGGGAGGCGAAGCCGCGCTGAGGCCTCGTGCTGGTAGGCGGTATCCTGGGTGCTCAGGCCGAAGACCCTGGCCCCCAGTTCCGCTAGCTCCGCGTGGTGATCACGGAAGGCGCAAGACTGGGGGGTGCAGCCACGGGCGCCGGGGATGTCGTCCCACCCCGTCGGCAGGTCCTGGTCGGGCCTTCCCGTAAGCGGGTAGCAGTAGACGACGGTCGTTCCCTCTCTGGTCGAGAGGTCCTCGAGGTCTCCGGCCGTGGACATCAAGGAGACGGAAGGCAGTTGCATCCCGGGCAGGTGGTCGCAGGCGCCGTCGTCTTGCGGCTCGGGAAGACCCTGTGGTATCTCGTGGATGTTCTCCTGGGTGGACATGTCCCTCCTCAAGCTCGTTCCAGGACGATCGCCGCGTTGTGGCCGCCGACGCCGAGGTTGGCGCAGAGGGCCGCTTCGAGGTCCGGCGTCTCGCGTGGTTCGTCCACGACGTAGTCGAGATCGGCGCAGCCGTCGGCCACCTCCGTGAGGTTCCTCATCGGGGGAACTGTTCTCTCCTTGACGGCCATGGCGCAGATCGCCGTTTCCACGGCGCCGCTCGCGCCTAAAGAGTGGCCCAGGGTGGACTTCGTCGCCGAGACCTTGACGTCGGGGTTGATCTCCGCCATCGCCTGTGACTCGGGGCCGTCGCCGGCGACCGTACCCGTGCCGTGCGGGTTTATGTAGCCGATCTGCTCACCCTCCAGTCCGGCACCGGCGACCGCGAGCTGCATAGCCCGCATGATGCCGTAGCCCTTGGGGTCGGGGTCCGTGAGGTTGTATGCATCGGTGGTGCGGCCCACGCCGGTGATCTTCGCGTAGGGCTCGGACCCGCGGCGCTCCACGGACTCGGCGCTCTCCAGGACCATCACGGCCGAGGCCTCCCCGATAAGGAAGCCGGAGTGGTCGACGTCGTAGGGCCTGCAGGCCCCCTCGGGATCGTCGTTGCGGCGGCTCATCGCCCGCATCGCGATGAATCCGGCGACTATGACGGGTGCCAGGCCGGCCTCCGAGGCTCCGCAGAGCACGATTTCGGCGTCGCCGCGGCGGATCAGGTCGAAGCCCAGACCCATCATGTCCGTGCCGCAGGTGCAGGCGAGCGCGCCAGCGATCGAGGGGCCCTGCACGCCGAGCTGTATACCGATATGGGCAGCCGCAGAATTGGGCATTATCTTGGTTACGGCAAAGGGGTTTACGCGGGATGGCCCCTTGCTGTCTATGGTCGCCTGGGTCGTCTCCATGCTCGTGACGCCCCCGATACCGCTGCCGAGGATGAGTCCGACCCGCTCGGGACTCTGGTTGAGTACGTCCCACGCCGCAGCGTCTTCGAGGGCCAGCTTGGCCGAGGCGAGGCCCATCTGCCCGAAGCGGTCGGTCCTGGCGGCGACTTTCCTGTCCATAAAGCTCTCGGGGTCGAAGTCCGTGCACTCGGCGGCGATGCGCACCTCGAAGTCTTCCGGGTCGAAGAGCGTTATGGGCCCGGCCCCGCTCTCGTTGGCCAGAAGTGAACTCCAGAACTTCTTGCGCCCTACTCCTATGGGGGTGACTACGCCGATCCCCGTTATGTAAGCCTCCGGGCGCCTGTTTGGCATCTCGCCCCCTAGCAGAATCAAAGATCCATCGCCCTACGAATCTTAGCATCACAGACCCCCGGCGACTCCGGCGTAACCCGCCCTGTGCTATAACCCTCCTGGATGAGCCGGAAGAACGAGCAATGATCTTCTACGTCGCGATGGTCCTCTTTCTGGCGAACTTCGCGCTCGGCGTACTCGTGCAGTTTCGCATCGTCGACACCAAGCCCTTTCGGTGGCTCCACCACGCCCTCTTTTTCGCCGTCTTCGCCTCCGCCGCCGTCGCGGCCGGGGTCGGGTTTTTGCAGGGCGCGCCCTACCGCTGGGCCCTGCTACCCGTACTGGTTCTCTTCGCCCTGCTGCCACGCGTCAGGGCCGGAACCCCCGGACACGCCGCGCTCGCCGGTATGGCCATGATCTTCTACGCTACGGGATGCGTATGGATGCTTTAGGAGGCTGAGATTGGATTTCCTGGAGGTCCTCAAGAGACGCAAGACCACGAACGGTCCCTTTCTGCCCGATCCCGTCACGCCCGAGCATCAGCGCCTGCTGGTCGAGGTCGCCGCGATGGCCCCTTCCCACTTCAACAGCCAGCCCTGGCGTTTCGTGCTCGTCGACGACCGCCAGACCATAGATGAGGTCGCCAGGATAAGCGGCGAGAGCATGACGCGCCTTCTGGAGGAGGGAACGTTCTGGAAGCGTTACAGGCCCTACTTCCGTTTCTCCGAGACCGAGATAGAGGAGAAGCGCGACGGTATCCACTTCGACCAGATGCCCGCCGTCCTCAAGCCTTTCCGGCGCCAGATCTTCTCGAACACGGGCCAGGCCGTGATGAACCGCTTCGGCGTCCCCAGGACCCTCGGGGAGGACAACAGGAAGCTCGTCGCCGACTCTCCGCTGCTTCTGGCGGTCCTGCTGGACAAGACCGAGTACCGTCCCGGCCAGCTCTCGGGTTTCTACTCCATCTTCGGGATGGGGGCCGCCGTCGAGAACATCTGGCTCACCACCACGGAGCTCGGCATGGGCATCCAGTTCGTCTCGACGCCGATGGAGATCCCTGAGAACTGGGAGCGGCTCCAGCGACTGCTGAAAGTTCCCGACGACCTTGAGCTTATGGCCGTCTACCGGCTCGGATACGTCCCGAGGGAGCAGCGCCGCCCGACGATCGACTGGTCGAGCCGCCAGCGCAAGCGTATCTCGCAGTACGTCTTCCGAGATACCTGTGAGACCCCCGAGCCCGACCGGGAGCCTGATCTGGCCGCACAGAATCGATCGGAAAGTCGTTGAGCGGGCACGTGCCCAGGATCATCTCTGTTGCCAGCGCCCTGCCGCCCTACCGCGTCGGGCAGGAGGAGGCGAAGACCTTCGCCAGGGGCATGTTCTCTCGCCGGAATGGCGACTTCGAGCGCCTGCTCCCGATCTTCGACAACGTCCACGTAGACAACCGCTACTTCTGCGTGCCCGTAGAGTGGTTCGAGCGAGACCACACCTTCCCGGAGAAGAACGCCCTCTATGTCGAGCACGCAATCGACCTCTCCGAGAAGGCGGCGAGGCGGGCGCTAGACAGGGTCGGTGCCGGGCCCGAAGACGTCGGTGCGATCTTCTTCGTCTCGACGACCGGGATCTCCACGCCTTCCATCGACTCGAAGCTCATCTTCCGCCTCGGCCTCTCCGAGCACACCCGGCGCGTCCCGATCTGGGGCCTCGGCTGCTCGGCGGGGGCGGCGGGTATCGCCCGCGCCGCCGAACACGCCCGTCTCTACCCCGAAGACCTGATCCTCTTCGTCGCCGTCGAGCTCTGCGGCCTGACCTTCCAACGGGGCGACCGTTCGAAGAGCAATCTTATCTCCACGAGCCTCTTCGCCGACGGCGCCGCCGCTGTGCTAATAGGGGGCGCCACAGGACCCGCCGTGCTCGGAAGTTACAGCACCACCTGGCCGGACACCGAGGAGGTCATGGGCTGGGACCTCGTCGAGGCGGGCCTGAAAGTGCAACTCTCCAAGAGCGTCCCCACGATCGTGCGCGAGAAGTTCCGCGACAACCTGGAGCAGGCCTGCAACGCTTTGGGCCTCGACTTCGGGGAGATCAAACACTTCGTGCTCCATCCCGGCGGCTCCAGGGTTCTCGACGCCTTCGAGGAGGCGCTCGGCCTGGAAGCGGGCGGGCTTACCACGAGCCGGGACGTACTGCGCGACTGCGGCAACATGTCTAGTGTCACCGTGCTCTTTATCCTGGAACGCTTTCTCGAGAGCGGAGAGTTCGCGCCAGGGGATCTCGGGGTGCTCTCGGCCATGGGCCCCGGCTTCTCCGCGGAGCATGTGTTTTTCAGATGCTGAGGGCCGTCGGCCCTCAGCATCTGAGCTGGTCAGCAATTCAGCTGGTCAGCTAGTCAACTTTACGTGGAGGGATTGAGGGCTCGTTGAACGTCGTGTTGCTGGTTGCGGGCGTGACGCTCGTCGCTATTCAGCGCTTGTTGGAGCTCTCTTATTCGCGGCGGAATGAACGGAGGCTCCTTGCTCGTGGTGCGGTCGAGCGGGGGAGCGGTCATTATCCCGTGATAGTCGCTGTTCATACTCTGTGGCTGTTCTGTACGCTCGTCGAGGGGCTTCAGTGTGGGCCGGAGATCCCTGCGTGGTGGCCTCTGCCGCTGGCGGCGTTCCTGCTCGTCCAGCCGTTGCGGTACTGGGCGATCTTTTCTCTGGGGATGAACTGGAACACGAGAGTCCTCGTCGTTCCCGGGGGAAAGCTCGTCCGGCGTGGACCGTACCGCTACTTCCCCCATCCCAACTACGTCGTCGTCGCCGTAGAAGTCCTGACCTTCCCGCTCATCTTCGGAGCCTGGGTTACCGCAATCGTCTTCACCCTACTCAACGCCGCATTGCTCTACGTCCGCATAAGAACTGAGAACCGGGCACTCAGGGAACTAGCAGGATAATATAAGCTGGTCAGCAAATCAGCACGCCGCCCGGCTTCGCCGGACGGCTTGTCAGCTAGTCAGCCACGCCGTGGATTGCGGAACGTGAGCATCACTTGAGAGGCGAGCAGTTAAGGCGATAGATTTGCAATCGCGCACGTGACGAACCGAGATGCTGACAAGCTGAAGTGCTGACAAGCGGCGGCCGAAGGCCGACGCGTGCTGAATTGCTGACAAGCCGGCGACCGGAGGGAGACGGCGTGCTAGACCTCAAATTCATCCGCGAGAACGTCGAAGCCGTGGAGGAAAACTGCAAGAACCGTGGCGTCGAGGCTGATGTCGGGCTCGTCGTCGAGCTGGCGGACCGTCGCTCGACTCTCATCCAGGAGATGAACGAGCTCAGGCAGCGCCAGAACCAGATGGCGAAGAGCATAGGCAAGGAACGCGACGAGGAGGCGCGGGGCCGGCTCATCGAGGAGTCGCGGGCCATGAAGGAGCGGTTGCCCTCCAAGGAAAGAGAGCTGCACGAGGTCGAGGAGCGGCTGCGCGAGGAGCAGTTGAAGATCCCGAACATGACCCACCCGGACTCGCCCATCGGCAAGGACGACACGGAGAACGTGGAGATCCGGCGTTGGGGTGAGCTCCCGGCCTTCCCCTTCGAGCCAAAAGATCACGTCGAGCTCGGAGATGCCCTGGGAATAATCGACTTCGATGCGGGAGCCAGAACCACGGGGAGCAAGTTCTACTTCCTGCGCGGCGACGCCGTGCTACTGGAGCTGGGCCTGATCCGCTACGCGCTCGACATCATTTTGGAGCACGGGTACCAGCCGACCATAACGCCAGATCTGGCACGGGACCAGATGCTGGTCGGTACGGGGTTCATCCCGCGCGGACCCGAGACCCAGATCTACTCGGTCGAAGACTCGGACCTCTCGATGATCGCGACCGCAGAGATCACCCTCGCAGGCCAGCACACAGACGACATCATCGAAGAACGAGACCTCCCCCTCCGCTACGCGGGCCTCTCCCACTGTTTTCGCACGGAGGCCGGCTCCCACGGGCGCGCCAGCCGCGGCCTCTACAGGGTCCACCAGTTCACCAAGGTCGAGATGTTCGCGTTCACCACCCCGGAAGGGTCGGAGGAAATACACCATGAAATGGTCGAGATAGAGGAACGCATCTTCCAGGGCCTGGGCCTACCCTACCGCGTGGTCGACATCTGTACCGGCGACCTCGGCGGCGCCGCCTACCGCAAGTACGACCTCGAGGCCTGGATGCCCGGCCGCGACGAATTCGGGGAGGTCACAAGCACCTCGAATACGACAGATTACCAGGCTCGCAGGCTCGCCATCCGCTACCGCAAAGAAGGCGGACGACCCCAACTCCTGCACACCCTCAACGGCACCGCCCTCGCCATGAGCCGGGCCCTGATCTCCCTACTCGAGATCTACCAGCAACAGGACGGCTCCGTCACCCTCCCGAAAACCCTCGTACCCTACGTCGGCAAGGAACGGCTGATACCGAATCCATCCGAACGGTAGCACTTTGCGGCCTGTGGCGTGCCAGACCTTCTCATCCGTCATTCCCGCGAAAGCGGGAATCCACGCCTGGCACGAGAGATGGACCCGTGCTCTGACGGCCCGCTTTGCGGTTGCCATTCACCCGGATTCGGTATGACTTCTTCGTAGCTCTCGCTGGCGCACGTGGCACCATGCGGCTCGCAAACCCGGCGCTGTGGCCGTGCTAGAAGCGGCATCGGTGCCAGGCAGGGTTCCCTAACGCCGGGTCGATACGCGGCGGTCTTTGGCTGACCATGAGCGAAAACAACAAGCTGATAAGCTGAAGTGCTGACGAGCGAAGCCCGCAGGGCTGAGCGTGCTGACAAGCTGACATGCTTACAGAGAGGAGCGTCCACGATGACGGAAGCGGTCGAAAAACTAGTCAAGAAGAGCGAGGACCCGAGCAGGTGGTATTTGCAGCTAGTGAGGATGGCCAAGCTCGCAGATTACGGGCCCGTGCGGGGGACGTTCGCGATCAGGCCCTACGGGTTCGAGATCTGGGAGCGCGTCCAGAGCGACCTCGACGACCGCTTCAAGGCGACGGGGCACAGGAACGCCTACTTCCCGCTGCTCATCCCCGAGAGTTACCTCAAGAAGGAGGCCGAGCACCTGGAGGGCTTCGATCCCGAGCTCGCGTGGGTAACCATAGGGGGTAGAGAAGAGCTGGAGGAACGGCTCGCCATCAGACCAACCTCAGAGAGCATCATCTGCGACTTCTACAGGAACTGGATCCAGAGCTACCGAGACCTGCCTATTCTCATAAACCAGTGGTGTAACGTCTTGCGCTGGGAGAAGGTCACCCGCCCGTTCCTCAGGAGCGCGGAGTTCCTCTGGCAGGAGGGCCACACTGTCCACGCGACGGCGGAGGAGGCGCGGGAGGAGGCCTTACGGATGCTCGGCGTCTACCGCGACTGCTTCTACGAGACCATGGCCATCCCCGTCCTCACGGGCGCGAAGAGCGAGTCGGAGCGTTTCGCCGGGGCAGTGGAGACCTACACCTGCGAGGGGTTGATGGGTGACGGGCGAGCCCTGCAGGCCGCGACCAGCCACGACCTCGGGCAGAACTTCGCCCGCGCCTTCGACATCACGTTCCTCGACGAGAACCAGGAGAGGGTCTATCCGTACCAGACCTCATGGGGATTTTCGACGCGCACTATAGGGGGTTTGATCCTGGTCCACGGCGACGACAGGGGCCTCAGGTTGCCGCCCCGGATCGCGCCGACCCAGGCTGTCATCGTCCCGATCTGGCGCGGCAAGAACAAGGGGGAGGTGCGCCGCGAGGCCGAGGCTTTGTATAAGGAATTGGGCAATTTCGGCATAAGGATGGAGGTCGACCTCGATGAAGAGCACTCGCCCGGTTGGAAGTTCAACGAACACGAGCTCAGGGGCGTGCCCGTGCGCGTGGAGCTCGGGCCCAGGGACATCGAGAAGGGTCAGGTCGTCCTCGTCCGGCGCGACACCGGAGAGAAGGAGTTCGTGGACAGAAAGGAGTTGCCCGACCGGCTAGCGACCGCAATGGGCGAGATCCAGGAGAACATGCTCCGCCAGGCCGAAACCTTCCGTGAGGAGAACACCCGTAGGGCCGAAAGCTACGAGGAGTTCGGGGAGATCATCGGCCAGAAGCGCGGGTTCGTCGTCGCCCCCTGGGACGGCGCGGAAGAGACCGAGCAGAAGATAAAGGAAGACACGAAGGCCACGATCCGCCTGTTGCCCTTCGAGCGGGAGGAGGGTAAGGACCTCGTCTCCGGCAGGCCGGGCAGAATGGCGATCTTCGCCAGGGCGTATTGAAAGCCAGTCAGCACGCCGCCTGCGGCGGCTTGTCAGCATTTCAGCACGCTTCGGCCTACGGCCTCAGCTCGTCGTGGGGGAGGCTTGTGAGCCTCCCTCACAAAACATTGACGCCGGGATCGCAAGCGGTTAGCATTTGCGAGTTAAGTGACAAATTGTGGCGCCCGACGCTGTGGCGCCGACCAGGAGGGGGTCTCCGTGCGGTCACGTTTGCTACGCGCTGCGGGTTGGTGTCTGGCGTCGCTCTGGGATAGCGGTAAGTGGCGAACATCGCTCGGGCTTATCGTGGTGGCGGCCGTTCTGATCCTGGTGGCGGGAGATCGCGGCTCCCTCGAGGCCGAGGAATACTCTGCGTACTCAGATCCCGAGAAGCCGGCTATCTCCGTTATCCTCTCCGAGAAGCAAAACATTGATGAGTTCGAGGCTCGTTTCGACCTGAGCGACAGGCAGGTCGATGAGGTCCTCGCCGCGACCCGCCGCGAGAACCGGGCTCTGGCGAAGGAGTTCGCCGAGAGCGAGCGCGTGCTCGCTGCCAACAAGGATCTTCCCAAGGAGAAGATAAAGAAGAAGATCGCCACCTCCGACTACGACGAAAAGGTCGCCACGGCCGTGGGCAGGACGAAGAGGAAGATCGAGGCCATCCTGCCCGAGGATCAGAGCGCCGGTCTGGAGGGTTGGGTCGACGAACAGTGGGGGCAGGAGGTTCGGGCCGCCACCACGAAAGGCCCCGCGGCGGATTCCACGGGGACCTACACGGCCTCCTCTTATTATCGCCACGGGAAACGGTGTAAAGTCTTCGCGACGCAGTATCTCGGGAACACCAGGCGCGAGGTCGCCCTGCCGCACCGCAAGCTCAAGTTCGGCCGCCAGCCGAGGGTTCACATCCGGCGCGGCAGCGGTGGTCCCAGGGTGAAGCCGAGGGTCAAGGATACCGGGCCCTGGAACATCCACGACAACTACTGGGCGCGGTGGAAGAACCGCACGAGGTTCAAACGCGCGGGACGCTGCAACCCGGAGGCGCAGGAGGCCTACTACCATAACTTCAACAGGGGCAAGGATGAGTTCGGCAGGAAGGTCCTCAACCCCGCCGGGATCGACGTGACGCCGGCCGTCGCCCGCGGCATGAACCTGAAAAGGTATCAGAATGCCTGGGTATACGTACGCTTCCCCTGGGTTCACAGGTAGGATCAGGCAGTACCATTTGCCTGATGCCCCGTTAGCTTGACGGGGCGACCCCTGGTGCTTTAGCATCAGCATCTAGCGCGAACCCGCATCGAGAGCGGCGGAGGGAACTGGCCCCGAGAAACCGCGGCAACCCACGGGGAGCTGTGAGCTACTCCCGCAAGGTGCCAAGTCCAGCAGGACGGCCATTACCGTTCTGGAAGATGTGGGGAGAGGTGGGCAGCCTCTTCTACGAGCGGGTTGCGCGAGAGGCGTAGAACCCGGACTCAGAAGGAGGCTGCATTACTACAGAGTATGACACTAGAGTCGGGGGCCGGCGCTAGCCACGCCCCGGCCCTTCGGACCCACCACCGCATAGGCTCGTTCGAGCCCGAACTCGGCGGAAGCCTGCAGGATGTCACCCTGGCCTACGAGACCTGGGGAGAGCTCAACGACGCCGCCGACAACGCCGTCCTGCTCGTTCACGCCCTGACGGGAGACTCGCACGCCGCCGGAGGCCCCTCCGAGGGCTACAAACGCGGTGGTTGGTGGGACCCGATGGTGGGGCCGGGGCTGACTGTAGACACCGAAAAGTACTTCGTCGTCTGCTCGAACGTCCTTGGAGGTTGCTCTGGCAGCACGGGACCGGCCTCTACGCAGCCGGGGACACGGCGGCCTTACGGCATGCGCTTTCCCGTGGTCACCATCAGGGACATGGTCAGGGCACAGCGGCGGCTGCTCGACGCCCTCGGGGTAAGGAGGCTGGCCCTGGTCTCCGGCGGTTCCATCGGCGGGCAGCAGGCGCTCGAGTGGGCCGTCGAGTTCCCCGACTTCGTGGAGAAGGCCGTACCCGTGGCCGCCACGGGGGCCCTCGGCCCGCAGGGCGTGGGGATGAGTGAGATCGGGCGCCGTGCTATCATGGCCGACCCTGATTGGCGTGATGGCGATTACTACGGCACAGGAAGGAGGCCAGATAGGGGGTTAGCCATCGCCCGTATGGCGGGCATGATGACCTACCAGAGCGCCGCCGGCCAGTGGGAGAGGTTCGGCAGGAGGCCCGCCGGACGTCCCGCGCTGCATCCCGAGTTCGGCGGGAGATTCGAGATCGAGAGTTACCTGCACTACCAGGGGCGAGAGCTCACTGGCCGCTTCGACGCCAACTCCTACCTCTACCTCTCCAGGGCGATGGACCTCTACGAGGTCTCTAGCGGCTACGAGTCCGAAGAAGAGGCCTACTCGCGCATCGAGGCCGAGGTGCACTTCGTTGGCATCACGAGCGACTGGCTCTTCCCCGCCGCCGAGGTAAAGGCCGCAGCCGAGACGGCGAAGAAGGCCGGCGCAAGCGCAAGCTACGCCGAGATAGATACGCTGAGCGGCCACGACGCCTTCCTCAAAGACTGGAAAGAATTAAAGGAAGCGGTAGAACCGTTCCTAGCCAGAAAGCCAACCGCTGACAGCTGAAAGCCGATGGCTGAGCGACCGAAGGGAGCGAAACAATGACAGACCAGAAGATCCAGGAGCACGACTACGGGTTCGACACCCTGGCTCTGCACGCCGGGCAGGAGGTCGACTCGGCCACGACGGCGCGGGCGGTACCCATCTACCAGTCGACTTCCTACGTCTTCCACGACACGGACCACGCGGCGAACCTGTTCTCGCTCGCCGAAGAGGGCAACATCTACACCAGGATCATGAACCCCACGACCGACGTCTTCGAGAAGCGCATCGCCGCGCTGGAGAAGGGTGTCGGCGCCCTCGCGACGTCCTCGGGCCAGGCTGCCCAGGCACTCACGATCCTGAACATCATGGGGGCCGGAGACGAGCTCGTCTCCGCGGCGGAGCTCTACGGCGGAACCTACAACCAGTTCCACTACACGCTGCCCAAGGTCGGTATCGACGTGAAGTTCGCCGACTCCACGGATCTCGACGCTATGGCCGCGGCGATCACGGATAGGACGAAGGCCGTCTATGCTGAGACCGTGGGGAACCCGGCGCTCAACACCCTGGATATCGAGGGTGCCGCGGCGGTGGCCCACGAGGCGGGCGTCCCGCTCATCATCGACAACACCCTGCCCTCGCCCTACCTGGTCAACCCCCTGGAGCACGGGGCCGACATCGTGGTGCACTCGGCGACCAAGTTCATCGGCGGGCACGGTACGTCCATCGGCGGCGTCATCGTGGACGGCGGCAATTTCCCCTGGGACAACGGGAAGTTCCCAGGGTTCACCGAGCCTGATCCCTCCTACCACGGGCTGGAGATCTACCCCACGCTCGGCGAGCTCTCGTTTATCCTGAAGGCCCGCGTCCAGATGCTCAGGGATTGGGGACCGGCCCTCAGCCCGTTCAACAGCTTCCTGTTCTTGCAGGGCCTGGAGACGCTGCCCTTGAGGATGGAACGACACTCGCTGAACACGCAGGCCGTCGCCGAGTTCCTGCAGGACCATCCCAGGGTCAACTGGGTGAACTACCCAGGCCTCGAAGATCATCCTTCGCACGAGCTGGCCGCGAAGTACCACCGGGAAGGGCTCTTCGGAGCGATCCTCGGCTTCGGCATCGACGGCGGCCTGGAGGCCGGCAAGCGCTTTATCGACGGGCTCCAGTTGCACAGCCTCCTTGCGAACGTCGGCGATGCGAAGAGTCTCGTCATACACCCGGCCTCGACCACCCACTCGCAGCTCTCGGTCGACGAGCAGAAGTCGACCGGAGTTAGCGACGATTACATAAGGCTCTCCGTCGGCCTCGAGTCCATCGACGATATCCTGTATGACCTCGACACGGCACTGAACGGAGCATAGCCTTTTGGAGAGACCTCTCGTCATCAAGTTCGGGGGCACCTCGGTAGGGGGCGGCGCAGAGTTCGTCCGCGCCGCCCGTATCGCCGCCGGGGATGGGCCTGTGGCCGTGGTCGTCTCCGCGATGAGCGGCACGACAGATACCCTGCTCGGCTACGCCAGGATGAGCTCGGGTTGGGTAAGGCAGACCCTCGAGCACGAGACGCACGAGGCCTCTATCGCCGAGCTGCGGCGTATGCTGGCCGAACGGCACCTGCAAGCCGCACGTGAGGCCGTAGCAGCCGAGCACCTGCCAGGGGTCGAAGGGCGCATCGTCGACCTGCTCGGCGAGCTAGAAGAGCTCATCGGCGCGCCTTACGACAACCTGAAGGCGCGCCGCGATGAGATCGCCGTCTACGGCGAGCGCCTCTCGGCGGAGATCCTGGCCGGGGCGATCAGTAGCCAGGGCGCACCTGCGGCGGTCGTCACTGCCGATCCCATAGCCACGGACGCGCGCTTCGGCGAGGCAGAGGTCGACCCCGCGGCCACCCACGAGCGCTCGTCGCGCTGTGTCGCACCGCTGCTTGCAAGCGGGCTCGTCGCCGTAGTGCCAGGCTACGTGGGACGCTCGCCCGGGGGGGCGCCAACCACGCTGGGCAGGGGGGGCTCCGACCTCTCTGCGACGGTACTGGGGCGTGCGCTCGGCTCCGAGGAGGTCTGGATCATGTCCGACGTGGACGGCGTTCTGGACGCCGACCCGCGTCTGGTGCCCGACGCCGCCCTCATGCCGCGCCTCTCCTACAGGGAGGCAGGTATCTTCGCCGGCCTCGGCGCGAAGGTTCTGCACCCGAGGACCATGGAGCCCGCCTCCGAGGCCGGCATCGAGGTCTACGTCCGCAACACGTTTGCCCCGGAGGGTGCAGGCACGCACGTCACGGGCTTCGAGCCAGGGGCCGGCGTCCGCTGCGTGGCGCTCAGGCAGAACGTGGCCATGGAGATCCCCTGCACGGACGGGCGCGAGGGAAGGGCCGCGATGGTCGTCTGTATCGGCTCGCCCGAGGAAGAGGACCTCGCCAGGGGCCGTCGTTGCCTGCGGGAGGCCGCTATCCCCGTACAGCACTTCGGCATCGCATCGGCCGGGCTCGTGTTCGTCGTCTCTGCCGAGGTGGGCCTGCAGGCGCTGCGGGCCCTGCACGCTGGCCTGATTCCACCAGCAGAAGACCTCGCCGGCGAAGAGGTAGCGTGAGGCGGCTGGAGATAGTCCAGCTCGGCCTGGGCCACGTCGGGCGTGCGGTCGCCCAGATAGTCCTGGAGGAGCGCAAACGCTGGCTCGAGCGCCGCGGCATCGAGGTGAGGTACCGCGCGGTCTCGGACACCTCGGGCGCGCTGGTCGGCGAGGAGTTGCTGCCCCGGGCGATACGTCTCAAAGAACAAGGCGGCACCCTCTCCGAGTTGGGCGTCGAGCCCCTGGAGAGCGTGCTTCTCTCGGAGCCCGAGCCTGGTTTCACGCGGGTGGTCGTCGACCTGGCCGTACACGGCGGCACCTTCGACCTCGATGTGCTCGGCATCAGGGGCGGAGCCTACCTCGTCCTCTCCAACAAGGGACCGCTCTCGGGCAGCACGGCCCAGTACCGCCAGCTCATGCGCATGATCCCCGACCGCCTCTGGCACGAGGCCACGGTCGGGGCCGGCATGCCCATCATCTCGACCATGGGCGGCCTGCTGGAATCGGGAGACGAGATTCTCGAGGTGCAGGCCAGCCCGAGCGGCACTTTGGGCTTTATCATGAGCGCGGTCGAGGCGGGTAGGTCGTTCTCCGAGGCGGTGAGGGAGGCGGTGAACCTCCACTACGCCGAGCCCGACCCCCGCGACGACCTCTCGGGGCTCGACGTGGCGCGCAAGGCCATAATCCTGGCTCGCATGATGGGAAGGGAGATAGAACCCGAGGAGATCCCCTACGAGTCACTGGTCCCACAAGGCCTCGAAGATGTGCCGCTAGAGGAATTCATGACGAGTCTCCCCGAGCACGATGAGGCTTTCGCGGCGCGCCTCCTTGCGGTCGAAGATCACCACATGCTCCGCTACCTGGTCCGCATCCCGAAGGCTGGACCCATCACGGTCGGGCTGCGGGACACCCCCGTGGAGAGTCCTTTCGGGCCCATAAGCGGCCCCGAGAACGTCTTCGACTTCCGCACGCGCCGCTACTCGGATGTTACCCTCACCGTGCGCGGGCCAGGGGCGGGCCCCGAGCGCACGGCTAGCGGTGTGGTCTGGGATCTGCTGGATATAGCTCACAAGGCGCTGTAAGTTTCAGGCAGGTTTTGAGGAGGGTTCTATGGGTGATGGGTATGCGGTAGCGGTCGTCGGGGCGGGGCTGGTGGGCGACAGGCTCGTTGCCGAACTGAGGCGCAGGGAGTTCGCTGTGAGAGAGTTACGCATCCTCGCCAGGAGCGCCCGCACGGCCGTACTCGCCGGGGAGACCTTCGAGGTCGGCGTTGCCGGGCCGGGGGCTTTCGAAGGCGTGGATATCGCCTTCTTCGCCGGTACTGAGGGTGAGAAGGGGGCCTCCGTCCAGCTCGCCGGTGAGGCTATCTCGCGCGGCGCCATCGTTATCGACAACGGCAGCGACTTCAGGCTGGATCCCAAGGTCCCCCTCGTCGTCCCCGAGGTAAATGTGGGTGCGCTCAAGGAGCACGAAGGGCTTATCGCCAACGCCAATTGCTCCACCATACAGATGGTCGTCACGTTGGCGCCGCTCGCTCGCGCGTTCGGCTTGCAAAAGGTCGTTGTCTCGACCTACCAGGCGGTCTCCGGGGCGGGGCGCAGCGGGGTCGAGGCGCTGGAGAACGGCAGGGAACATGCGTTCGCAAGGCCTATAGTGGGGAACGCCATACCCCAGATCGGGGGCACAGGGGACGACGGTTACGCGACCGAGGAGACGAAGATGCGGGAGGAGACCCGTAAGATCCTCGCCCTACCAGACCTACCGGTCTACGCCACGGCCGTCAGGATCCCGGTGCACACGGGCCACGCCGAGAGCATCTACGTCGAGACGGAGCACGAAGCAGAGCTATCCGAGGTGCTCCAGACGCTGGGAACGGCGCCCGGCGTCGAGCTCTCGGACGACTTCCCGACGCCGCTCGAGGTAGTCGGAGAGGACGAAACCTACGTCGGGCGGGTGCGCGTCGAGGGTAACGTCGTCCAGTACTGGTGCGTAGCCGACAACCTGCTCAAGGGCGCGGCGACCAACGCCGTCCAGATCGCCGAATCTCTCGTCGGCGCCCACACCAGAGTGTAGCGCCTCGTTGCCGGAGCCACCTGAGGACTCGTCAGCTATCAGCCGTCTTACCTGGTCCGGTCGAACAATGGTGCCTTCCGAGCTAAGGAGCACGCCGGGTTTTCTCCTCCGTCATTACCGCGAATGCGGGAATCCACGAGCAGCCGAAGATGGAGACCCTGACGCGCTGGCGTTGCCATCTACCCGGACTTGGTATAAGCCATCAGCTTTTTGTTCTTGCTGAAACGCTGACTTGCTCGCCGCGCACGAGGCCAAAAGCC
>JBKPNW010000278.1:0-7360 GCA_046732815.1 Actinomycetota bacterium | reverse complement strand
GAGCTCCGAAGGGTCGCTGAAGAGCACAAGCTGCGGGGCACCATTCCTCTGGCCTTCGGGAACCGGGAGCAGTACCCCGCCGGCCACCTATTCAGTATGGGGACAAGCAATCTGCTGGGCCGGCAAGGACTAGACAACATCCTCTATGGAAACGGGCGGTGGGATGTCCCTGAGGTGGTTAGAGCTATCGACCTCTTCTTCAAAGACTTCGTGGAGAGCGGTTACTATCCCCGGAACGTAAACGCCGTAACCTACGATGAGGCCAGCACTCTGTTCTATTCCGGCGAAGCCGCCATGCTACCGACCGGCACGTGGCTGGTCTCGGAGATCATCCAGGCCGTCCAGGACTTCGAGGTTGGTATCTTCCCTTTCCCCTCCATAGACGGCTCCGGCGTCTCGCCTGCGGCCGGGTTGGGGGCGGGGCTGTTTGTGGCCGAGGAGGCGAACAACCTCCAAGGGGCGACCGAGTTCATCGATTACCTCCTGCAGGACAGCACCGCACGCCTGATCGTCGAGAAGTTAAACGTGATCCCCGCTCAGCCGGTAAACCCGATGGGGCTCGATGTGCCCGACCTCTTCAAGCAGGTTCTAGAGGATCTCTCCGCATCACCCGAGGAAAAATCCTTTGGCTACAACATCGACGTGCTGGCACCCCAGAACTTCAATGAGGTGATGTTCACTGGATTCCAGGAGGTCTTGGGCAAGACGAGGTCTCCTGCGGAGCAAGCCGTAGCGTTGCAGGATGCCTGGGCGACGGCGAAGAAGCAGGGAAAGATTGCCACGCAGAGCTAGGCTGAGCACGAAGCATAAGCCATGTTGAGGCACCAGAAGATGTTCTCAGGCCAGAAAATCGTCGCAAGGTATACGTTTTCCGGAAATAGCCATCTTTCGCGCGATCAATTCTTCCAGCAGTTCAAACGTTTCATTCGGGTTGTGGCATGGTTGCTGCAAGGCGTCCTCTGCGTGACGACTAGAAGTTTCAATTTCTTCGTCGTTTGCAGGAAGTTTATCAGTGGAGCCGAGGGGATTCGAATCCCTGACCTCCGCCGTGCAAAAGCGGCAAGATAGATTGCCAGAGGTTTCTGGAGCTTGCAAAATTCCTGCAAAAACGCCGTATTAGCACGTCGGCACATTTCTCAAGATTTCAGGATATGTACTCAGGTTGCTGCACAGATACTGTTCGCAGAGAGATAGTGAGTCTAGGAGGGAAGATCTATGATCCGTACTGTTCCTGATTGGGACGCGCTGCAAAGCGCGATCGCAGGCAACGTTGTCCTCCCCGGCTCGTCCGACTACGAGTCGGTGCGCAAACCGGCCATCGCCCTGTTCCAAGATGTACGGCCACAGGCCGTCGTGCTGTGCAGTACCCCTACGGACGTCTCCGAGACAATCTCATTCGCTATCCGCTATAGGCTGCCAACGGCCACTCGCAACGGAGGACACTGCTTCGCGGGACACTCCTCGACTCACGGGATCGTTATCGATGTTAGCCCGATGCGCTCCGTGTCGGTCTCGGGGGGCGTGACAACGGTGGGCGCCGGAGCGCGTCTCGGCGACGTGTACGACTCGCTGGACGAGCACGGCCTCACCATACCAGCCGGCTGCGGTCCCTCTGTGGGGATCTCCGGCCTCACATTAGGCGGGGGGATCGGGATCCTCGGCCGCAAGTACGGACTCACCTCTGATCAGCTGCTCACAGCACAGGTAGTTCTGGCGGACGGTCGCGTCATCGAGTGCGACGAGCACCAAGATGGTGAACTCTTCTGGGCGCTGCGAGGCGCTGGTGGCGGCAACTTCGGCGTGGTCACATCCCTTGCCTTCAACACCATTCCCGCACCGGACTGCACAGCATTCCACCTGCTCTGGCCACACACTGGCGCGGCTGCGCTCATCGATGCCTGGCAGTCTTGGGCCCCCGCCGCCCCCGACGAACTCGCAGCCAGCCTGCTGATGGTCGCCTCTGGAGACGTCGAACTGCCTCCCGTAGTGAACCTGTTCGGGGCTATGATCGGCACCGAATCCGATACCGAGGAGCTGCTCAACGTGCTGGTCGCCCGGGTGGGGACGGATCCGATATCAGCATTTCACAAGCAGATGTCCTACCGGGATATAAAGCGGTATCTGGCCGCACTAGGCGACGCAATGACCGGCGACGATGATCAGTTCGGGGAGACCTTGCAGGACGAGTCCTCGGAGCAGGGACACCCCTACAGCAAGTCCGAGTTCTTTAGGCGGCTGCTGCCAACCGAGGCCATCGCGGCGCTGGTAGAAAACCTCCAGAAAGGGCGAGTTGCGGGCCAGGCGCGCGAGCTCGATTTCACGCCGTGGGGCGGCGCGTACAACCGCGTGCCCAGCGACGCTACGGGCTTCGTCCATCGTGGTGAACTCTTCCTGCTCAAGCAGGCGGTCGTTGTCGACACCGACGCGCCGAGCGCCGAAAGGGAGGCCGCGCGGCGCTGGCTGGCGCGCTCGTGGGCATCGACCCGTCCGTGGGGGTCCGGAGGCGTGTACCAGAACTTCCCCGATCCAGACCTCGAGGGTTGGGCGCACGCCTACTATGGGATCAACTACGACCGTTTGCTGCGCGTCAAGCAGAGATACGACCCGGACGACTTCTTCCACTTCCATCAATCTCTTCCGAGTGGTCGGTAAGGGTCGTCGAGGACAATCTTGGCGGCGTACACCCGAATTCGCAGCGCTGGCAGTAACCATGCTCGACGCAAAGTCGAGAACGCCAGAACGCGACTTGAGGACCGGAAGATCCAAGAGAAGGATGAGCCGCTGCGGAGAACCACTAATCGTATTGTTCCACCATCGCCATAACCTTGCGAACAGTACGCCAATTCCGACCGGTGATCGCGACGCCGAGTAACTTTTCAGTATTCGCAGCGAGCTTAGATTTCCCTATCCCCTCAGGCGCGTGCAGATAGAAAACCCTATCCTTGAGGACAAATCGCTCGCGATCACTCTTGATGCTTTCGAGGGCGCCTGGATCGAGATTCTTCGGCATAGAAGCTAGAAAGTATACGTGCAGGGTCTTGGGTTCGGCTTCTGCTTCGGGAAACGGATTCGAAGCAACCGCTCTATCTATTTCCTCTGGCATCAATAGGAGTACATGAGGTTCAAAGCCATGGCTCTTCTTGATCGCGGCCCTGATCTTGTTTGACAGCAGCGAGGCATCCTCTTCCTCATTCTGGAAAGCTGCATTGCCGCTCTGGATGTAAGTCTTGACGTTCTGTGAACCGAGATTCTCGAGTTGGGCTACAAGATCCTTCATCGGCAGGACGTTGGATCCGCCGACATTTATTCCCCTAAACAGTGCGATGTAAGTCTTCAACTGGTCCCCATTCCGATAGCCACCTCTCCTACTGGTGCCCACGCTATGGTCAATGAGCCACACCATCAGGCCTGACGCCCAAAACCTACTGGCGCAGTGTCCTACTTCATTCTCTCCACTCTTGGGGTGATTTCCACTGTCTAAGGTCATCTACGCTTCCTGTGTTGCTGCACGAGGCTATAGGCGCATGAACCGGATGCTTTCGTTTATTCACCATTTGTAGGCATTTCCTGATGGACAATGCTGGTATCGAACTAGCGATCTCTGCCGTGGGAGGAGAAGAGCATACGAAGCCCAGCCTAGGCAGCGTCAGACGAACAGTGCTTTGCTCAGTTCGGCAGCTGCGGATAAGACCACGAGACACTACTTGTGTACTAGAGGCCACGAACGATACTCGGACTTCAGCACATCCTAGACGTTTTACCTGCAAATCCCCTATTTTCGTAATGAAGCCGAGGGGATTCGAACCCCTGACCTCCACCGTGCAAAGTCAGATCTATAACTTCGTAGCTGTTCGCTGGTGTTCAGAAATATCTGCAAAATGGTGCATTTTATCTGAGGATGTCTCGTGTTTGTTCGCCGTTGTTCGTGTGGGTTGGTGTACTACCGGTGTACACGAACCTTGGGAAGCTCGCTCCTATAGAGCTATGCAAACCATGTTGAGCCATCCGACGTAGTGAGCGCATAGCTCTTTGTAGCAATGAAGACTCGTGCTCCTCTGCATGGCTAGGCGTAGGGTGCACAGAGGGAGGTGCTCATTCCCACTATCATCGGGTGGGTGAGGCGTACCCTTAGGTACGGCCCGCTCTCAAGGTCGGTGTGTGCCACACCTCGGTGGCCATCACAAAGCTCGATTTCGACGGACGGGCGGTTCTCCGATGCAGGGGTGCCCGGGTGGGCACCCCTGCGAATAACAGAACGGCTCTAACTGGTAGTTACCACCAGGGCATGGGGGACTCCGGTGGATGTCTTCACGTGCACCTCGCGTCCCCTGAAGGTGTCTTCCATATCGTACTGTGCGGGATCACCGTCGAGGGTTACCGTCTCAATTGTGGCTCCTGAAGGAAGCGTGTGCCCTATCGTCAGGTTCCAACCTGTTGCCGATGCGGAGACGTCGGTGGTGTATCTGTTTTCGTCGTGCGAAGCGGAGGCCGCCACGGTGCCACCGCCGACGCGCAGGTTTTCTACGGAGAGTCCCGGCCAGGAGTCCGGAACATCTGGCACCACTGCGAGGTTGCCAGCAGGCACGTCGGGCCTGATTCCGAGGAAGTGGTGGATCACAGGCCACTGGATCCCGTATGAGGACCAGGCCTGCATGAACATCGCTCGTTCCCGGAAGTCTCCGAGCGCCATCTCCCTGGTGTACTCAGGACTCGGGACGATCTCCGGCAGAGCCCCCGGCATCTCCAAATCTAGCTCATTGGCGATCGATTCCATGTAGTAGGGTGCCTGGTTGTCGGCGAGCCTGCCGTAGTTCGCCTCGCCCACCGCCATAACCGAGCTAGGAAGAGTCCAGCACTTCAGCTCACCCTTGCCCTCAGGTCCCCCCCCGACACCCGTGTGGTACAGTCCGCAATCCCCTGTGAAGGCCCCGGTCTCCATGGTGTCAAGTGCGGCGTTGGCCCGGTCTTCGGGTGCCAGGAGAGTTTCCATTGGTGTGGCGTTGATCGAGTGTTTCTGCTGCAGCTTCACGTCGCCCGGATCGTCGAGCGAATCTGCGTACAGTTCGAGGTTGCCTTCAGGTCCGTCGCCCATCCACCAGGCGGCATCGAACTCATCTTTCATCATTTGGGCCTGATTTCGCGTCCAGCTTGCCGTTGCCGAGTCACCCTTGCTTTCGGCCATGTCCTGCAGCGCCATCAGAGCCTGCCAGGTGTAGGCGGTGTTGTCGAGCTTCTCCTCGCCCATGCCACTCCTCTCGACCATGCCGTAGCCTTCGGGCCAGAGGTCTTCGTCATCGTCGCAGGTGCCTTCTGCTGAGGGCTCCCCCGGGGGCTCGGGGCAGCCGGAGGCTGAGGTTATGTACTTCATGCCGTCAACAATGAACGGGTACATTTCGTCTCGGAAGCGGTTGTCACCTGACCATCTCCAGAGGAGATTCACCGCGGTAGCGAACTGCGCCGTCTCGTTGGTATTGCCTGGGTCGGCATTCGTCCCCCAGTAGATAGAGCCGTCGGTGACGACCTCGTGGACGACTTTCCCGGTCGATCCGTTGACTGCACGGAAGACATCACGTATCGATCGTAGGTGATCCATGGCCGTTTCCCACTGGCCCGAGGCGACCAGCGGGTAGGCGGTGTAGGCACCGTCGGTACCGAAGTACCATGGATAGTCCGGGTAGCCGGCCCCGATGCCTGTCAGGTTCATCGTCGCGACGGGATCCGGATAGGCTCGACCCTCATCTACATCTCGGATCTTGGCGTCGGTCACCGTGCGCTTGAGGTCGGCCATGTTGAGTTTGCCCCAGTCGAAGGCCTCCTGGAGTTCCTCCTCCTCATCAGGAAGCTCAACTTTGGTCTTGTTGAGCAAGGCACGACGACCATCGACCTTCTGGTTCCACAGATTATCCGGATTCTGGAGTGCACTCTGCACGGCCCGCTGCGCTACGGACTGGGAAGAGTGAGAGCCCGCCACAGCGACCCAAAGGGTTCTCGCCTGGTTGCCGTCCACGCTGAGGTTCCACACCAGTTCCCCGCCTGTACCTCTGGGGTAATCATCGCAACTGGTGTCTCTGTTCGGGTCCTCCGGGTTCTCGTACTCATAATAGGCCGGCTGCTGGCCCGGAGTCACCGGTCCCCAGAACTGGTCGCCGGTGGCCCTGCGCACCGGTCGATCAGACGCACCCACCGTCGCGAACCATGGCTTACCGTGCTCCTTGGACGTCAGCGTTTGTGACTGGCTGTCAAAGTTCGCCTCGTCCTTGTTGTTGAAACACTTGGCGCTGGGTTTCGTCCAGCTCCAAGGGTAGGCAGCCATGATCTCGCTCCGCGCGTCCATGGTGAGGTTCGGCTAGCGGGCCGTTGGTCGTGACGGTCCAGCCTTCGACGTTTTGCTGCCACTCGTCGGCTTTTGCACGGTAGGCTGCGGCGACGTCTGACTTACCATTGGCTTGGGCGATGTCGGCCGCACAAACGAGTCCGGCTATCTCGGCAGCGATGGTAGCCGGCGAGTAGCCGCCCTGGTTCTCCCACCGCTCCTGCTGGGTCACCGGTCCGTGGGCCATGATGTAGTCAGCGGATTGCTTGACATCATCGTAAATCTGCCTGTCTTTCCTACCGAGCTGCCAGGCCAGCACGATAGGAAGAGCTACCTCATCGAGCTGGATGTTGGTCCAGTGATCGGTGCCGTCGATCGTTGAGTTCTGGGGGAAGGAGCCGTCAGCATTTTGTTGCTTGTCGAAGAGGTATGTAAGCGCCCGATCTGCTCCGGCCTTATCCCCGGCAGCCAATAGCGCTGTTGCGATCTGGTAGAGGTCGCGAGACCACACTAGATGGTAGGCGCCAGAAGGGTTCTCAATCTTGGACGGATCTCCTGACACCCTGAGTACCCCGGTCCTAGCCATGTCTTTCCCCCTATTGTTTCAGAACGGGGAGCCGTTCCTTGCCCCTCTGTACGTAACAGCGACATCATACACACAAGCCTGCAAAGAAGACAAGACCGATGATTCACCGGAGCTGTCGACGATTCACAAACCCGCATAAACAAGCCGACTCCGCCATTGATGTACCCAGAAGCACACATCCGTATCTCCCTGCACTGGTGTAGAACTGGCGTACCGGCGCCAAGATCAAGGTCTGCGCCCAGCTGCTTAGAAGAGCGGTGCGGCATATTTACCCGTGCTAGGTGGGATTAGAAATCCGCTTGTCCAAACTTCCGGCGTTCGCATGGGTTCGCCGGCGTTAGTCGACTATACCGTAAGATTTTCTCGTAGGATTTTCGTCAAACCTCTTCAGACAAGACTTCCTCGGCCCAGCTCAGTGCCGCGTTAGTAGAAGGGAAGCCGATGGTAGTGATGGCGAGGAC
>JBKPNW010000277.1:0-5295 GCA_046732815.1 Actinomycetota bacterium | reverse complement strand
TAGCGAACTACCAGCCTCCTGAAGTTCTGAAGCCAGGCAAATAGACGCTCTATCTTCCATCTCCTCTTGTAGCGACGCAGCTTGCGTCCATCCTGGGTCTTTTTCTTCTTTCGGTTCGTTCTGTGTGGGGCGATCATCTCGATGCCTTGCTCTTTGAGTGCCTCATCAAGGGGGTCCGAGTCGTAAGCCCTGTCTCCGACCAACCTATCTGGGTTCTCCTTCAGAAAGCCGCTCGCCAGAGTCGCCTCAACAAGGGTGACCTCGTGCGGGCTAGCACTCTCTGTGTGGAGGGCGAGAGGAACAGAAGAGCCGTCTGAAAACGCCATGATCTTACTACCCTTGCCCCGCTTGGTCTTTCCCACTCGCACCCCCCTTTTTTGGCTATGACGAACGTACCGTCTATGTAGCACTCCGAGAGGTCTATCTCACCTCTCTCTTCGAGATCTTCGGCCAGAGCTTCGAGTACGCCCCCCAAGACCCCTTCCTCGATCCATCTCTGGAAGCGACGGTGGCAGGTCTGGTAGGGCGGGTAGCGTTCGGGAAGGTCTTTCCAAGGCGCTCCGGTGCGAAGTATCCACAGGATGCCGTTTAGAACATCGCGTGGGTCTCGCCAGGGTCTGCCTCGTCCGTCTTCCCTTTGAGGGGGATCTGGAATGAGTGGCTCTAAAATATCCCACTGCTCGTCTGTGAGGTCCATGTGCTGCTTCTCCCGCTGAAAGGACGTATAGCAGCCACTATATCCTCACCATCGCATTTATGAGATAGCCTCTAGTACCACATCGGACATCCTCTCGCGGTACTCATAGACGCGCTCGGAGAGCGCCGAGATGGCCGACAGACTGGCCGCCCGCTCGCGCGAGTACGGGCACGCGCACGCGACGTCGCGCTTCGAGAGCCGGGCGCGAAACGCCAGGCGACAGGCCGCCACGATCCGTGCCGTTCTCGTGAAAGAGACGTCGGTCTCCTCGGAAGACGCCGGATAGCTTCGGCTGGACTCCTTCGAGGACCCTCACCCGGCCCAAACAGGTGTTGCTTCGGTTGCCGGCTCCCGCCGGGCACCGGTACACCCCGTCCGGAAGGCCGCGCATCTCGGGATGTCCGCACTCGCAGGCTTGTGTGCCAACAGCGTCCGGCAGGGCGCCTATCTAACGGAGAATCCTCAGGAACACCCCACCGAAGCGGCCCGATGGCCCTCACAGCGAGTTGCAGAAGGTCAATCCTTCTGCAACTCGCGCTGGTCAGCACGCTCAGCCCTACGGGCTTCGCTTGTCAGCACGGCGCCAAAGGCGCCTTGTCAGCTAGTCAGCTAGAGCTTGGGTAGGCGAAAGCTGAAGTGCTGAAATGCTCGTCGTCCAAAAGGGTTGAACCCTTATGCACGACGCTGTCAGGCACCCGCATGACCCGGGACCCGACCCGACTTGACAGCGGCGCAGAGGGCCGCATGGTCACGTTCGGTCTGGTCGGCGTAGACTTTCGCGAAGTCGGCGACCGCCGCGTCGAAGCGCTCGCTCTTGCCGAGGTAGGCGGCTATCTGCACCCGGTCGCCGGAGCGGGCGTGCGCCCGGGCCAGCGCCCAGCCGCAGAGTCCCGCATAGATGACCAGTTCATCGGGCGACATGTTCTCGACGTCCGCCGAGCCCTTCATGTCCTTGAGCTGGCGCCAGTAGAAGTCGCGTCCCTCCGTGCCACGAAACCAACCGAGGAAGATGTCGCTCGCCGCCTGCATCAGCCTCTGGCCGGCAACGACGCGGTGGCCGTGGTGTTCGTAGGTACCCGGCGGAACATGACCCTCCAGCACCGAGGCTCCCGCCTCCTTGACCTGGAGGAACAGAGGGTCATCCTCGTCGCGGCCCTCGAGCAACACCACGTAGGACCGGGTGCCCACGCTACCAACGCCCACGACCTTCCTCGCCGCGTCCACGAAGCCGTACCTCTCTAGCAGGTGGCGCCGGTCGTCTTGCAGGGTGCGCTTGTAGCTCTCCAGGATGGCGTAGATCTGAGCCCTGAGCTCGTCCCCCTCGGGGATGCGGACCAGGAGCGGTGGGTCGTCGTCTATCCTCCGGCGTCCATCGACGACCCTGGTCAGCTTGGAGAGGGCCTGCAGGCTGTCGCGGCCACGCGCCTTCCGCACGGCCTTGCCCAACTTCTTTCTGGTCTTCTTGCTACTGGCATCGGAGAGCAGACCGCGGACTTCTTCCTCGCCAACGCGCGAGTACCAGACCTCGAGTTCTCCCATCTCCGAGAACTCGGCCATCCTTTGGCGGTAGGAGGCCACGGACGCTTGTGCGGCCTCGCGACAATCCCCCGCGCCGAAGCCGTTGTCGCGGCCTGCCACCACGAAGCTCGCCGCGAGGCGTTTGACGTCCCACTCCCAGGGTCCGGGCAGGGTCTCGTCGAAATCGTTGAGGTCGAAGAGCAGGGCGCGCTCCGGGGAGGCGTAGGCCCCGAAGTTCAAGAGGTGGGCGTCGCCGCACAGCTGGGCCTGGATGCCGGTACTCGGGGTGCTCGCGAGGTCGTTGGCCATGACGATTGCCGACCCCCGCATGAAGGCGAAGGGGGAAGCCATCATGCGCGAGTATCGGATCGGTATGAGGTCCGGTATCCGGTCCCTGGCCTGCGCCTCCAGGAGGTCGATCGGGTCAGGCCGATCTGGCGCCGGCGCCCACTGCGCGTGACTGCCCCTGGGGGCCACCCGACGCGCAGCGCGACCTCGTTCGCGTCGTTGCTGGTAACCCAGCGCTGCCGGAGGAGAACCGGTCGCGGATAGATTCGGGTCTTGCTCGAGTTTCATGGCTCCTCCTTCACAACGAGCCCACGGAGGACGGCTACTTTGCCCCCTGCTCCGGGCGGTTCGGCTCACGGTCGGAGAGCGTGGACTGGACCGCGCGAAGGACGCCAAGGCCCCCGAGACAGGCGCCCACTGCCGTCAATGGCCAGGCGACCAGGCGCGGAAAACGGGCGCCGAGCAACGACGCGCCGAGCAGGGCGCCGCTCGCCGCTGCGGCGATGGCGTGCTCGTGGGTTTGTATAGGGGCGGCGCCTTTCTGGACGAGGGTGGGCACCACCCGTGCTACGGTGGCGCCCGACCCCGTGCCACTGCCAACGACGCCGGCGCGTGCCCCGCTGTCGCTGGTGTCCACCTGGCCGTCGGGTCGGACCCTCGGGCGCTTCCCTGAACCTTCCAGACGAACCTCCCGGCTATGGGAGATATCGTCCGCGAAGAGTTGTTCCATCTGGTCGGCGAAGTCCGTGTCTTCCACGACCAGGTCTATCTCCCAGTTGGCCGCCAGGCTGCTGAAGTTCAGGTTCGTGGAGCCCACCTTCGACCACCAGCCGTCGGCCACTATGGTCTTGGCGTGGATCATGGGGCCGCCGTACTCGAAGATGCGGACCCCCGCCTCCAGGAACTGCCTGTAGCCTGCGCGCGAGGCCCTACCTATCCAGGGTATGTCGTTGGTTGCCGGCGTGAGGACCCTCACGTCGACGCCGTCGCGCGCCGTGGCCATCAGGGACTCGGTAAGGATGGGCAGGGAGAGGAAGTACGGGTCTGTCACCCAGAGGCGCTCCTGCACCCCGGCCGTGAGGAATTCCAGCGTGCGCAACGTGCGCATCCTGCGCGGTTCCTGGACGACCAGGCGCGCCGGCGTCTCCCCCGCCGCCTGGATTTCCTTCGGGTCAGGGCGCTCCTCAGCGGGCAACTCCTCCACCAACTCGCCCCACAACTTGGTGAAGGCCCGGTTGACGTCGGCCACGACGGGTCCCCCTACGCTGACCGCGGTGTCCCTGTAGGGGAGCCCCGTCTCGGGAGAGGTAACGAGCCAGCCGTCGGCGATGCATACGCCGCCTGTGGAAGCGTACTCGCCGTCAACGACGAGCAACTTGCGGTGGTCGCGCCGGATCACCCCGAGCGGCGGTCCCGACGCCGGCGGGTTGACCGCTTTGATCTCGACGCCAGCCTCCCGCATGCTGTTCCAGAAGGATCGGGGCACGTCCATGCAACCGAACCAGTCGTGGAGCACGCGCACGCGCACGCCCTCCCTGGCCTTAGCGGAAAGGGCCCCGGCGAAGCGGTTGCCGATCTCGTCGTTGGCGAAGATGTAGTTGTCCAGGTGGATCCAACGCCCCGCCCCCGCAATGGCCGCGAGCCAGTCGTCGTAGGTGTCAGGGCCGTTCTTCAGTAGCCCGATCTTGTTGCCAGAGCGCAGCGGCGCGTCGCTGACCCGCCCCAGGATCCCTTCCAGACGGGCGCCGCGCGAGGCGGCATATTCTGGTACGGTGAGTTCCTCGTGCCCGAGCTCTCGATCTTGGGACAAGACAAGCCCTCCTTGTGCTCTCGTTACGGCTACATTGGATCCGCGTTGTAGATCCTCTTACTTTCATGCGGTATCTTCGTCCACCGCACTCGCTCTTGCCTGCGCATCATCCACGCTTGCCGGGTGCGCGCCTGCTGCTCTTGGTGGTTTCGAGATGGCAATGATGTTGGCGGCTCCCTCTTCATGTACGTCTTCCGGTATCGTGTCGTCGTATCTGCGACGCAGCGACGAGACCTGCTCATTCAGCCGGCGGCACGATTCTCTCACGAGTGACAGTCCCTGTTCGCGCGTCAAGGCGGCGCCCCGATCGGGGAAAGACGCAAGGATCCCATATTCGGTCGTCCTGTAGTTTCCGGAAGATCCGATCGGCTCGACGAGTTCTGGCCTTTGTACGTACGGGGAAGCGAACCTCACGACGGAGTCCACATAAGCTCCGACCCTCGCATCCAGCACCCCGCCGGTAACAGCAGCAGCGAGTAGCTCGCCGTTCAGGTAAGAGAAGATCGGCACGCGTAACAGGTGTCCATCGGGCTCGAGCGTGAGCACCCCCCTGCCTGGTCGAACCTCCAGGCGCTCGCGCCTGACCCTCTCTGCGGCGCCGCGGATGAGGGCACAGATGGCCAGCACCAACTCGGAATAGTTGGCGTCCATGCTCCTGATCTCGACGGTGCCGTAGTGACTAAGGCGCACCGGGTTCCACGAGGCCCTGTGCCGGCTGCCCCCGGTCGACGCGAACAGCCGGCGCTCCACGCCCGCCAGATCCATCGCCGCGAACCAGGCCCCGTAGCGCGCGCTGCTGGTCGACAAGGTCCTCCACACGGCTTGCGTAAGGACTCAGACCTCCGACTTCCTGCAGGTCCGCGTAGAGGCCGTCGAAACCTAGGGTGCCCCTGTAGTGTACTGTCCTGGCGGCGAACCCCTCTAGCTTTCCCTGGTAGAAGGGGCAGGCACGGCTGAGCGCCACGAGTGCCGGGTCCAGGGC
>JBKPNW010000276.1:0-7226 GCA_046732815.1 Actinomycetota bacterium | reverse complement strand
AGGCTCGATGCCCGTCCCGCTGCCGACTCGAGTTTTCAGGGCTGGAGAGGACTCCCGGGCTGTAGCGACCCCTCCAAGATAAGGGTTGCGCGCGGCACCACGATAAACTGCCAACCGGGCTTCTCCCTAAGATAGTCGAGGAGCTACTACTTCGCTCTTCGAGGGCAGTGTCTCGCCAACCCTCGTGCCCGTCTGGGTCTCTTACGTCTGCCCGCGCCACCTCGTGCGGGGTGTCGAGGGGGCGGTTGTTCAGAGTGGCGAGACTTTCCGGATGAGCCGGAGGTCCTCATCGGAGAGGAGCGGGCGCGCCGAGGCTGCAGCGTTCGCCTCGACCTGCTTGGGCGTCTAGGCCACGGGCATCGCCACGGAGACGGCCTCATGGCCGAGCACGTAGCGCAGCGCGAGCTGGCCGAGCGTCCTCCCGCCCTCCAGGGTCGCCGATTTCATCGCCTGGTTCGCGTCCTACCCAAGTGCGTTCGTGCTGACCGAAGGGATAATCGTGCCCATAGGAGAGGGCCTGCCGTAGCGCGCGTCCTCACCCCGAAGGGCCATCGTGGGTGGCGAAGCGCACCGCTATATCCCAGGGGTCTCGCACGAGGAAACCGCCCTCGCCCTCCTCCGCCTCGATGCCGGCCGCCAGCACCCGCTCGTGCACGGCGGCGACTTCCCTGGGATCCTCGAGCACCACCGTCCAGTGGCGAAGGCCGACCCTGCCCTGCGGGGCGGGAGGCACGCCCTCCCCGCGCCAGACGTTGAAGCCGAGGTGGTGGTGGTAGCCGCCCGCGGAGACGAACGCCGCCGCGCCAGGCATGTACGTCATCAGCTCGAAACCGAGCACGTCGCGGTAGACGGAAATACCCCGGTCGAGGTCGCCGACGTGCAGGTGCACGTGGCCGACCGCGAGCCCCGGGCCGGCCTCGCCGCGCGGCTCCTCGCCCACGACGGCTGCCAAGAGGCCGTCCAGATCCAGGGGGTTTGGGCCGCCGGCGTAGGTAAGGGGCCGGGGCCAGCTCGCGCGCGGGCGGTCGGCGGCCAGCTCGATGCCGTTGCCGTCGGGGTCGGGGAGGTAGATGGCCTCGTGGGTGCCGTGATCGGAGGCTCCCTGCACCGGGGTCCTAGTCGCCGCCAGTCGCAGCGCCGCGCGCGCGAGATCCTCGCGGGAGTCGAAGAGCAGCGCGTAGTGGTAGAGGCCAGCGTGCCGGCCGGCGCGCCGAGCCCCCGGCTCCTCGTGGAGGACGAGCAGGTCCTCCCCGCCCGCGCCCAACGCGGCCGCCCCGTCATCTCTTCGGTGCACCATCAAGCCTATGGCGTCCTCGTAGAAGGCCAGCGCTCGGTCGAGGCCGGTGACCGTCAGGTGCACGGCGCCCAGGCGGAGCGTCGAGGGTAGCACCGGAGGCGCGGATGCCCCCTCGGCGGAGGCGCGGGTCGGATTCTCTTGCTGGCTCATCTGATCCCTCCTACGGTGGACGTCCTAGCTTATGAGCTTCCACGCGCCCCGGAAGTTCAAACCCCCGGCGGTTGCCGGGGCATGATCCAGTGTCAAGGATCATCCTAAACCGACGCGCCACTGAGACGCTTCGCATGACGGACTTCCCCGAGGATGGTGGGGCCTTTATCGGTTTTCTCTGCCCTGCTCCAAGGGACGTGGGCCGGGAACCGGTAGCCGGCTAGCCAACGGTCCGTAACGGCCGATCGCGCTGTCTCTCTAATTCCATCCCAGCATACCCACCGGCAGCCATAACTGCGTCTCAGATATTGCCTGTCATCGCTCGAAAAAGGGCCGAACGCGAAAATGATCAGCCAGTAATGAGGTGCTCTGTCCGTCCTCGGTCTGGCTCGAAAGCTCGCCACTGGGGGCGTAGGAATATGAGGCATCTCGGTACGTGAGCAGTCTGTCCTGATCGTCGTACGTGGCTTGGACGGTGCCGCCTGCGGCGGTGGTGGCGCTCAGGCGGTGGCCGTTGGCATCGTAGGCGTAGGAGCCGACCGTCTGGCCGTCCTTCTTGACCTCCGCGAGCCTGCCCGCTTCGTTGTAGCGGTAGGTGTAGGTCGAGCTTACGTCGCCCACGGTCTGGGTCTTCTTGGTGATCCTTCCCGCGTTGTCGCGCTCGTAGGCGGTCGTCGTGCACTTACCTGCTGCGGCCCGTCTCGTACGCGAAGGCTCCCGACATTTGGTGCCCGTGTAAGTAGTCGGCGACGTCTTGCGCGCGAGCGAACTCGACAGAGATAGCGAGCAGGTTCTTGGAGTACCATTCGAACAGCCAACCCTGGCGCTCGACCTCGTCCATCACCTCGTCGCGCGCGGCAGGGTTGTCCGATCCTCCGAACCAGACCCGGAACGTGTAGTGTTCGGAACGCTTCACGACCCGATTCACCACGTACCTCTGCTCAGCCTCAGAGCGAGTCTCAACCTCGTCGCCGAAGTTGAGGTCATACACGAAGAATGGTATGCAGCACAACTTGAAGAGGTTCTCGCCGGTCTCTTCAGACCAAAGCTGTTCCCAGACCTTCCTACCGTCGGGCTCTTCTTCGACGATCATGTCGATTATGAAGTTGGCCCGATATTTCCAAACCGGGGTTTGGTGGACCTTCCAGTCATCTGCCACCATGATCGCCTCCTTTACCACCCAGGCGGGAGCCAATGACCACTATAACCCTCTGGAGGCCTCGCCCGGTAATCACGATCTCGCTTCGACGCGGAAGAAACTGGATAAGCTATCCTCTACGCAAGAGGAAATTGTACGCTGATCCCGAGATAGAGGTGTCGGTTGACGAAGAAAGACCGTGGGTAGCACGGCCGCTAGAAACAAGACTCATGGCCGTACCTGGGCCGAGGTGGACCTTGGCGCCGTGCGTCACAACGTGAGGACCCTCAAATGCAGGGCACCGAACTTGCGCTTGATGGCGGTCGTCAAGGCGGACGCTTATGGGCACGGCTCCGTCGAGGTCGCCCGCGCCTGTGTCGAGGCCGGGGCTGACTCCCTCGCCGTCGTTACGGTCGAGGAAGGGGTGGAGTTGCGGCGGGCGGGTCTTGAGGTTCCGATCCTGGTCTTCACCGACCTCCTGCCGGACAGGCTTCCGCTGGCCGTGGAGCACCGCCTGGCCGTGACGGCCCACTCCATCCCGAGCGCGAGGCGCATCGCGGCCCACCAGGGGCTCGAGGCGCACCTGAAGGTGAACACGGGGATGAACCGCTGGGGCGTCGAGCCAGCGGAGGTGGGGGAGGCGCGCAGGATACTGGGTTCGAGACTCGTCGGGGTCTACACGCACTTCGCTTCGGCCGACTCGGACGAATGGGCGACGAGGCGCCAGATCGAACGCTTCGAGTCCGTGCTCGCCGCGCAACCTTTCGGCGGCATCCTGGTGCACGCGGCAAACTCCGCGGCCACCCTCTGGCACCCCGGGGCGCACTTCGACTGCGTCCGTCCCGGCGTGGCGCTCTACGGGTTGCACCCTGCGGGCGACGAGGGAGACGCGACGGAGGAGGGCCTGCGACCCGCTATGGTTCTGAAGAGCTACGTCGCCGGCGTGCGCAGGCTCGCCGCGGGGGACGGGGTGTCTTACGGGCTGACTTACAGGGCTGAGGCGCCGATGTTCGCGGCGACCGTGCCGGTCGGGTACGCGGAGGGGTATCGGCGGGCGCTCTCGGGGAGGGCCGAGGCCCTGATCCGGAGCCTCAGACGTCCGCTCCTGGGGCGGGTTACCATGGACGCTTGCGTCTTCGGGGTGGACGAGGATGTCGAGGTCGGGGACGAGGCCGTGCTCTTGGGCACGCAGGGCGAAGAGCGTATCAGCGCAGAAGAGCTCGGACTTCGTGCAGGCACGATAAACTATGAGATCACCACGGGGATAAACCCCCGCCGCGTCGAGAGGAGCTACGAGGATGTTCGAGGGTCTTAAGTGGAAGCCAGCCGCCAGGCGGTCGGCGGTGGTCATAGTGATCTACCTCGGTCTGCTCTACCTCCTCAGCGTGCTGTTCCCTGGCAGCAACTTCAACCTGGAGACCAGGGCCCAGGTAATAAGCCTGTTCGTGAACGCGGCCATATTCTTCTTCATCTTCACGTTCATCTACGCCCTCATAGAGCGCAGCAGAGAGAGGCGCATCGGCGAGGCCCGCAAACAGCAGAGATCCGGTAAGGAAGGCGAAGAGGGTGCTGAGGCCTCCTCGCTCAAAGGGCGCCCCAATCCCAATACGAGCCGCAAGAAGACCCGCCGCCGACGCTAGAGTTCTTGGACCTCCACGCGGCCCTCGAACCCCCGCTGGATACCGCCAGGCTCCTCGACCTCGTCCCCGAGCTCGACCTCGCCCGTGAGCTGGAGGGTAGCCCGTACCACCACCTGGACACCTTCGATCACGTCCTCGAGGTCGTCCGGGGCGTCGAGCGCGAGCTACAGGAGGGCAGGGTGGGCGCCCACGTAAGAGAGGACCGCGCACAGGGCCTCCGCCTCGCCGCCCTGCTGCACGACGTGGCCAAACCCGTTACCCGCGGCGAGCTCGAAGGAAGAATCCTCTTCGTCTCCCACGACTCTCTCGGCGCGCTGATGGTTCGGCGTATCGGGCGCAGGCTCGATCTCTCGGCCGTGGAGACGGACCTGACGGCGACCCTGACCGCGCTGCACCTGAAGATAGGCTTTATGGGCCACTCCCGTTCAGACTACCCGCCCGAACGGATCGCCCGCGCCGCCGGGCCCTTCGGCGAAGAACTCGCCGTCCTGAGCTGGGCCGACCGCCTCGCCGCCCAGGGCCCGCGCCTCAAACCCGAGCACCTGCAGCGCCACGAGGAGCTCTGCACCTCGTTTCTGCTCGTTAGCCGCGAACTCGGCCCCTACCCCGACCCCGACTACGCGGCACTGAAAAAGACGATCCCCTCTCCGGCCTCGAGCGCCGACATCGGATACGCAGCAAGCCATCTCAGGCTGCTAAGGGCTCGCGGCCCGGGCGAAGGTGCAAACAAAGAGCTGACCAGCTGAAATGCTGACGAGCGGAGGCCGAAGGCCGGAGCGTGCTGACATGCTGACAAGCTGAATTGCTCTAATGTAGAATCGCGCCGAGGGCGTAGCGTGCGGGCTGGAGGAGGTTAGGGTCATGAACATCGAGAGGTCGAAGAGGGACCGTTGGCTTCTGGGCGTCTGCGGCGGCGTGGCCCACACCTACGGTTGGAACTCCGGTGTAGTGCGGCTCGCTACTGTAATCATCGCGGTGATCATCCCGGGTCCGAGCTCGCTCTTGGCGTTGGCGATCTATCTCGTGCTGGGGTTCGTCCTCCCTGAGAGCGAGGAGTTCTAGGCGCTTTGGACTTCGCGGAGGCCCAGAAGGAGGCCCTTGGTTGCACGAAGTGCGGGCTGTGCCACTCCAGGACACAGGTCATCTTCGGCGAGGGGCCGCTGAACGCCGGGCTATTCATAGTCGCTGAGGCGCCCGGCTTCAACGAGGACGACGGGGGCAAACCCTTCCTGGGGGCCTCGGGTATGCTCCTCGACCGCCTGCTCGAGTCGCTCGACCTCGGGCGCGAGAAGGTCTACCTGACCACGCTGGTCAAGTGCCGCCCGCCGGGATCCCCGCCCCGACCCCCGAAGCCCTCCGAGATGAGCTCCTGCCGGCCCTACCTCGTCTCCCAGCTCGCGGCTGTCGACCCCAGGGTCGTCGTGGCGCTTGGGGATCTGCCAAGCCGGGTACTCACGGGGAGGAAAGAGTCCGCCTCGCGCATAAGGGGGCGGGCGATCCCGCTCGACGGCCGCTACGTCTTCCCGACGCTCTCCCTCCAGCGGGCCCTCTACACCCCCGCGGACCGGGCGCTCCTCGTCTCTGACTTCTCCCGCCTGCCCGAGCTCCTGGAGGCCGAGCGTCCCTCCACCTACGAGACCCTGAACGTCACCCGCTCCCCCGACGCCGAACGGGAACCGGTCCAGCCGGGGCTCTGGTAGAGACTCAGGGGAGCCCCGTGGAGCTCGAAGGCCTCGAGGAGCCTATGCTCGAAGAGCTGGCATCCAGGGTGGCGCTGGTGCTCGGGCCCGGGGACGTCGTGGTGCTCTCCGGTGAGGTCGGCGCCGGAAAGACCACCTTCGTGCGGGCTGCGGCCCGATCCCTCGGCGTCACGGATAGGGTGACGAGCCCGACCTACCAGCTCGCCCGCGGCTACGAGGGGCGCAAGGATGGGCGACGCACTACCGTCAACCACCTTGACCTCTACCGCCTGGAGGGGATCGAAGACCGCGACGTACTCGAGCTCGACGACTACATAGAACCCGACGCCGTGACGTTTATCGAGTGGGCGGAGCCCGCGCTCGGCGCCATCGAGAACCCCTCGCTCGTCCGCATCTACCACGAGACCCCGACCACGCGGCGTATCAGCCTCAGTGGACCAGTCGCGGAGCGCCTGGCGCCTTGTTGATCCTGGCCCTCGACGCCGCGACGCCCGTGATCTCGGTCGCCCTTGGGAACGACCGCGAGGTGCTCGCCGAAATCTCCGTAACCACCCGCGGGGCCTCCGAGACATTGCTCCCTGCCGTACACGTCGCCCTCGACCTCGCGGGGGAGGATCTCGGCTCCGTGAAGCGCATACTCGCCGGGGTGGGACCAGGCACCTTTACGGGTATCCGCATAGCGGCGGCTACGGCCCGCGCGCTCTCCGCCGGCGCCGGCATCCCCCTGGCGAAGAACTCGACCCTCGCGGCCCTTGCCGCCCCCGCGCTCTCGTGCTCGGGTGACGTGCTCGCCGTGCTCGATGCCAGGAGGGGGCAGGTCTTCGCCCGCAGGTTCTCGGAGGCAGGGCCCACGACGGGCATCTACTGCGCCAGACCCGAGGAGCTGTGGGTGGAAGGAAGACCACTCGTGGTAGGTGATGGGGGCGTGCGCTACCGCGAGACGCTCTCCGGTCTCGGGCGGATACCATCAGACGGCTCTCCCCTACACAGGGTCTCGGCGGTGGGGCACGTGATCTCCGCCGATCTCACCCCCGTTGGCCCAGAAGATCTCGTCCCCATCTACGTGCGCGAACCCGACGCCGAGGTTCGTCGCGACCTCAACCCCTGGAGCCGTCCTTGAACGAGGAGGGATCCCACCTGCGCCGGATGGAGGCCAGGGATCTTCCCGCCGTCATGGAGATAGACGCAATGTCCCTCCCGCGGCCCTGGAGCGCGGGGATCTGGCGCGGAGAGCTAGAGAGTCCCTACGGCCTCTACCTGGTGATCGAGGACAGGGGTGAGATCCCCGGCCACATCGGGGT
>JBKPNW010000275.1:0-34240 GCA_046732815.1 Actinomycetota bacterium | reverse complement strand
TCGCGCGAGGTGATCGAGTTCCAGCGGGCCGTGAAGCCCTTGAGCGGGATGCTCGCGGGTCTGATCGCGGGCTTCGAGAAGTACGACGTGGACCCCGAGCTTCAGCGCTACCTAAGAGACGTCCAAGACCACGCCATAGGGGTCAACGAGCGGGTCGCTGGCTTCAAGGACCTGCTGCAGAACATCCTGAGCGTCAACCTCACGCTCGTCGGCTTGCAGCAGAACGAGGAGGTCAAGGCGCTCTCGGAGGCGTCCATCCGCCAGAACGACGAGGTAAAGAAGATCAGCGCCTGGGCGGCGATCCTGTTCGCCCCTACGCTCATAGGGACCGTCTACGGCATGAACTTCGACCACATGCCCGAGCTGCACTGGACCCTTGGCTACCCGTTCGCCATGGTGCTCATGGTTATGGTCTCGGTGACGCTGTATCTGGTCTTCAAGCGCCGTGGGTGGCTCTAGCGATCCCCTGGTGCGGTCTTCGTCGTGATCCGCAGGGGCCGCCTTGCCCTCGTGATATCCCCGGCGAAGCCGAGGGAGTTCGCCAGGGAGCTTAGCCTTCGTGTCCAAGAATGGACCGGGGAGTGGCCCCTGGCGCCGAGCGTTGTCTGGATGTATCGTTAGGTTCATACCAAGTCCGGGTAGGTGGCAACGCCAGGGCCCGCATCTGCGGCTACTCGTGGATTCCCGCTTGCGCGGGAAGACGGGTGTGGGGTTGCGGGAACGACGGGGGAGCAAACGAAGCGGGCTCCCGTAGTCGGAAGGCACGATCATTCGACCGGGCTCGGTATCAGGGATCGTGTTTTGTCGGAGGAGGTAGGTGATGGAATCCGGGCAAAGGTTCGACCATCTGCGGGAGCATTCCATCGGCTTCGCGCAGGTGTTGTTCCAGTCGATCACGCACATGGCTCCCGCGGCGGCGGTGGCCTTCTCGCTCCTGGTCGGCTTCTCTTTCGCGGGGCCGGTGCTACCGCTCTCGGTGCTTCTCGCCCTCGGGGTGGCGCTCCTCATCGCCAACTCCGTGGGGCAACTCGCCAAGCAGATGCCTTCCGCCGGGGGACTCTACACTTACACCAGCCGCGCCCTCGGGCCGAAGGTCGGCTTCCTGGTCGGGTGGGCGTTTCTCCTGGCCGAGCCGCTCGTCGCCCCGCTCCTCTACCTCGTCTTCGCCGCGACCACGGCGGACGTCTTCCAGAACAGGCTCGGCATAAACATCCCGTGGTGGGTGTGGGTGCTCGTGGCCGCTGGCCTGGTCTTCTACCTGACCTACTGGGGCATCAGGCTCTCTACCAACGCCGGCATAGTTCTCGGTATCTTCGAGATAGTGGCTTTCCTCGCCCTCGGCCTGTATATGATCTTCGCCGCAGGTGCAGACAACACGCTTGGCGTCTTCAACCCGGCGAACTCGCTGGAAGGCAGCTGGTCGGGGGTCTTCAAGGGGATGGTCTTTTCCATCCTCGCTTTCATCGGGTTCGAGGCGGCGGCACCACTGGGCGAGGAAGCGCGTAATCCCAGGCGCACCATACCCCGGGTGGTTCTCGCTTCGGCGCTGGTGATCGGGCTCTTCTACCTGGTCTGCGCCTACGCCTCGGTCATGGGTTGGGGCTTCGACAAGATGGGCTCCTACGCAGAGAACCCCGACCCCTGGACGACCATGGCGACGACCTACTGGGGGGTAGGGTGGGTGATCATCTTCCTCGCCATCGCCAACAGCGCCATCGCCAACGCGAACGCGGGCGTCAACGCCGCAACCCGCGTGATGTACGCCATGGGCCGCATCAACGTGCTGCCGAGCGCGTTCGGGCGGACCCACCCAGAGCATCGTACGCCGTACGTGGCGATCATAGCCCAGTCGATACTCGCCCTGGTCGTCGCCCTCGTGCTCGGGGCCGCGTTCGACCCCGTCGGGGGTTTCAGCATCATCGCCACGGCGGTTACCATAGTGGTGATCCTGGTCTACATGACCGTCTGCGTGAGCACCGTCGTCTTCTACCTCCGCGAGCGTAGGGATCAGTTCAACGTACTATTGCACGGCGTGTTCCCTGTTCTAGCCATCCTGATCCTCCTGGCCCCACTCTACTACCAGTTCGCCCCCCTGCCCGACTACCCCGTGCGTCTGGGTAACTACTTCGCCATCCTCTGGATAATCCTTGGCTTCGTAGCCCTCGGACTCGCCGCCTCCCAGCGACCGCAGGCCATCGCCCAGGCCGAGGAGGTCTTCGTCGAGGACGAAACCGTTGCCCCCGAAGGCGACTCGACCACGACGAACCGCTAGAGACGCGGCGGCCTAAAGGCGGGAGGACGACACGTGCCCGATACTCAGAGCACGCAGCCCGCGGATCGAGGCGATGACTGCGATGGCGGTCGAAGCCGTCATGACGGCGACGATCGCAAGCCAGTCAGCGTAGGTCGGGGTCTCCAGTATCCCTTCGTCGCCCGAGAACAACGCGGGGGCTTGCGCCAGCAGGCCCACACCCCAGGCGGTGGTGCCGGCCAGCACCACGGCCATCGCCACGCCAGCGACGGCCGCCAGGTAGACGGCGAACCTGAGAACCTGACCTCCGACCTCCGCGCGCCTCACGGCGAGGGTGACCGTCCATGCGCCCGCCAGCGCCGCGAGCGAGAAGGCCCCGACCAGCGAGAGGAAGAGCGCCACATTCACGGCGCCGTGAATGGCGATGTGCCCCAGGGCAGGATAGATGACCTTCACGAGCAGAAGGGTATACGCGATGAACCCGGCGCCGCAGAGGAGCGGCATGCAGAGGAGCAGCGGCACATCCTTGCTCCCCTCGGCCAGGGCCTTCCGCAGCGCCACGTAAGCGACGGGCGCGCAACCCACCATAACCGCCACCAGCGCCACGACGGCCCCTACCACCACCGCATCGAAGGCCACGCCTACCAGCGTGCTGTCGCGCGCCGCCCGAACAAAATCTTCGTACTCCGTCATCTTTCGGAATCCCACGCCGGCAATCACCAGGCCGACCCAGGCCCACAACACAGCAAGCACCGAGCCCCGCATCCTCGCGACCATCACCAACCTCCCATCGTAAGCCACCTGTGGCCGCAGCCAGGCGTCCGCGGCGCCTAGCACGATGTCGAAAAGGCCCCTGATCGACACGGAGCCCTGCTCGAGCATCGCGACGAACTCCTCCTCGTAACGCTCGCGCCACACCCGCGGGTACAGAACAACCAGCCGTCCGGCCAACCTGCTCACGCGGTCGCCAGCCTCCCGAGCCCGGCATGGGCAAGACCCTCCAGATCCCTGAGCCTCTCTTCCAGTGCCGATGCGCCGGCCGCCGTCAGGCGGTAAGGCCTGCGCCTCTCTTCGGAGGCCAGGGGCTCTACCAATCCTCGCCTCTCGAGCCTCGAGATCGCCCCGTAGAGCGTGCCAGGCCCGAGCCTGGCGCCGCAAGTCTCCTCTATGTCCTCCATCATCGCGTACCCGTGCTTAGCACCACCGGCCAGGCTCATTAACACGAACAAAGCCGGATCCGAGAACCGACCGAGCCCCAAATCCTCGTCGCCCACACGTGCCTCCACACCAGTTACGTCACGCGTAGTATTACGCACGACGTAATACTAAACCTGGCGGATGCGCCTGTCAAGCATTTGCAGCATTTCAGCTAGTCAGCACGCCGCCTCGCTTGGCTCGGCGGCTTGTCAGCATTTCAGCTAGTCGTCCCGTGGCCACGCCAAGAGCGTCGTAGCCGACAGCCGTTGGTAGCGGTTCGTCGTGCGCGTCAGGGCGAGGTCGGAACCAAGAAGCTGAAATGCTGACAAGCGAGGGCCTTTAGGCCCGAAGCGTGCTGACCGGCTGAAGTGCTATGTGCAACTTGACAACCCTCTACCGGTGTGTCACCCTTCATCTTACTTGTGAGGTAGACGAGCGAGGGTTTTTTGACCGCAGTCTCGAAAACGGCGCAGAAGAAGGTCTCGGGCTTGATGCTCAAGATCTCGCGCCTGCTCGCTCCGCCCATCCACCCGCGAGTATCCACGGTCGCCGTGCCGTCCGCCCTACGACTAATTAGCCTGGCGGGCCGGGACGGCGTTCTCCGGTCCGCCTAGAGCCGCAAGACGGGGAGGCCCCGTTCTTCGGCGAGGTTGGGGCAAGACTTTCTAATTAGAACGGGGTAAACCGTGGAAAACACAGCATTCAACATCGAATACAAGCCGCGCACCGGTAGCGAGGCCATGTGTGAGGCGCTACTCGACGAGGGGGTCGATCACCTCTTCGGCTATCCTGGGGGCGCGATCATGCCTTTCTATCACGCCCTCCCCGATTACCCGCTGAAACACATCCTCACCCGCCACGAACAGGCCGCGGCCCACGCGGCAGACGGCTACGCGAGGTCGACGGGCAGGGTCGGGGTGTGCGTGGCCACGAGCGGTCCAGGGGCGACCAACCTGGTCACGGGGCTGGCCACGGCCCAGATGGATTCGGTGCCGCTGGTGGCGATCACGGGCCAGGTGGGCCGGCCGGCGATGGGCAAGGACTCCTTCCAGGAGACGAACGTTATGGGCATGACGCTGCCCTTTACCAAGCACTCCTTCCTGGTCGAGGACCCCGACGAGCTCTACCCGACGATGCGGCGGGCCTTCGAGATCGCCCGCAGCGGAAGGCCAGGGCCCGTCCTGTTGGATGTTCCCAAAGACGTGCAGCTGGCGGCCACGAACGACAAGGGCTACCGGCGTCTCAGGGAGGCGCAGCCCCCCGTGGAGTCGCCCGGACTGGAGCGGGCCGCGATGCTCCTCAGGAACGCGAAGCGGCCCCTGATCCTGGCCGGACACGGCGTCACTCTGGGGGGCGCCGAGATGGAACTGAGGCTGCTCGCGGAGAGGACGGGCATCCCCGTGGTGACGACGCTGCTCGGCATAAGCGCCTTCCCCTACGACCACCCGTTGCATCTGGGCTGGCCGGGGATGCACGGGCAGGCCAGCGTCAACCGCGCCATCGACCGCTCCGATTTGCTCTTTGCGGTCGGGATGCGCTTCGACGACAGGATCACCGGCGCCGCGCACAAGTTCGCGAAGGGCGCGAAGATCATCCACATCGACATCGACCCGTCCGAGCTAGGCAAGGTCATAAAGCCGACCGTGGGTATCGCCGCGGACGCGAAGGCCGCGATGCGTTCGATCCTCGGGCACCTGGATAACGCATCCGGCGGGAGCGAAGGATGCGAGCAGTGGCGCGCGGAACTGGCGGAGAGCCAGGAGCCGGAGAGGTGCCGCAAGGAGACCGCGCGGGGTGAGTACGGTCCCATACAGGTGATGGAGGCCATAAAGGAAGCGGCAGGCCCGGATCTGCGGCTCGTCACCGACGTGGGGCAGCACCAGATGTGGGCCGCCCAGTTCTTCGAGTTCACCAAGGCCAACAGCCACATCACGAGCGGCGGCTTAGGCACCATGGGTTTCGCGCTGCCGGCGGCGATGGGCGTGGCCTTCGCCCATCCCGAAGACCCCGTGTGGGTGATAGCCGGCGACGGCGGCATCCAGATGAACATCCAGGAGCTCGCCACGATAAGGGACTTCGGGCTGAACATAAAGGTCGCCGTCTTGAACAACGGTTACCTGGGGATGGTCCGGCAGTGGCAGCAGTTTTTCCACAACCGCCGCTACTCCGAGACGCCCATAACGGGACCCGACTACGAGCAGCTCACCGCCGCCTACGGGCTCGCCGGGCGCACCGTCAGCGAGGGCGACGACGTCGGGGCGGCCGTGCGGTGGGCCCAGGAACAGGAAGGCTGCACCATCCTGGACTTCCACATCGACCCCGAGGCCAACGTCTACCCTATGATCCCCTCGGGCATGTCCGTCAACGAGATGATCGAAGAAGACGGTGCCTGAGCCGGCCACGGGCGTCGCCACGAACACCATCGAGGTCCGTTTTACCGGCGGCATGCTCGCCCTGAACAGGCTGCTCATGACGCTCCAGAACAAGAGGATGCCCGTCGCGGGTTTCACGCTCGGAAGGGACAGTGACGGCATGCGGGCCACCATCTTGCTCGACTGCCCACCCGAGTCGGCGCAGCGCTTCACAGCCCTGATCTCGGCCCTCGAAGACGTGGATGACACAGGACCAGCGCAGACTATAGAGGTAGTCCTGGTCGAGACCTCGCAAGGGTGGCGCGCGGCGGCCGAGAGGGCCGGTGTGGAGGCCCACGAGGACGCTGGCACGGTCGTGGCCTCGGGAGACCCCGAGAGGGTCGAAGCCTTTCTCGCCGCCGCGGACGCCGAAGACGTGGTGCGACTGGGACCTGTGGCCCGCCCCGGGGGAGGAGCCTAGATGGCACGGGTATACCGCGAGGGAGATATAGGAGATGAGATCACGACCCGCCAGGTCGCGATCCTCGGCTACGGCAGCCAGGGCCACGCCCACGCCCTGAACCTGAAGGAGTCGGGCTGCGACGTGACCGTCGGGCTCTACGAGGGCTCGCAGAGCTGGCCCAAGGCCGAAAACGACGGGCTGCGGGTCAAGACCATCGCAGAGGCGACGAGGGATGCCGACGTCGTTATGATGCTCCTCCCCGACGAGAAACAGCCCGCGGTCTTCGAGGCCGAGGTCGGTCCGAACCTCTCCGAGGGCGACCTGATGCTCTTCGCCCACGGCTTCAACATCCACTTCAACCAGATCGTCGTCCCCGCCGAGGTAGACCTCGGTCTCGTCGCCCCCAAGGGACCGGGACACGTGCTCAGGCGTCTTTACGTCGAGGGCAAGGGGATGCCTTCGCTGTTTGCGGTAGAGAACGACCCTTCCGGGCAGGCGAGGGATGTGATCCTCTCCTACGCCCGCGCCATTGGGAGCGGCCGCGCCGGTATCATCGAGACCACCTTCGCCGAGGAGACCGAGACGGACCTCTTCGGGGAGCAGGCGGTGTTGTGTGGGGGACTTACGGCCCTCCTCAAGGCCGGGTTCGAGACGCTCGTGGAGGCCGGTTACCAGCCCGAGCTCGCCTACTACGAGTGCGTAAACGAGCTGAAGCTGATCGTTGACCTGATCTACGAGGGCGGGCTCGTGGGGATGCGCTACTCGATCTCGAACACCGCCGAGTACGGCGACTACACGGCGGGGCCGAAGATCATCGACGAGGCTGCCAAAGGGAGGATGCGCGCCATCCTCGCGGACATCCAGAGCGGCAAGTGGGCCAAAGACTGGGTTCTGGAGAACCAGGCAGGGGGATCCAGCTTCCTCGCCATGCGCCGCAGGGAGGCCGAGTCACAGGTGGAGAAGGTCGGACAGGAGCTGCGGACGCTCGCGGCCGAGGGCATAGAGGCGCCCGCGGGCTCCGCTGGAGGTGAGAACCTATGAGTCGTAAAGCGTTCGCGGCGTCAGACGCCGAGTGGGCCTACCACGGCGGCGAGCTCGTGAGGATGGGCGAGATACGCCTCTCCCCCGCTACCCACGCCCTGAACTACGGCACGGGCGTCTTCGAAGGCATCAGGGCGTACTGGAACGAGAACCGCGGGACGTTGCAGGTCCTGAAGCTGCGCGAGCACTACGAGCGTTTCGAGAAGTCCTGCCGGCTGCTGCGCATAGACCTGCCCCTCAGCGTCGACGAGCTCTGCGACATTACGCTGGAGATACTGCGGCGCAACGCCCCGCGCGTGGACACCTACGTCAGGCCGCTGGCCTTCAAGGCCGTCGAATCGGTGGGGGTGAACCTCAAGGGGGGATCGGAGCTATCCATCTTCACGGTCCCCATGGGCAACTACGTCGAACTTACGGGCCTGAAGGTCTGTGTCTCCTCCTGGCGGCGCACGCCGGACAACGCCATCCCGGCCCGCGCCAAGTGCACGGGCTCCTACGTCAACACGGCACTCGCGGTCGATGAGGCGCACACGGCCGGCTACGACGACGCCATCTTCCTCACCCAGGACGGCCAGGTCTCCGAGGCGAGCGCGGCGAACATCTTCCTCGTGAGGAAGGGAGGGCTCATCACGCCGCCCGTAACGGCGGACATCCTGGAGGGCATTACGCGCGACGCCGTCATGGAACTCGCCAGCAAAGAGCTCGGTATCCCCGTCATAGAGCGCGCGGTGGATCGCACGGAACTCTACGCCGCAGATGAGGTCTTCCTCTCGGGGACGGGGTTCCAGATCGCGCCCGTGGTCGAGGTGGACGACCGTCCCATCGGGACGGGTGGCATAGGTTCCGTCGCCGAGCGGTTGCAGGAGTTGTACTTTAAGGCCGCGCGCGGAAGTTGGGATGAATACTCCGACTGGACGGTGACCGTCGAGGTTGCGGAGCGGGCGGCGGGATGAGATACTGCCGCCCTTCATGAAGGAGAACTTCTAGACACCTTGCGCGTCTCTCGCCACATCCTACGACTAACCAGGGTGGCCGCCGGGCGAATTACCAGCCCCGGCATCTAGCCGGCTGTCCGCGGCCACCGCCCTCGAGCCGTATCTCTTCGACAAGATTTTTCAAACGTAGGAGGACGAGACACATGCGTCGAGTAGAGATCTTCGACACCACCTTGCGAGACGGCGAGCAATCACCAGGCATCTCCCTGTCCGTAGAAGAGAAGGTAGAGATAGCCCGCCAGCTCGCCCGATTGAAGGTGGACGTCATAGAGGCCGGATTCCCCATAACCTCCGAGGGGGACTTCGAGTCGGTGAGCCGCATCGCCTCGGAGGTCAGGGGGCCAAGGATCACCGGCCTCGCCCGCATCCACGAGCAGGACATCGTGCGCGCCTGGGAGGCGGTGCAATGGTCACAGAGGCCGCGCATCCACACCTTCGTCGGCACTTCGGATCTGCACATAGAGCATCAGATGCGCTCGAACCGGGAAGAGATCCTGCAGCGGGCCGGCGAGGCCGTCGCCTTCGCCAAGAGCCTCTGCGAGAACGTCGAGTTCTCCCCGATGGACGCGACGCGCACGGACGTGGGCTACCTCTCCGAGATCGTCGCCGCTGCCGTCGAGGCGGGGGCCGACGTCGTCAATATCGCCGACACGGTAGGCTACACCACGCCGGTCGAGTTCGCGGATTTCCTCAGGGAGCTCCAAGAGCGGGTGCCCGCGCTAAGCGAGCGTGTCCTCTCGGTCCATTGCCACGACGACCTGGGGATGGCGGTCGCCAACTCGCTCGCTGGGGTCGAGGTCGGGGCCGGCCAGATCGAGGTCGCCGTCAACGGCATCGGGGAGCGGGCCGGTAACGCCTCGCTGGAGGAGGTCGTGATGGCGCTCGCCACGCGCTCGGACTTCTACGGCGCCGAGGTCGGCGTCGAGACCCGCCAGCTCGCCAACACGAGCCGCATGGTCTCCAACATAACGGGCTATGAGGTCCCCCCGAACAAGGCCATCGTCGGGCGCAACGCCTTCTTGCACGAGTCGGGTATACACCAGGACGGCGTGCTCAAGGACAGGCGTACGTTCGAGATCATGACCAAGGAAGACATCGGCCTGGAAGGGACGAACATCTTCCTCGGCAAGCACTCGGGCCGCCACGCCTTGCAAGACGCCCTCGAAGAGCTGGGCTACTACGTCGAGGGCGAGGTCCTGAAACGGGCCTTCACGCGCTTCAAGGAGATCGCGGACCACAAGAAGACCGTGACCGCCGCCGACCTTGAGGCGATCGCCGCTGATGAGGTCGGGTCCTTCGAGGGCAAGTTCGTTCTGGAGTCGTTCCGCGTCGTCGCCGCCACGGGCCGCCAGAGCCGGGCCGCGGTGACCATCTCCCACGCCGATCAGGGCACGTTCGAGGCCGAGGCCGAGGGCGAGGGGCCCGTCGACGCGGTCTTCCGGGCCATCGACGCCGCGACGAACATCAAGGGCCGTCTGACGGACTTCCGCATCGACGCTGTGACGGGCGGGAAGGATGCCCTTGGCGAGGTCAGGGTCTCCGTCGAGTTCGAGGGGGGAGAATACGCCGGACGCGGCCTCTCCCAGGACGTCGTGGAAGCGGCGGCGCGCGCCTACGTGCGGGCCGTCAACGTCTACACAGCCGGCATGGTCGGGGCCAGGTGGGACGCGCAGGTAGCGCCGTAGCGGCCCGGCCTGGCTACGAACGCCTGGACGCGGAGGTGCCCGTCCTCTTCGCCCCGCGCCTGGCGGAAGAGGCCGGAGAGCTCTCCGGCCTTCTCGCCACGGGCCACGGGGCGCTCGGGCAGATACTCTCCGTCGAGCCTCCAGAGATAGTCGCATACCTGGTGGCTGGCGAGGACTGGAACGATGCGCCGCGCGACAACGCGAGCCCCTATCCGCCCGGTCTCCCCTATTTCACCCGTTCCGTCGAACCTCCCGCCCTGGTGCTGCCGGAGGACCTCTCCGGCGTGTTCGGGCCGCGCACGTCCGCCACGCTACCCCTGACGGTCTGGCACGAGCTGGCCCACGCGTTCCTGCTCGGACGAGAGGTCGTAAGGACCCCGGTGTGGCTCGGGGAGTTCGTGCCGCAGGCCGGCTCGGCGGCGGTCGCCAGCAGGGCCGGTCTCTCCCTGGAGGAGCATCTCTCGCGGATAGAGAGGGAGCCGGGGTTCACCGTGCGGGATTTCCGCGGACCGGCGGACGCGGGGGACCAGATGTCGTTCCAGAACCTGCTGCTCTTGCTCGGCGCGGCGGCGCTCGAGGAGTTCGGGGAAGGTTTTTTGCCACGCATCTTCCATGCGCTGTGGGAAGAAGACGAGATAGTCGATGGGGAGCGGGCCGAGGAGTTGCTCGCAGACGCCCTGGGTCGGGGCGGAAGGGAGTGGCTGGAGTCGAGGCCAGAGTTTGGGGAGGATCCGTTATGAGAGACGCTTTCGACATACTTCTACTCCCCGGCGACGGCATCGGGCCCGAGGTCGTCGGGGCCGCGCGCGAGGTCATAGGCGCGGCGGCGGATCACTTCGGCATCGAAGTGCGCTACGAGGAACGCAGGATCGGCGGCACGGCCATCCGCGAGGAGGGCGAGCCTATCTCCAGGGAGACGCTGCAGGCAGCCACTGCCTCCGATGCGGTCCTGCTCGGCGCCGTCGGCCACCCTGACTTCGACAATGCGCCCGTGCGCCCCGAGGCCGGACTGCTCGGGCTGAGAAAGCACCTCGGGGCCTTCGCCAACCTGAGGCCCGTGACCGCGATACCGGCCCTCCTCGACTCCTCGCCCCTCAAACGCGAGGTCGTCGAGGGCGTCGACGTTCTCATCGTCAGGGAGCTGACCGGCGGGGCCTACTTCGGGGAGAAGGAAGAGGGAGAGGAGAGGGCCAGCGACCTCAGCGTGTACACGCGGGAGGAGATAGAGCGGGTCGCGCGCGTCGCTTTCGAGGCGGCGATGCGTCGCAAGCGGTGGGTAACGAGCGTAGACAAGGCGAACGTAATGGCGACGAGCCGGCTGTGGCGCAAGGTCGTCTCCGAGGTCGCCGAGGATTATCCTGAAGTGGCACTCGACCACGTGCTCGTGGACGCGGCGGCGATGTTCCTCGTCCAGGCCCCGACGAGGTTCGACGTGATGCTGACCGAGAATCTCTTCGGGGACATTCTTTCGGACGAGGCAGCGATGCTCCCCGGCTCGATGGGGATGCTTCCGAGCGCGTCTCTGGGCAAACCAGGCTCCCCTGGCCTCTTCGAGCCCATCCACGGCACGGCCCCCGACATCGCAGGTGAGGGGAAGGCCAACCCCTACGCTACCATCCTCTCCGCGGCCATGATGTTCCGCCACTCCCTGGGCCGCCCCGACGTGGCCTACGCCATCGAGCAGGGCGTCTCCGTCGCCCTAGAGGCCCATTTCGCGACCCCGGATCTCGGCGGAAAGAAGACGACCGAAGAAGTGACAGAGGCCGTGAGCAAGTGGGTCGCGGCGGGAGAGGGTGTGGCATGAGCATAACGCTATTCGACACGACACTACGCGACGGTACCCAACGCGAGGGCGTGAGCCTGACCGCCGAGGACAAGGCCCGCATCGCCCGCGAGCTCGACTCTTTAGGGATCCACTACATCGAAGCGGGCTTCCCCGCCTCCAACCCCAAGGACCTCGAGTTCTTCGAAGGCTTCGACGACTCTTCGCTCCACCACGCCAAACTCGTGGCCTTCACGCGGGCCCGGCGCCCGAAAGGACGGGCCGCGGACGACCCTGCGGTGACGCTCCTTCCCTCCCTCTCGGCGCCCGTCGCCTGCATCGTCGCCAAGAGCTGGAAGCTGCACGTCGAGAAGGTACTACGCACCACCCCGGAGGAGAACCTCGCGTCCGTGAGCGACACCGTCTCCTATTTGGCCGGCGCCGGTAAAGAGGTCATCTTCGACGCCGAACACTACTTCGACGGCTTTCGGGACGATCCCGAATACTCGCTCGCGGTGTTGCGCGCCGCCGCAGAAGCGGGGGCGACCACGCTGGTCCTCTGTGACACGAACGGCGGGACGTTACCCACGGAGCTCAAAGCGATCGTGGCGCGCACGGTGAGGGAGTTTTCCCAGGTGGAGGTCGGTATCCACACCCACAACGACTCGGGATGCGGGGTGGCCAATGCCCTGGTAGCTATAGAGGCGGGCGCGACGCACCTGCAGGGAACGATCAACGGTATCGGGGAGCGGTGCGGCAACTGCGACCTGGTTACCACCATCGCCGATCTGCAGCTCAAGATGGGCTTGAAGGTCGTGGGCGACGAGGAGTTGCGGCGGCTAACCGAGGCCTCCAACTACGTCTCGGAGCTTATGAACCTGACGCCGGATACGCACCGCCCCTTTGTAGGGCGCAGCGCCTTCGCCCACAAGGGCGGGCTGCACGTCGACGGTATCTCCAAAGACCCCGCGACCTACGAGCACGTCGCGCCCGAGGCCGTAGGAAACGTGAGGAGGACGCCCGTCGGGGAGCTCTCGGGGAAGAACTCCCTCAGGACCAAGGCCGAAGAGCTCGGGCTCGAGGCCGGGGATGCGGCCCAGGTACTCGGGGCCATAAAGCAACGCGAGTACGAAGGCTACCACTACGAAGCCGCCGACGCCTCGCTCGCGCTGCTGATCGGGCGTACGACGGGTGAGGACAGGTCGCTCTTCGAGCTTGAGACGTTCAGGATCATCTCCGAGAAGCGGGCGGGTGGGGAGACGACCACGGAGGCGACCATAAAGCTCTCCGTGGGCGGCCAGAGGGTCATCTCCACCGCGGAGGGCAACGGTCCCGTCAACGCCCTGGATCAGGCGCTGCGGAAAGCCATAGGGCCACACTATCCGGAGCTGAAGGAGATCCACCTCTCCAACTACAAGGTCCGCATCCTGGACGAGCACCGTGCCACGGCGGCCACGACCCGCGTCCTCATAGACTCCACGGACGGCAAGCGGATGTGGGGAGCCGTAGGGGTCTCCGAGAACATCATCGAAGCCTCCTGGCAGGCCCTGGTCGACGGCCTCGAATACGGCGTGAACGGACCAAGAAAGGAGTGATACCGGGTCAGCCCGAACGGGATCGCGGTCAGTATGCAGACAGGCCAGGGTCCTCCCACACGTCATTCCCGTGGAGCCTGTCCCCGCGAAAACGGGAATCCACTATTGTTCGCGGGCCGCCGGCGCCAAAAGCGGTAGGATACAGGGCCTGAGTTCGAGCGCGCGGAAGGCTTTGGCGACGAGTACTGGTCCGGAGAAAAAGGGAGCGGCCCACAAGCGCCTGCGGAGGCGTCGGGTCGCACTCGGGGTCGTCACGGTCCTCTTGCTCGCGGCGCAAGTTCCTGCCGCGCTGCTCTTCTTGCGCCACGGGTGGGACGCGCTCGCCTTCCCTTACCCCCTCAACTACGGCGAGGGACCGCTGCTCGACCAGTCCGTGAGGCTCGCAGAGCTTCAGAACATCTATAGGACCGACCTCAGCACGGCGCCTTACGTCGTCTCCAATTACCCCCCGCTCTTCATGCTCGCCCAGGTTCCTTTCGTGTGGCTGTTCGGGCCCGCGCTCTGGTACGGGCGATTGATCTCGCTCCTCAGCGTCGTGGCCGTGGCGCTCTTTGTGGGGCTGACCCTGCACGCGCTGACCAAAGACAGGATCGCCGCGATAGCGGGGGGTCTGATCTTCCCTGCCATGCCTTATGTAGTGCGCTGGTCGTCGCTCTCGAGGGTCGATTCGCTGGGACTGGCGCTCTCTTGGGCCGGGCTTTTCGTCGTCGCTCGCTGGCCAGAGAAGCGCTGGAGCGTCTTCGTCTCGGCCCTGCTTCTCGTCGCGGCCGTCTATACACGCCAGACCTACATCCTGGCCGCGCCGGTCGCGGCCTTCGTGTGGCTCGCGGCCCAGGGCCAGCGCCGCCGGGCCATCGAGACGGCCGCGATCGCCGGGGGAGCCGGCCTGGCTCTCTTCGCTCTCTTGAACCTCTCGACCGCGGGGGGGTTCTTCCTCAACACCGTAACCGCCAACCTCAACGACTTTCGGTGGGAGCGGGTCAGCCTCAACGCCCTCGGCGCCCTCCTGGCCTGCCCGCTCTTGCTGCTCGGCTCGCTCTCGTTCCTCCTGTTTACGCCGCGCAAGGGGAATCGTTCGTGGTGGCTCGTCGGACCCTATCTGCTCGCCAGCATCCCCTCTGCGGTACTCGTCGGCAAGGTCGGTTCCGACGTAAACTACCTCCTTGAGCTGTCGGCGGCGCTCGGCCTCGCCACGGGAGCCTTTATTGCCTGGCAGCGCAAGCGTCCGTGGTTGCGGATCGCCCTGCTAGCGCTTCTCGCGGTCCAGGTACTCGCGCTCGCGCAATCGTCGCGGGTCCCCCTCGGTTTGCAGGACTACGTCATCGACCAAAGGGGAGAGGTCGCGCACCTCTCCCTTATGGTGGCGCGCGCCGACGGACCCGTGCTCACGGACGATTACATGGGCCTATTGCCCCTGCAGGGGCGCAGGATCTACTTCCAGCCTTTCGAGATGACCCAGCTCACCCGTGATGGCGACTGGGACCAGCGGCCGGTCCTGGGGGATATCGAGGCGGAGAGGTTTCCCCTGATCATGATCTGGAGCCCACCCTTCGCGAGAGAGATAAAGGATGACAGGTGGACCCCACGCATGCTCGAGGAGATACACGACCACTACCAGCGGACGAACCGTCTCGCCGACATGGTGATCTACCGCCCCAGGGGGTAGTAAGACGCTTACGAAGCACTCCTACATTACCTCCTCTCCGCGCATGAGTTGCTCCAGGCGCTCGATCTGGCCGCGGCTCCCCAGGACGATGAGCGTGTCGCCGGCGTGCAGACGGTCATCGGCCGAGGGCGTCGTGTCGAAGTTGCCTTCCGTGGTGCGGAAGGCGAGGACTATGGCGCCGGTTCTCTCCCCTATCTTGAGCTCGCCGATGGTGCGCTCGACGAGGGTCGAGTCCTCGGGCACGGAGAACTCCTCCAGGCGGAACTCGATGCCTTTCTCGCCGCGCGTGACGACGTCCAGGAAGTCGACGACGAGGGGCTGGGTGGCGAGCGAGGCAAGCCTCCTGCCGCCGACGGCGTAAGGCGAGAGGGTGCGATCGGCCCCCGCTATCTCGAGCTTGGCCGCAGACTCGTCGGAGGAAGCGCGGGCGACGATGTGCAGCTTCGGGTTCAGCTTGCGCGCCGAGAGCACCACGAAGACGTTGTCCGCGTCGGAGTCGACGGCCGCGATGAGCCCCCCTGCGCGCGAGATACCCGCCTCCTCGAGAACCTCATCGTCGGAGGCCTCGCCGAGCAGCGCGAGATAACCCTCGGCCAGGCACTCCTCCATGACCTCCTGGTCTTGTTCGACGATCACGAAAGGCACATCGTCGGCCGCGAGCTCGCGGGCGACCTGCCTTCCGACCCTGCCGTAGCCGCAAAGGATATAGTGACCGTCTAACCTGCCGATCGCCGCCGCCACCCTTCTCCTTCCGAAGTAGCCCCGCACCGTTCCTTCGACCACCAGCTCCACGGAGGATACTGCAGCGTAGAAGAGCGTGCCCACACCGGTTATCAGGAGGAGCATGGTCCACAGCTGCCCCGCGGCGTCGAGCACGTGGACCTCCCTGTATCCCACCGTGGTGAGGGTGAACACGGTCATGTAAAGGGCGTCGGTGAAACTCCACCTCTCGAATGCCATGTACCCGGAGACGCCTACGGCGGTGATGACTGCGAGGGCCAGAATGGAGCTCTGCACCCGCCGTAGCGCCAGACGCGCCTCGTAGGAGACCCTCTCGTGGAAGCCCCTGTCGTTGGATCTCCTGCGCTCGTCCTCGGCCACGGACGAAATTATAGTCGAGCAAGATTTCTGCTATCGCGAGGGGATTCGTCGCGCGTGTTGTTCAGCTTGCTGAGCTTGCCATTAGCTCACGCATGCTGCGGTTCACGCGGGCCTTTACCTCTTCGGGGTCCTCGCCCGCCTGCCTTATCGCCTCTTCCATCGATCGCTTGTGGATCTTGTCTGCCCGCGTCTGGGCGTACCTTCCCCTCGGCCCCGCTTCGGCGCGAGCCATGCTGGAGAACAACCAGGGCGCCCCCGCGATGGGTATCCCTGCCGTGGCGATCTTCAGAAAGGCGCGTCGGCTGTAGTTCATGCTCCCCTCCCCCGGCAACCTACGTCAACCTTCGTGCGGCGTAGAGGGACGCCCGACACGTAGGGCACGTGCCGATTCCGATACTTCCTGCCACTCCTGATTACATCTGCTCCCGTTGCCATATCCCCCCTTGCGTAAACGGTCCCTCTACCCGCGTGCGGCCCCGGGCGCGAACGGCCGGATCGGCTTTCGGCCACCTGCCAAGGTCAGAAGCTCCACGACGGAACCCGCGCAGCCCGAGCAAGCGCACCGCAACGACGAGACACGCCAAGGCGAGCCTACGTAACTGACGCTGGGCATGCCGGTGTTCGAGATACCCCCCTCCAGAGGCCGGACCAAAAAGATTCTCTCTTCGCCTCGACTCACTACAGGGTAACGACCACCCGTGGCGCTGTCAATACGATTTTCCGTACCTAAAGCGATGGGCGGAGGGTCTGTGACCCTCCGCCCATCGCGCGGTCAGCCTTCGGCGGTCGGCCTTCTGGGTGCATCGGGACGCAGCCAGAGTGAGACGTGCTCTGGTTGCATGGTCTCACTCACCACCTTCGTTAGCTCGCCACTCAGCGCTTGCAGGTTCGTCTCGTTGCGCAGTCTGGCGGAGAAGGCTTCGAGGGTCTTGCGGGCGTCGTACTTGTTGCGGTAGAAGCGACGGTCGATGAGGGATTGGATACGCCGGCGCAGGGGGTTGAAGAGTGCCGCTATCACGAGGGTGGAGGCTACTATGGCGAGTTGGGGTTGCCGCTCTTGGCCCGTTAGCGCGCGGAACACGAGCTGGGTCGTGGCCACACCGCCGAAGTACACCAGCGCCAACGTCGCCGTGAGAGGACCGTAGACGAGAGTACGGTTGATGATGATATCTATCTCGTAGAGGCGGTAGCGCAGGATCGCTATGCCCACGGCTATCGGCAGGCACATCAGACCGACTATGCTGAGCACGAACGAGATCTTTGCCAGCCATCCCACACCCGTCACGTCCGAGACACCACCGGTGAGCACGGAGCCGCCGATCAGAACCACGATCACGTAGGCGAACCACTTCATCTGCTGGCGTTCGACCCCGCGCGAGCGGCGGAAGCGCACCACCACCGAAGCCACCGCCCCAATGGCCGCGAGGAGGAAGAGACCCTCGAACACGCTGGATATCGGTAGGCCGTCGAACTTGTCCAGTCCCTCGATTCCTATCGGGTTGGAGATCCTTTGTCCGGGAACTTCTTGCACGGGAATAGCGTCCGTGAGTGCTCCGGGGAGGACGAACCCCAACGTTGCGATCCCTGCAAGCACGGCGACAGGGAGCCAGCGACGGGAGAGCAACCGCCCGTCGGGGAAGAGCATGGGCAGGTAGATGAGGGCCAGCGCGAGCATCACGAACCACAAACAGTTTGCGGCCCACGCCCCCAAGACGGCGAGGGCGTCGGGCCGACCTCGGGTGGCCACCACGTAGGTGGCGTAGCCGCTACCGGCTCCGAAGATCGTCGACACCATGAGCCCGACGGCGGATAGGATCCAACCTACGGCGTTGGTGGGCCGTCTTGCCACGAGTAGTGCCCCGACCGCGGCGAAGGAACCGAACCCCACAGAGAGCATCACGCCCGTCACGTTGTCGACCACCGCGTCTTCGTTCCACAAGCCGGCGCCATAAATAAGGAGGTAGTACGCGCAACTGCCGGCGACGTACAGGGGCACGATCAGCCACCCCGCCGCGCGCGCAACGATGAACAGCGTGCGACGACTCGACCCGCCGGCCCCTTGCCCCTGTTCTCTGGCCCCTTCCGTCACGATGCCACTCTACCTCACTACCGTCTCCCAAGCGTTACGGCAACCGTTACGACGACGGTCGTGTGATCCGAGTCGGCGAAATCCCGAGAACACCTGGCGGTTACGATCCTGTCCTCGATTCATCGGCGATTCATCGCCATCTGCTGTAATCTCCACCTTGCAACGGCAGAGCAACGAAGAAACGGCGCGCAGAAAGGACCTCTTCGGATGGCAAGATCTCTGTTCTCGCGGGTGTTCGCCGATCTAACCGAGGCGCTCGACCGAAGGTTCGGGTGGCACAGGCTCCCTGTCCCACTGGGACTGCTCACCCTGGTGGGACTCCGCATGAGACTGCGGGAGAGCAACCTGTACGACACCTCGACTGGACCCGCTGATCGACCACCGCCGGAGGGTAGCCGCCACCTAACCACGCGCACGGTGGACGGCACCTTCAACGACCTCGAAGATCCTACGATGGGCAGCGCGGGGACCCGCTTCGGTCGTAACGTTCCCTTCGAGCTCACGTATCCCGAGAACGAGTGGGCCCTGCTCAGGCCGAACCCTCGCACGGTCAGCCGCGAGCTCCTGACGCGCCACGAATTCGAGCCTGCGGACACGCTCAACCTGCTCGCGGCAGCGTGGCTGCAGTTCATGATCAGGGACTGGTTCAGCCACGGGAAGAGCCAGAAGGAGAACCCGTGGGAGCTGGAACTCGAGGAAGACGACCCCTGGACGCAGGAGCGCCCGATGCAGGTCCTGCGTGTACCAGGGGACCCGACCCGCCAACCCGACGATACCTCCCCGCCGACCCACCTCAACACCCAGAGCCACTGGTGGGACGGATCCCAGATCTACGGCAGCGACGCAGAGACCCAAGAAAGAGTGCGCTCGGGAGAGGGCGGTAAACTCGTCGTCGGTCCGGACGGACTTCCTCCGGAAGAGTTGATCTCGAAGGCTTCCGAGGAGCCAGGTTTCTGGATCGGCCTCGCCTTGATGCAGACGATCTTCATGCTCGAGCACAACGCGATCTGCGACCGGCTACGCGCCGAGTATCCCTCGTGGTCCGACGACACGCTCTTCGATCACGCGCGGCTCATCAACGCGGCACTTCTGGCGAAGATCCACACGGTCGAGTGGACGACGGCCATCCTCGGCCATCCCACCATGCAGATCGGCATGAGGGCCAACTGGTGGGGAGTTGCAGGGGAACGGATCCACAAGCTCCTGGGAAGGATAAGTTCCAGCGAGGTGCTGAGCGGCATCCCCGGCTCCGAGAAGGACCATTTCGGGGTGCCCTACTCCATCACCGAAGAGTTCGTCGCCGTCTACAGGATGCACCCCCTCATCCCCGACGACTTCGATTTCCGTTCCGCGTCCGACGACGCCCAGGTCCAGGAGCGCACCTTCAGGGAGGTGGCGGGCAAGCACGTGCCTGATCTCCTCGAGGAGATCCCAGTCTCAGACCTCCTTTACTCTTTCGGCATCGCGCACCCCGGTGCGATCTCGCTCCACAACTACCCGCGGCTGCTGCAGGAGTACGAGCGTCCCGACGGTATACTCATGGACCTGGCGGCGACGGACATCCTGCGCAGCAGGGAGCTCGGCGTGCCCCGCTACAACGAGTTCAGGAGGCTGCTCCACCTCCGTCCTCTGGAGTCCTTCGAAGAGTTCGCCCCCGCCTGGGCGGAGGAGCTAAGGCGCATCTACGACGACGAGATCGACAGGGTCGACCTCACGATCGGCCTGTACGCGGAGCCGAAGCCAGAAGGGTTCGGCTTCTCTGACACCGCCTTCCGCATCTTTATTCTCATGGCCTCGAGGCGTCTCAACAGCGACCGCTTCTTCACGACGGATTACACCCCCAGGATCTACACTCAGGCCGGTCTCGACTGGATCGACGACAACGACATGTCGAGCGTCCTGCTGAGACACTTCCCCGACCTCCTCCCTTCGTTGCGCAACGCGAAGAACGCTTTCGCCCCCTGGTCGAGGGTGGGCTCCTGATGGCGTCCGCAGGTCCCGGGCAAGTCGAGAGGCCCTTTACGGAAGGATCCAGATGATGCAGATCGCGCCGGGAGTCTACAGCTTGGACCAGAGCAAGGGCGGCCACGTGCACGCCTTCCTGCTCGACGACGGCACGGGGCTAACGTTGATCGACACGCTCTTCGACACGGACGCGGGGCGAATAATCGATCGGATAGGGAGCCTCGGCAGGAGCGCAGAAGACCTGAAACACATCGTGTTGACGCACGCCCACCGGTCCCACCTCGGCGGGCTGGCCACCCTGAAAGGGTGGAGCGGCGCGACCGTCTACTCACACGCCTGGGAGGCGGATATCATCGCGGGCGAGCGAACCGCCCAACCGGTCACGCCGGTTCCGATGCGCCCGCTGAGCACCTACTGGCGCGTCTACTACCTGCAGCTCGGCGCGGCGCTGGGGCGCGGCAAACACCCGCCCTGCCCCGTAGACACCACGCTCGAAGATGGGGATACGGTCGGCCCCGTCAGGGTGCTCCACACCCCTGGCCACACCCCAGGTCATCTTGCCTTCTGGTGGCCCGAAAGGAAAGTCCTCATCGCCGGCGACGCCATAGCCACCTATCCGGTGTTCGACGCGGGCTGGTACGCGTTCACCCTCAACCCGACGCAGCACCACGCTTCTCTAAGCCGCATGGCGGAACTCGACCTGGAGGTTCTCGCGGTCGGGCACGGAGATCCGGTTGTCGCCGGCGCCACGGAACGCGTGCGCTCCCTGGTCAGGGGTCTGTAGGACACCCCGTAACGATACCAAGTCCTGGTGAATGGCAACGCCAGCGCGCCAGGGCCCGCACCTCTAACTGCTCGTGGATTCCCGCTTTCGCGGGAATGACGGGTGTGGGGATGCGGGAACGCCGGAGAAGCAAACGAAGCAGGCTCTCGTCGTCGGAAGGCAAGATCTTGCAATCCGACTCGGTATGACGTGTGGGAGGGCCGTCCATGCGCGCCCGCGGGACCCTCCGGGGAACGCGAGTGTCGTCTCAGCGGGCCCGGCTCCCGTGGGCCTCGAACTCGGGACCGAGGGACGCGGCGAAGACTTTGCGCAGGGCCCTATCCCCCCCTGCCTCCGGCATTAGGAAGTTGGGCTGGGCTCGGTCGAGGATGATGAAGGGAACGGGTCGGGTTTGGACGACATCGTCCCCGTACAGTGTAGTCTCCGCGAAGATCGCCGTCGAGGTCTCTTCTGACCAGGACTGATCGAGGAGGAAGTTGCCCACACCGTAGAAGATAGGCTTGCCCTTGTACATTTCCATCCCCTTGGGCCAGTGGGCGTGTCCGCCGATAAAGAGGTCGGCCCCGGCGTCTACGGCGGCGTGAGCGAAATCCACCTGTCCGGGTTCCGGGGTGGCGATGTACTCCTTGCCCCAGTGCGGCATTACGAGGATCAGGTCGACCTTCGGCCGCAGGCGCTTTATGTCCTCTCTCATAACGTTCTCGAGGAGCGGCGCCGTGCCCGGGGCCGTCTCTGTGGCCCAGGCCCAGTCGTAGGAGGGCACGCCCATGTAGGAGAGGACCCCGATCTTCGTCCCACCGAGGTTGAATACCATGGGCTTGCGGGCCTGGGCCAGGTCCTTGCCGGCGCCTGCGTGGGCTATTCCGGCGTCGTTCAGGTGTCTGATCGTCTCGCCTATACCCGTAGTTCCGGCGTCCAAAATATGGTTGTTGCCGAGGGTGACGCCGTCCAGGCCGGCCTGATCGAGTATCGGCATCAAACGTAGATCGCCCGTGAACGTCGTGGTGTCGGGATGATAGACGGAATCTCTTATGACCGGATTCTCGAAGTTGGCGAGCGTAAGGTCGGCGCTGGAGAGGTACTCCCTCATCGCGCCCGCCCTCCCCGTGCGCTGGGCCGTAAACTGGTGGATGATCCCCGTCTCCGAGTAGGCGCTCGGCTCCGGCGCGCGGCTCGTTACGGCAGCGTAGCCCCCATCGAGCGGGAAGTCGATCCCCAGCCCCTTCTGGATGACCGTGTAGTACTGTCCGCGGTCGAGCACGATGTCGCCCCCCACCACCACACGCTTGAGCTTTTCGGAATCAGGGACCGTCGCACCCTCAGGCCTCAGGGGATAGTCTCCGCTGCGGTCCGGATCGAAGAGAGATCTGCCATTCACCGCCAGGGCCTTGACCTCGGGACCGACCTCGTCCCAGGGTACGAGTCCTAGCGCCTCCGGGGTCTTGCTTACGTGGTCGATCACCGCGTCGCCCGAATCGAAGTCCTCGAACCCCGAGTCACCCACGAGCCCGGCGGCCTCCTCGCGGTATCCTCGTCCGACGGCCAAATCTCCTGTCTCCGAGAGCTCTTGCAGACTCACGTTATCCACGGTCGAGCTCAGGTGGGCGATGGGGACGAGGGCGGCTTCGGGGCGGCTGGCGCTTTTCGAGCCGCCTTCGGCACCTTCGGTCTTGGAGTCGCCGCTCTGTCCTGCGTGCTCTGCGCCGGCTTGCCGGTCCGCGTCGGGCTTGTTCTTGGTCCCCTCAGAGGAACATGCGACCAGCAGCAGGGAGATTACGACAGCGATCACGGCCATCATCGCCGGTACGCGGAATGTCCCCTTCAATGTCTCTCTCCCCTCGATCAGAGATCCCTGGTTTCGCCCTCTACCCGCTCCCCCTTCTGGGCCGCCTCGGGGCGCAGCCACAGGCCTACGTGGGCTGGCTGCATGGTCTCGCCGACAACGGCCACCAGACCCTCTCCGAGCCTGTCGAGATCCGTCTCTTCCCTCAGGGTAGCCGAGAAGGCTTCCAGGGTCTTCCTCGCATCGTAGTTGTTGCGGTAGAAGCGCTTGTTTATGAACGACTGAATCCGCCGTCTCAAGGGGGTGAAAAGCGCGGCTATCACCAGCGTGGAGGCGACGACGGCGAGCTGGTACTGCTCCTCCTGGCCGGTTATCGCCTGGAAGATGGCCTGGGCCGCAGTTACTCCCCCGAAGTACACCAACGCCAGGGCTACCGTCAGGACACCGTAGACCAGAGTGCGGTTTACGAGTATGTCAATGTCGTAGAGCCTGTAGCGCGTTACGGCGATCCCCATGGAGATCGGGAAGCCCACGAGGCCGATCAGAACGAGCGCGTATCCGACCCCCCCGAGCCACACCAGGTCCAGTGGCTCGGAGATGATGTACTGGAGGACGGCGCCGCCGGTCGCTATGCCGGCGGTGTAAGTGAACCATCTGGTCTGCTGGCGTTCAATCCCCCTCGAATATAGCCGACGCATCAACAGCGAGACCAACATGCCGGACATGAGCACGAACATAAGCACCTGCACCGGCTTGTCAGCGTTCGGCAGGCCCTCTATCCCGAGCGGGTTGCTGATGCCGGGTAGGCCAATTATCTGCCCGGGAGAGAACGCCACCAGAACCGTTCCCACCAACGTCGAGATTGCGCTCAGACGCGCGAACCACCTCCAACGAGCGCTGGGCAAGTCGCCATTGGGGAAAAGAAGACCCAGGAACACGAGAAGGCCGAGACCAGGGACCCAGGGCCAACAGTAGAGCCAGCTCGCGACTCCACCGGCTGGGAGCGATCCCGGCGCCACTACCAGCGTGTAGATGGCATACTCGCCAAGGAAATGGAGCATCGCCCACAAGAGGCCAACCGCGCAGAAAAACCAGCCTATGGGGTTCTCGGGAGGCATGCGGGGAAATATCACCGCGCCCACGGTCGAGAAGCCCACCGCAATCAAGACGTTCTCTGCCCAGAAGGAGTAGGCGGGAACCTCCAGGTGAGACGTATTCAGGACCAGAAGGAGGAGGCTCAGAGCCGTCAACGCCATGGAGAGCGTCCACAGCGACCAGGCAAGCCGGGCGGCGACACGATGGTTCATCCCACCGGCTCCTCGATCTTCTTCGCGGCTCCTTTCGTCACACGCACACTCTACAAAACCATCGACTTCGGATCGTCGCGGGGACCCACGCGAACACCTTATTCCGGCGCAGATCGAAGCCCCCCGCCCTACTAGGAGAGATCAATGGACAGCACGGCGCTCCAGGGGTAGAACCGCTCCCGCACTTCGGTCCCCGGTTGGATATCGGTGCTCAGCGAGGCGACGATGCCAAGGTCGGTGACGGCGTTCAGCGTGCCCTGATACGTAGCGCCCGTCAGCGTCGGTCCCGGGCGCACCAGATCTACCTCCACCCGCTTGCCTACCCACTCTTGCGGAATCATCGATTCCCCTTTCTCCCGCGTTAATCAGACCGCCAAACATTCTACGCCACCAGGTACGCTCGCGGAGCTGTAGGAGCTCCTGCGGTCCCGCTTGTGACGATGAAGAGGTGAGAAATCATGTCGTGGCGCCTAATAGTTTCTCTTCGCGAATCTGGTCGCTGCGCCGTTCTAGAGGTTTGCTTCCGCCAAGAACTTCTTCAGTGTGCTCGAGGCCGAGCGGTGACTTTGCAAGGCGTCCAGGATCCGCTGGCGATCGTTTGCCGGGATCTGATCCGGGGTCACGTCCGGATCGGGCAGCACTTCGTTTACTTCGGGGCTCGAGGCGGCCAGCTGCGCGGCTTCGACCTCGAGCATGCGCTTGCGGGCTTCGGACAGCTCGTCGAACCCCGTCAGCAAGGTGAAAAGGGGGAACCACACGTTGTCTTTCTGGGCCTTGGGCCTCGAGGTGTCGAACGGCACTTCCAGCGCATCACGGGCGCGGAGCAGCCCCTGTCCGAAGAACTCCAAGCGATCCGGCGGCGTCTTGTCCGCGGAGGTAAATAGGGCGTGGCGGACCGCCTCCACCCGCTGCCAGCGCTCGATGTTCGTGGGCGAGGGTCGATGTTGACACCACAGAGCCGCCGCGGCGGCGACCTGTGGCGTGGCTGCTGACGTTCCACCGCCGTTCATGCTCACCACGTCGCGGCAGCCCATCACCGCCCAGGGGGCATTAGGGGTGTAGGCGGCGATGGCGGTTTGCATCTTTTCCTCGGGTCCGAAGTTCCCCTGCATGCCGTTGAACCCACGCTTGAAGTACGGGCCCTTGTCGGCAGTAGCGCCGCATACGCCAACCACGCGGTTGAAGCGGGCCGGCCAGACGGTCTTACGGATCGGTAACCCGTCTCCGATGTTGTTCCCGGCAGCGGCAAAGATCGCCACCCCCGCCTCGTACGCGGCGTTGACCGCGTGTGCCCAGCGGCGTGAAGGCCAGCCGCCCATGCTGATCGAGACGACCCTGCATCCCGAGGTGATCGCGTACTCAATGCCGTCGGCCATCGTGCTGCTGGAGAAATGGATCACGGAGTTGGCGATGCGAATCGGCACGACCTCAGCGTGCGGCGCGCCGCCCAAAAAAGCGTCGAAAGGCGGCTGGCCTTGCGGATGCACGCGCCGGGAGGCCAGCAGAGCCAGTGTCGCGGTGCCATGCCCGGGGTTGTTGCCGAGGCCGCTTACGCCAGGGTCGGTCGCGTCCAGATCGTCGTCGAAGAAGTCCCGCTGGAGCTCGAGCAAGAGTTGCAGCGGCAGCGTGGAGTGGGCGGGATCGAACCCCGTGTCGAGGATGCCGACGCGCACGCGATCGCCGGATGGGGCCCCGACGAGGTCTCGCGCGGAGGCGAGCTGTGAGAATTCGTCGTTTAGATGCCAGGCGAACTCCTCGCGCGATGGCCAGTCCGGGCTCGGGGCGCCAGGTTCACAGGCCCTGCCGCCGAATCGGAACAGCTCGTTCGGCTCCGGCGGAGGCTCGTATACGAAGCTCTGCAGGAGATCCGGCTCGACGAACTGAACCGGCGGGGTCGCCGCCGCCGAGGGCTGCGAGGCGAACTCGTGGGCCAGGTCCCACGGGTTGACGCTGGGGGTCGTGGTGGCTGGCGTCGCCACGAGCCATACGGGCGCGGCCGGACCCTGCGCGGCGCGCGCCCTCAAGCTACCAGAAGGAGCGACCTGGTACAGGGCGCCCGCGGCATCCCTCGCCTCGCCTGCGACCTCGGTAGGCTCGACCTCGGGGGCGACCTCGATCAAGAGCCTGGTTCTGGATACGGATATTACCGGCATGCCATCCTCCTCAGGTCCTTCACCAATCCAGAACCAGGTTAGGGCCTGCCAATGAATCCCCGATGAATGTTCTTACGGGGCCACAAGCGCCCTCGACCATCCGACGCAAGCCAGAGTACTCAGGCCGGCCGGTAGGTCAGGTAGAGTACGCCCGTCTCGAACGTCTTCGAGTCGACGAGCTCGAGCGCCTGCCTCTCTCCGCCATCCTCGAAGAGGCGTTTGCCGCTGCCGACTACCAGGGGATGGATCATGAGCCTGAGCTCGTCGAGAAGTCCGTATCGCAGCAGCGACCGAACAAGCGAGCCGCTCCCGGAGATCACGATGTCCCCGCCTTCATCCTGCTTGAGCTTCCCAATCTCCTCGGCGACGTTCTCGTTGATGAGCGTGGTGTTCTGCCACGCGAGTGGTTCCTCCAGGGTCGTCGAGACGACGTACTTCGGCATGCTGTTCATCTGCTCGGCCATCGGGTTCTCTTCCGGATCCTGCTCGGGCCAGAAGGCGGCCCACTCTTCGTAGTTAACCCTCCCCATAAGCATCGTGCCGGCAGTAGCAAAACCCTCTCCTACCGCCTGGCCCATCTCCTCGTTGAAGTAGGGGAAGTGCCACTTATCCGGGGACTCCATTATGCCGTCCAGCGACAAGAACTCCGCCGCAACAACCTTCCTCATGCCGACGTACCTCCTCTGTACCCCTGTAACTGACCCTCTCCGCAGCATACGATACTCGGTTCAGATAACCAGTGCCTTTTTGTGCCTTCTCGGCCTATAATCATGCGGCAACCGGCAGCATCGCAAAGGAGGACGTTCATTGTCCAAGGTGCTACTGTTCAGCACGCCCACATGCTCCTGGTGTCGCAGGGCGAAGCGCTATTTCAAAGAGCGCGGGGTTCCGTTCAAGGAGATCAACGTAGAACGCGACGCGGATGCAGCGCGGGACATCGTGCGCAAGACTGGACAGACGGGCGTGCCGGTGATCAAGATCGGCGGCCGCTGGATCGTGGGCTTCGACAAGGGGCGGATAGACAAGGAACTCGCCCGCAGGGCTTCGTAAGATCAGGCAGTCTATGCGACCAAGTCAGGCGTTAGGCGCCCGGCACCTCCTGCGAGTCGGAACTCTCGACGATGACAGGACCCCGAACGGAGCCTGAACGATATGCGCCCTCCTTTCGAGAGCAAATAGAGAGGCTTTCGCCCGATAGTACGGTTTAGCCCGTCACCCAACGGGAAAGATGGTCGTTGTGCGCTTGCTTAGCAAACTGCTCCCCTACTTGAGGCCCTACCGCTGGCACGTGCTGCTCGTCGTGTTATGTTCCTTGGGAGCTACGGCGATGATGCTGGCCGGACCATGGCTCATCCGGGACCTGGTCCGGATCATCGCCTTGGAGAGCCGGGGTGACGGCTGGGAGGAGGCGGTGGGACCTGTCTCCTGGCTCACGCTCGGTCTGGTAGCATCTTTTGCGCTGCGGTCCGCCTTTATGTTCTTGATGGGCTACGTCGCCCACATCGTGGCCTGGAGCTACGTGCGCGACCTCACGGTCGCCCTCTACGAGCACCTCCAGCGCCAATCGCTTGGCTACTACGGCGATCGCCAGACGGGGGAACTGCTAACCCGTTTGAGCAAGGACACCGCGGACATGGAACCGTTTATGGCCCATGACGTCCCCGACATAATCGTAAACGTCTCGATGCTCGTCGGCATCTCGGTGATCCTCTTCAGCCTCGACCCTGCACTGGCCGCGCTGACGCTGCTTCCGCTGCCCCTGCTGGCCTTCTTCGTCGTGAGGTTCAGCGACCGGATGCACGAAGCGTTCACGCGTGCTCGGGAGCACTATGGCGCCCTGAGCGCCCTGCTCCAGGACAACATCTCGGGGATGAAGGAGATCCAGGTCTTCTCGAGGGAGACGCGGGAAAGGAGGCGCGTACGGGGTCAGGCGCAACGACACACGAGAGATAGGCTCAGGGCCAACAAGCTCGAGGCCCTGTGGGCCCCTGGCATCGAAGTTATCGCCGGTGCCGGGACCGTGATCGTGGCGTGGTTCGGGGGCAGGGCGGCACTGCAGGGTACGCTGCCGGTCGAGGATCTGGTGGCCTTCGTCCTCTACCTCGGCCTGTTCTACCAACCGCTCAGGATGCTGGCGCGTACGAGCGAGGGCTTCCAAGAGGCCAGGACAGGTGCCCAGCACGTCAGGGAGGTGCTCGAAGTACAGCCCGACGTGGTCGATCCGCCGGAGGGAGTGGACTCTGGCCGAGCCCTGGGGAGGGTTCACTTCGAGGGTGTTGACTTCGAGTACGAGCCTGACCTGCCCGTCCTAAACAGCGTCTCCTTCGAGGTCGAGCCAGGGCAGACGCTCGCCCTGGTCGGACCCACGGGCGCGGGCAAGAGCACCATCGTCAGCTTGATCCCCCGTTTGCACGACCCCAAGCGGGGACAGGTCCTGATCGACGGCATGGACGTTAGCGAGATGCGTCTGGCGTCCGTGCGCCGCAACGTCAGCATGGTCCTGCAGGATACGTTCCTCTTCGCCGGTACGGTAAGGGAGAACCTGCGCTTCGGCAACGAGGAAGCCTCAGACGAGGAGATCGTCGCGGCGGCCAGGGCGGCCAACGCCCACGGCTTCATCGAGGCGTTGCCGCGAGGGTACGACACCCGCGTGGGCGAACGCGGGATCAGGCTCTCGGGCGGGCAGAAGCAGCGTCTCTCCATAGCGCGCGCGATCCTCAAAGATGCCCCCATCCTCATACTCGACGAGGCCACCTCTTCGGTCGATACCCAGACCGAGGAGCAGATCCAGGAAGCGCTGCAAGACCTGATGCGGGAGCGGACCGCGATCGTGATCGCCCACCGGCTCTCGACCGTGCGCCACGCCGATCTCATCGCCGTCCTGAAAGGAGGTAGCATCGTGGAGTCGGGCACCCACGAGCACCTGATGCGACGCAAAGGACTCTACCGCGACCTCTACGAGCGGCAGTTCGGCGCCGCTGCCTAGGAGAGATCCGGCCGCCTTATACCCACCACTCGTCACCTTCTCCAGGCTTTGCTCGATGGTCACGAATCCCCGCTTTCTCAACGCAACGCCTTGCGCATCGCGTAACTGGGCTTCTCGTACCCCTTGCGCTCGTAGAGGCGGAGCGCACCCTCGCGTTCCAAGCCGCACGCCAACGCGGTGGTCTCGCACCCTTCGCTGCGTGCGACGCCTTCCACGTGGTCCAGAAGCAACTCCCCGTAGCCCTTGGATCTCGCACCCTCTGTCACCACAAGATCGTAGAGATTGACATGGACGGCCACGCCCGCAACGGCAACGATCTCTCCGGTCTCATGGCGCACCGCGAACTGACGGTATCCGTCGGCCGCCATCTCGGCCATCAGCGCCGCGTAGCGTTCTTCGCTCAGTGAAGGGTACAACTCACTGAGGATCGGCAGCACCGCACGACGCTCTGCTTCCGAGCGCAGTTCCACTATATCCATCGATAGCCTCCTTTTGGACGTGGCAGGGGCCGAGCTACTCGAGTGTGCGCCGCTCAAAGCGGAAAGAACTCGGTCACATCGGCCTCGATCGTCTCCACCCCCTGGTAACGGGCAACGCTGACGCGGTGGTTGCCGTCCTCGACGAAGTACGAGCCCCCCATCTTGTATAACCGGACGGCCGGCAGGTCTAGCCCGCTGTGGAACGCTCGATCCACTCTTTTCCACCTCTCCGCAAGGTTCGCCTTCGTGGGCATGAAGCCGCGATCGAAGGCCCTGTGGCGGCCCACGCTGCCGACTATCTCCGAAACCTTTACGTCCCTCAGGCCCAAACGACGCCTGTTGTGCGCAAAATGCCCCTCCCCAACTTCGTCGAAGGCCAGCAGCAGGCTGCATTCGCGCCGCAAACGGGCCACCACACGCCCGTAGAAGGCCCGACGGCGGGCGCGGTCGAAATCCGCCTCAACCTGTGCCTCAACGCTCATTAGACCGATCATCGCTCAGCCACCCTCTACTCGCCGCCAAAACGTACACCTGACTTGTGGCCTTGATCGTACGGGCAAAACCGGACGTGATCGTTCCTGATTGACGAGGAAAGTCCGAGTAGAGGGAGCGTGCCAGCCCCCTCAACCGTAAGGTGTAACAAGCACCCTCGGAGTCGACTATGGCGCACAGGGCGCAGAGGCTTCTGGGTGGTGGTAGCCGCGGAGTTTCTCCTTGTTCGGCACCGAAGGGATAGACCATACGGAGGAGTGCTGTGCCTTTGGGTCTCCGCTGTTTATGAGGTCGTGGTTGAAGGTGTGGCGGGATCCCCCTTACCCGCCCATAGCAGCGTCTCGTGGGTCCACGCAAGCTGGGACAACGCCGGAGCTCATGTTCCAAGCAGTGAATGGACCATGCGGCGAGTAGAACGTGGGACTGAAGGTAGCACTCTACCCACGCGGGCCTCTCTTACCTCCGACCGCCCTTCGGATCACGATCAGGGCGCAGCCACAAAGAGACGTGGGATGGCTGCATCGTCTCCCTCACCACGTTCACCAGTTCACCGTTGAGAGCTTGTAGGTCGGTCTCGTCACGGAGCTTGGTCGAGAAGGCTTCCAGGGTCGTTCTGGCGTCGTACTTACTCCTGTAGAAGCGACGATCAACGAGACCTTGGATTCGGAGACGCAGCGGATTGAACACAGCGGCGATGGCAAGAGTGGACGCCACGACCGCAAGGGTCGACTGCTGGCCCGTGAGTAGAATGAAGATCCTCTGCATCAGAACGATAGCGCCGAAGTAGAGCGCGACCAGCGTTATGGTGAGGGTTCCGTAGACGAGGGTACGGTTGATAAGGAGGTCTATCTCGTAGAGGCGGTACCTCAGTACCGCGATCCCGATGGCAGTGGGCAGGCCGATGAGCACCACACTCAACGCCATACTGCTGATGATCCCCGGCAGAAAACCGTCCGTTGGAATCAACAGCATCGGGACGAGTGCGTACGCGAACCACTTCATCTGCTGACGCTCGGTCGCGCGCGACCGGCGGAAGCGCATCACCACGGACGCTGCTGCCCCTATCATGCAGACAACGAGGAGGCTGGTCAGCACACCGAACACGGGGAGGGCCTCGACGTTGCCGAGTCCCTCGATCCCGATGGGATTGTCGATCTCGTAGCCGGGGGCCTCGTTTAGGGGCATGGTGTCCGCGAGCGCCCCGAGGACGACAACGCCCAGCATCCCGACCCCCGCAAGCACGGCGATCGGGAGCCAGCGACGGGAAGGCAGGCGCCCATTCGGGAAGAGCAACGGTAAGTAGACCAGGACCAGCACGAGGAGCGTAAGCCAGTACCAACTCCCGATCCATGCGCTCACGACGGCGAGCGCGTCGGGATGGCCGCGCGTGACCATCACGTACGCCGCGTAGGAGTCACCGGCGAGGAAGGTGCTCACCATGAGGGCGATCGCGGCCATGATCCAGCCGATGGCGTTGGTAGGCCGCTTGGCCACAAGCACCGCGCCGACAACCGCGAAGGCGCTGAACCCTACAAGAAGCAGCGCGTTCTCCACCGAGTCGTCGCCAGGCAGACCGGCGCGGTGTTGGAGCACAAAGCTCGTGCAGATGCCCGCGACGTAAAAGGGAACGATCAGCCACCCCACCACACGCGTAAGTGTGTGACGCTCTATCCCAGCTACTCCTCGAGCCTGTTCTCCTGCTCCTTCTGTCACAGCACCACTTTACAGCACGACCGCCTCTAAAGTGTTACGCGCGGGAGGCCGCGATCTGGTTCACCGACGGGGACTGAAGACGTGCCGACTGTTCGCTCTTGTGCAACCAAGCGTCTAGCGATGAGGACCGCCCCTCAGAACAGCGTCGCTTCGTCTCGCTCGGTCAGGCGCTCGATCAGCCACGGGGCCTCCGCCAGGGGCGAACGGTCGACCCACTCGTAAGGACACTGCGTGCGGCTTGGCGGCGCCGATCCAAGGACGAGACTCACCGTTGTCCGACACGTCTGCTACTCCTCCTGCTTCGGAAGCTTCCCGACCGCAATCGTAGGGGCCGCTCCACTGCGGCCCCTACGATCCCTCACCTTCCCGACGAGGCTTTAGCCGTTCGAGCCCTCTATCTCGATGCGCTTGGGGGCCCGTTCTACGGCGGCTCCCTCGACGGTGAGCTCGAGCACCCCGTCCTCGAAGCGGGCGTGGACTTTGCTCTCGTCCGTGCCCTCCGGCAGCGTCATGGAGCGGCGGAAGGAGCCGTAACGGCGCTCCCTGACATGGTAGCCACCGCGCTCCTCTTCCTCATCGACCTTGTGCTCGCCGGAGATGGTCAACACTCCGTTCTGCAGGGTGATGTCTACGTCTTCCTGCTTGACGCCAGGAAGCTCGGCACGAACCACCAGATCCCCATCCCTGGTGAGCACGTCCACAGCCGGCGCCCATTGGGCAAGGTGCTGGCCCCCCCTGCGTCCCTGCCCGCGGCTCAGACCCCCGAACATCTCGTCGAAGAGGCGATCCACCTCACTGTGCGCATCGTAAAACCCACGGAAAGGACTCAACATGATCCTTGCACCTCCTTCTCTTCGTGGTCCCGAAGACCGGGGCCGACCTCCCTTCTGCGCGACCATTATATACCCTTTCGTACAGGTTTCAAACAGTTTTCCAATTATTTTTACAGAATTTCTATTCTTCATACAGCTATGATAGAAATTTCATACAGTTTATGTTATGCTTTCGCTGGCAGAAAGAGATGAGGTGTGAGAGTGTCCGACATAGGCAAGCGTGTGGAAGATATCCGTCGTCTGCGGATGTGGACCCAGGCGAGGTTAGCTCGGGAGGCGGGCCTGAGTCCCACGACGGTCTCCGGCATCGAGACCGGCAAGGTCGGACGCCCGCACTTTGGTACCCTCGGTAAGCTGGCTCGAGCTTTGGGCGTGGCCCCGGAAGAACTCCTCGATTCGCAGGTGTCTGTCGAGCAGCAAGGACCTGTTCCTCTGTCGCTCGGGTGGGCTAGAGACAGCGGGGAAGGCGAGTTCGAAAGCGGGCTTGAGAACGCTACCCTCGAACGCTTGGACTCTCTCTCTCGCGGGCTGGACGTCGAGCAAGAGCGCCTCCAGAGACTTTACGGGGAGTTTCCCGAGGGCAGCGAGCAGGGGCGGTTCATTAAACGTCAGATTCGAGAGGTTGCAGGGCGGTCAGGATCGGTGAAGGCTTCGGCGATAGTTCGGCGCAACCGGAATGACGCAAAGCGTACGGGCTAGCACGGTAGAGACGTCGAATCTTCGAATCCGAGCACAGACCCCGACCGGGGCGACAAGACCCCTTGACATCTCCGAACCTCGGCCAATGTTTTGGTGCTCGTAGCAACGGGAATATTAGAGGTATCGTCCTTTTCGGGAAGGAGGACACAAAGATGTACTGGTACAACCCCACAAACCACGCTTCGGAGAGAGTAGAGGCACCCTCCACAGACCAGCAAGCCATACAGATGCTTGCGGGCACCAGGGAATCCGTACAGTTCATAGAGGATTACTGCGAGCTACGCCGCTCGGGGTCACCGATAGAACTAGCCTTGGTGTTGGTGGGACACGAGTTCCGCCTGAGGCAACCGGAGTATCAGCTAGTTTTCCGGTAGGGGGTCTGGTTCGCTCCGGCTGATTTCCAGTCAGCTTCTGAGCCTACCTTCGCGGAAATCCCCAAAGCCCTTATCCACCAGGCGTTATGAACGTCGTAGAGTGGACCTCCTAAGCACTCCGGTGAATAAGACCAAGAGCCGGATCATGAGCCACCCCGGCCAAGGTAAGCTTTCAACCACGTATCAAAAGGCCTGGTTCACAACCTCAATCCAGCCGCTTGCGTTGCCGGCACCCTTAATAGTCTCATTGTGGTTGTCGGCGTTCTTCCCACAGAAGCCGGCCTGCCACTTACCTGCTATGCCGGGCACCTTCGTCTGAGCGCTTGTAAACGCCTCTATTTCGGGAGACGTATGTGTTCTGGGGATTACTGTAGCAGCTACAGTGTTGCTGCCGCCGACCGCTAGCAAGAGACCGACATCCTGCGAAAAGGGTGAGTAGGCCCCGCACTTGGGTAAATAAGCCTCCGGTCTATGCG